>JBBSOW010000022.1:0-37948 GCA_038259365.1 Propionibacteriales bacterium
AGATCACCGCGCCCCGTCGGGCCGCGCTGCGTACCGCCCACGAGGACGGCCGCACCTGGACCAGGACCGACGATCATGCCGCCGATTGGGGCCACGAATACGGGCTGGCGCTGGTCGAACTGCTGGAACACCTGCCCGCCGACCGGCTCCACGCCAAGGTCGCGGCGACGGTGGTGGTCACGATGGGCCTCGACCAGCTCCGCGGCCAGATCATGGTGGCGGGCACCGACACCGGTATCGACATCTCGGCCGAGAAGGCCCGCCAACTCGCCTGCAACGCCGGGATTGTGCCCGCGGTGCTGGGCGGAGTGTCGGTGCCGCTGGATTTGGGCCGCGAACGACGCCTGTTCAGCGAGGCCCAACGCACCATGCTCGCCAGCCGGTACGACTCGTGCGCGGCGGCCGGGTGTGACCGGCCGTTCGCCTGGTCCGAGCTGCATCACCAACACCCCTGGCAGCACGGCGGCAACACCGACCTCGATCAAGCGATCCCCTTGTGTTCTTTCCACCACCGCATGATTCATGACGACGGCTATCTGCACCACCTCACTCACCCACCGGGTGGCGTCAAACGGGTCGTCTTCCGGCAGCGAACGTGACCAACGCAAGCTTGGTTAGCGGGTTAGGCGGGTTAGCGGATCAGACGGGTTAGCGGATCAGCGGGTTAGCGGATCAGCGGATCAGCGGATCAGCGGATCAGCGGATCAGCGGATCAGCGGGTCGGCGGGTCAGCGGGTCAGCGGGTCGGCGGATCGGAGGGTTAGCGGATCGGCGGATCAGCGGGTTAGCGGATCAGCTGGCGCCAATCGATCAGTTGCCGCGGTCGATCCACTCCTGGAGGTGCGGCGCCTCGGCGCCGATCGAGGTGTCGTCGCCGTGGCCGGTGTGCACCACGGTGTCCTCGGGCAGGGTGAACAGCCGGTCCTCGATGGATTCGATGATGGTCTCGAAGCTGGAGAAGGAGCGTCCCGTCGCGCCCGGGCCGCCCTGGAACAGGGTGTCGCCGGCGAACACCACGCCCTCGCTGGGCAGGTAGAAGCAGCACGAGCCGGGGCTGTGTCCCGGGGTGTGGAGAACCTGCAGGGTGGCGCCGGCCACCTCGAAGGTCTGACCCTCGCTCAACTCGGCGCCCGGCGCCTGGTCCGGGTAGACCCTGTCCCACAGCATCCGATCGTCGGGATGCAGGTGGGTGACGGCCTGCACCCGCTCGCCCAGCGCGGCGGCGGCGTCGATGTGGTCGTCGTGGGCGTGGGTGAGCAGGTTCGCCACCACCTCGCGCTCACCCACCAGGTCGGCGATCGCGGCCGCGTCGTGGGGGGCATCGATGACGATGCACTCGGTGTCGTCCCCGATCACCCAGACGTTGTTGTCGACGTCCCAGGTGCCGCCGTCGAGGGAGAACGTCCCCGAGGTCACTGTCTTGTCGATGCGGATCATTTCTTTTCTCCCATCATCACGACGCTGCGCAGGACGTCGCCGTCGTGCATCTTGGTGAAGGCGGCCTCGACGTCGTCGATGCCGATCTTCTCGCTGACGAAGGCCTCGAGATCGAGCCGGCCTTGAAGGTAGAGATCGATGAGCATGGGGAAATCTCGGCTGGGCAGGCAGTCGCCGTACCAGGAGGATTTCAGCGATCCGCCGCGGCCGAAGAAGTCCAGCAGTGGCAACTCCAGCTTCATCTCCGGATCCGGGACGCCGACGAGAACGACGGTGCCGGCGAGATCGCGGGCGTAGAAGGCCTGCTTGTAGGTCTCGGGGCGGCCCACGGCGTCGATGACGACATCGGCGCCGAATCCCCCGGTGAGCTCCTGGATGGCCTCGACCGCGTCGGTGGTCTTGGAGTTGACCGTGTGGGTGGCGCCCATGTTCGTGGCCCACTCCAGCTTGCGATCCTCGACATCGACGGCGATCACCTTCGACGCCCCCGCCAGCGCGGCGCCCATGATCGCGGCGTCGCCCACGCCGCCGCAGCCGAAAACCGCGACGGTGTCTCCGCGGCCCACCTGGCCGGTGTTGATGGCGGCGCCGATGCCGGCCATCACGCCGCAACCCAGCAGGCCGGCCACCTCGGGGCGGGCGTCCGAATCCACCTTGGTGCACTGGCCCTCGTGCACCAGGGTCTTCTCGATGAACGCCCCGATGCCCAGCGCCGGGCTCAGCTCGGTGCCGTCGGTGAGGGTCATCTTCTGCTCGGCGTTGTGGGTGTCGAAGCAGTACCAGGGCTCGCCGCGCTTGCAGGCCCGGCACTGCCCGCAGACCGCCCGCCAGTTCAAGATGACGTAGTCGCCGACCTCGACCTCGGTGACGCGATCGCCCACCGTTTCGACCAGCCCGGCGGCCTCGTGGCCCAGCAGGAAGGGGAACTCGTCGTTGATGCCGCCGTTGCGGTAATGAAGGTCGGTGTGACAGACCCCGCAGGCTTGGATGGTGACGATCACCTCGTTCGGGCCCGGATCGGGGACCACCACGTCGACGACCTCTACGGCCGCATCCTTGCTGCGAGCGATGACACCCTTGACCGTTTGCGACACCTTCAACCTCCTCATAGTTTCTGACTCGTTCTCGACCGGGCTAAACCTTCATCCTAGGACGCCACCTGTTCGGCGTTGGGAGCCAGGGTGCCATCGAGCACCTGTTCGGCGTAGTGGCAGGCCACCTTGCGCCCGGGCTTGATCTCGCGCAACTCGGGAATCTCGGTGTCGCAGCGGGTCTCCTGCTTCCACGGGCAGCGCGTGTGGAAGCGGCAGCCGCTCGGCGGGTGCGCCGGGCTCGGCAGGTCGCCCGTCAAGAGGATTCGCTCTCGTTCGTCCTCGGCCACCGGATCCGGCAACGGGATCGCCGACATCAACGACAGCGTGTAGGGGTGCATCGGCTGGGCGTACAGGTCATCGCTGGGCGCCTCTTCGACGAGCCCGCCGAGGTACATGACGCCGATGGTGTCGCAGATGTGTCGCACCACCGCCAGATCGTGGGCGATCACCATGTAGGTCAGGCCGAACTGTTTTTGCAGACTCTCCAACAGGTTGATCACCTGGGCCTGAACGGAGACGTCGAGGGCCGAGACCGGCTCGTCGGCGATCACGAGTTCGGGGTTCAAGATGATGGCGCGGGCGATGCCGACGCGTTGACGTTGGCCGCCGGAGAACTCGTGCGGATATTTCGCCAGCGCCGCCCGCGGCAGCCCGACGACCTCGAGCATGGCCGCGGCCTTGGCCAGGTGGGTCTTGGCGGAGTCCTGGCCGTACTCGGCCCTGTCGCGATCGCTCAGCCCGTGTACCGTCAACGGCTCCACCAGCAGGCTCTCGATGCTCTGGCGAGGATCCAGGCTGGCCAGCGGATCCTGGAACACCATCTGCATCCGCCTGCGCAACAGCCGCAGCGGCTCGGCCTTCAGCTTGGTGATCTCGACGGGCTCGGCGTCCGCGTCGGGGCGCAACAGCACCGAGCCCTCGGTGGGCTCCACCAGCCGCAGCAGCCCGCGGCCGAGGGTGGACTTACCGCAACCCGACTCCCCCACCAGCCCGTAGGTCTGGCCGCGGCGGATATCGAAGCTCACCCCGTCGACGGCCTTCACGTGCCCGACCGTCCTATCGAAGAAGAGGCCCCGCTTGATCGGGAAGTGCACCTTCACGTCGCGGGCCGAGAGCAGGATGTCGGAGTCGTTGCTCATGCTTGGTTTCCCTTGGCTTCGCGGCTTCCGGTCTTGGCGGGCGCCGGATGCACGCACCGCGCCCGGTGATTTTCCGCGCCCGGCTGCAACGTCAGCTCGATGTCGGGCTCGACGCACTCGTCGGTGGCGTAATCGCAGCGGGGGGCGAACGCGCAGGCCTGGGCCCAGGAGATCGTGTCCCGCGGGGTGCCCCGGATGGGGGTGAGCTGCTGACCGCGGGGGGCGTCGAGGCGCGGGATCGAGGCGAGCAGGCCCTCGGTGTAGCGGTGCCGGGGGTGGGCGAACAGCTCTCGGCGGCCGGCCGATTCCACCACCCGCCCCGCATACATGACGTTCACCCAATCGCACAGCCCGGCGACGACGCCGAGATCGTGGGTGATCATGATCATGGCGGTGCCGAGATCGGCGACGAGCTCCTTGAGCAGCTCCAGCACCTGCGCCTGGATCGTCACGTCGAGCGCGGTGGTGGGCTCGTCGCAGATCAGCAGCCTCGGCTTGCAGGCCAACGCCACCGCGATCAACGCCCGCTGGCGCATCCCGCCGGACAGCTGGTGGGGATACTCCCCCAGGCGACGGTCCGGATCGGGGATACCGACCCGGGCGAGCAGCTCCTCGGCCTCGGCCCGCGCCGCCTTCGTGGCGATGTCCTGGTGGGTCTTGAGCACCTCGACGATCTGGCGGCCCACCGTGACCACCGGATTGAGCGAGCTCATCGGATCCTGGAAGACCATCGCCAGCTCGTTGCCCCGCAGCTTTTGCAACGCGTTCGGCGACATGGTGAGCAGCTCTTTGCCGTCGTAGCTGGCCGATCCGCTGATCTTGACCCCGCGCTTGGGGAGCAGACCCATGATCGCCATCGAGGTGACCGACTTGCCCGAGCCCGATTCGCCGACGATGCCGACCACCTCACCGGGCGCGACGTCGAAGCTGACCCCGTCGACGGCCTTGGTGCTCTCGCCGCCGCGCACCCCGAAGGTGACCCGCAGGTCGGTGACCGAGAGCAGCGGTTTGGTTTCCTTCATGATCACCTTCGCGATTTCGGGTCGAGGGCTTCGCGCAAGGATTCGCCGAGCAGGGTGAACCCCAAGGCGGTCACCGCGATGCAGGCGCCCGGGAGCACCGTCAGCATGGGTTCGGAGGACAGGCGTTCTTGGGCCTTGACGAGCATCCGGCCCCATTCGGCGACGACCGGATCGGGCGATCCCAGACCGAGGTAGCTGAGCGCCGCGACCTCGATGATCGCCGTCGCGAGGGTCAAGGTGGCCTGGACGATCACGGGACCGAGCGAGTTCGGCAGCACGTGGCTCATGATGATCGTGCGCTTGCGCAACCCCAGCGACACCGAGGCGAGCACGTAGTCCTGGTTGCGTTGACCCATCATCGAGCCACGCAAGAGCCGGGCAAAGATCGGGATCTGGGCCACCGCGATGGCGATCATCAACGCCTCGGGTCGACGCCCCAGAACGGCCGCGACGCTGACCGCCAACAGCAGCGAGGGGATGGAGAGCATGATGTCGACGATGCGCATCACCAGCACGTCCACCCAGCCGCCGAAGCCACCGGCCAGGGTGCCCAACGTCGCGCCTCCCAAGAGGCCGAGCGAGGTGGAGACGATGCCGATGATCAGCGATTGGCGGGCCCCGAACACGAGCTGGGTAAACAGGTCGGAGCCGAAGGGGTCCAGCCCCAGCAGGTGCCCCGGCGACGGGCCGGGAACGTTGGAGGGGGTCACCTCGGAGTTCCACAGCGGGTTGCCGGGCTCGTAGGGGGCGATGAGGGGCGCCAGGACGGCCACCGCGACGAAGGCCAAGACGATCACGGCGCCGAGGATAGCGGCGGGGTCTCGTCGCAGCCGCTTGAACGCGCCCCGCCACAGGCTGGTGCCGCGGGCGTCGCTCACGCCGGTGGGCATCAACGCGGCGAGCTTCTCGGGACGGGGCGCCCCGGAGCTGGTGGCGAGGGCCTCGGGAGACTGGTTTGCTTCGGTCATGACACTCTCATCCTCGGGTCGATGACTCCGTAGGCCACGTCGACGACCAGGTTGACGATGGCGTAGATCAGCGCAATGAACAAGATGAATCCCTGCAGCACGGCAAAGTCGAGGTTCGAGATGGAGTCGAACAGGTAGGCGCCGATGCCGTTGAAGGCGAATACCGTTTCGGTGAGCACCGCCCCGGACAGCAGGGCGCCGGTCTGCAGGCCGATCGTGGTGATCACCGGCAGCAGCGCGTTCTTGAGGATGTGGCGGAACGTGATCACCCGCTGGTGCAGTCCTTTGGCCACGGCGGTGCGCACGTAGTCCTCGTTCAGCACGTCCAGCACCGAGGCGCGGGTCATCCGGGCGATGATCGCCAGCGGGATCGAGCCGAGGGCGATGCCCGGCAGGATGAGGTGGACCAACGCGTCGAGGGCGGCGTCCCACTCGCGGGTGAGGAGCCCGTCGAGGACGAAGAAGTTGGTGATGTGGGTGGCATCGATTCGGACGTCTTGGCGGCCCGAGGTCGGCAGGAACGCCAGCGCTCCCAACGGACCGGGCAGGCCGACCGCGAAGATCAACTTCAAGATGTAGGCGAGCACGAAGACGGGGATGACGACGCCGGCCAGCGAGCTGCCCACCGCCAACATGTCGAGGAGGCCGCCAGCCCGCCGGGCCGCCAGGTAACCGAGCGGGATGCCGATCGCGATCGCGAAGACGAGCGCGGCGACGGTCAGCTCGATGGTGGCCGGGAAGCGGTTCATGAAGGTGCCCAGCACCGGCTCGCCCGTGCGTGAGGAGGAGCCGAAGTTGCCCTGCAGCAGCTGGCTCATGTACTTGACGTACTGGGCGACCAGGGGTTGATCGAAGCCGTATTGCGCGTTGACCCGAGCGATCGATTCCGGGGTTGCCTTCTCCCCCAGCAACGCGCGCGCCGGATCCCCGGGCAGCGCGCGCAACCAGCCGAACAGCAGCAGGCTGAGGCCGAACAGGACCGGAACCATCAGCAACATCCGGCGAATGATGAATCGGAGCATGAGCCCCTTTCAGAGCGTGGGTGCCGACAACCGGTGGCGCCGACGGTCGAGGTAAACCGTCGGCGCCACCCCTGTTCTCACAGACGGGCGGTGTTGCCTACTTCTTCAAGGTGATGGTGTTCCACACCTCGTCTTGCACCGGACTGGGCTGGTAGCCCTCCACGCGCTTGCCGAACGCCAGCGAGGGCGCCGGGTGCGCCAACGGGACGCCGGGGATGAAGGTCGCGATCTGCTCCTCGATGTCGGAGTAGGCCTTGGCCTGCTCTTCCTTGGTCTCGAGCTCGCGAGCATTCTTGAGGTTGTCGAACAGCTTCTGGTTGTCGAAGCCCCACTCGTTGGACTTGGCGCCGAAGAAGACGCCGACGAAGTTGTCGGGATCGTTGTAGTCACCGGTCCAGCCGAGGAAGTGGATGTCGTGCTTGTCCACGCCCTTCTTGCCCTGGATCAGGTCCAGGTAGTCCGGGCTCCACTTGGCGGCCACGGGCTCGATCTTGATCCCGACGGCCTCGAGCTGGCTGCGCACCGTCACGAAGGTGTCCTCCGGCGTCGGCATGTAGGGGCGAGAAACCCCGGTCGGGTAGGCGAACTTCAGCGTGAGGTTCTCCTTACCGGCCTCCTTCAGCAGCGACTTGGCCTTCTTGGGGTCGTAGTCGTAGGTGGTGACGTCGGGGTTGTAGCCGTTGACCAGGTCGGGCATGAACTGGGTGGCGGTCTTGGAACCCTTGGGCAGCGACTGCTCGACGATGGCGTCCTTGTCGATCGCGTGGCTGATCGCCTGGCGCACCTTGACGTCCTTGAGGTCCTTGTTCTTCTGGTTCATGCCCAGGTACAGCACGTTGAAGGCGGGGCGGTTCTTGATCTGGAAGCCCTTGTCCTCCAGCGGCTGCAGATCGGCCGGGGCCACGAGGTCGTACCCGTCGATGTTCTCCGCTTCGAGTTCCTGGGTGCGCGCCTGCGGATCGGAGATCACCCGGACGATGGCCTTCTCGATCTTGGCCTTCTCGCCCCAGTAATCGTCGTTGCGGGCCAGCTCAACCAGCTGGCCGCGCTCCCACTTCACGAACTTGAACGGTCCGGTGCCCGTGGGGTGTTCGGTGGCGTAGGCGGAGAATCGGGGATCGTCCTCGGTGCCGGCGGTGTCGTCGGCGTTGTATTTCTCCAGCGCCGTCGGGCTCTGCATCGAGAAGGCCGGCAGCGTCATCGCGTCGATGAAGGAGGCGAACGGGGCGCTCAGCTTCACGGTCACCTTGTTCGGGGCGTCGGCGGTGCAGCTTTCGTAGATGCCCTCCTTGTCGCCCGTCTTGTAACCGCGGAACAACTTTCCATAGTAATAGGTGATGTTCTCGGACTGGTTGATGCCGGTCCAGTTGTACCAGCGATCGAAGTTGGCGCAGACGGCCTCGGCGTTGAAGTCGGTGCCGTCGTGGAACTTCACGCCCTCTTGGAGATCGAAGCTGAAGGTCTTGCCGTCTTTGGAGGTCTCCCAAGACTTGGCGAGCAACGGGGCCAGTTCGGTGGTCCCGGGCTTGGTGGAGACCAGGCCTTCGTACATCTGGCGCGAAATACGAAAGGTCTCGCCGTCGCTGGCCATCGCCGGATCCAGCATGACCGGATCGGAGGACGAGGCGAAGACGAACGTCCCGCCACCGCCCCCAGAATCCGATTCCGAGCCGCTTTCGCGGTCGCTCTGCGCGCACGAAGCCAGCGCAAACGCGACAGCGACCGAGGCGACCAGCGCCTTCCCGATCGAGGTTCTTCTCAAGGCAACTCCTAAATAGGTGGTGTGCGGTACCGGTCACGGTAGCGGACGCGACGCCCTCCCATCCGCAACGCTGAGGGTTTGTTAACAGACTGCAACACAACGACGCGCGCTGACCTTCTCGATGGTCGGCGCGGTCACGACGACGGTGGTGCCGAAGACATCTGTCACTACCCAGTGCCGCCGGAACCGTTAAAGCAGGACCAGGCCGTCGCGGTGAACGACGGTGCGCTGGTACTGGGCGCCGTGTTCGCGGGCGAGTTCGCGCGTCGAATGGCCCAGCAGCGGCGGCAACTCCTCGGCGTCGTAGTTGACGAGCCCGCGGGCGACGGCCTTGCCTGTGCGGTCCACGAGATCGACCGGGTCGCCGGAGCTGAACGAGCCGCGAACCGCCACGATGCCGGCAGGGAGCAGGGACGCCTTGCGCTGGGTGAGCGCGGTGATCGCGCCGTCGTCGAGGACGAGCTCACCCTGGGTGGCACTCGCGTGCGCCAGCCACAGCAGGCGGGTCGGGCGACGCTTGCCCGTGGGGTGGAAGACCGTGCCCACCTCGCCCCCGTCGAGGGCCGCCGACACCCGCTCCGCGCTCGTGAGCAGCGTTGGAATCCCCGCGCTGGTGGCGATCCGAGCGGCATCCACCTTGGTGAGCATGCCACCGGTGCCCACCGCGGTGCCGATCGAGGAGATGTCGGCGTTCAGTGCGGCGAGTCCTGTCACCTCGTCGATGCGGCGGGCGCCGGGCAGCTTCGGGTTGGCGTCGTAGAGGGCGTCGACGTCGCTGAGCAGGATGAGGGCGTCGGCGTGCACGAGATGGGCGACGAGGGCGGCCAGGCGGTCGTTGTCGCCGAAGCGGATCTCTTGGGTCGCGACCGTGTCGTTCTCGTTGACGATCGGCAACACCCCGAGCTCCAACAGCTTCGCGGCGGTGCGGTAGGCGTTGCGGTACTTGGACTGCACCGTGACGTCCTCGACGGTCAGTAGCACCTGCCCGACGGTGATCTCGTGGCCCGCGAACAGGAGCGCGTACTGCTGCATGAGCAGGCCCTGCCCCACGGCGGCCGCGGCCTGCTGGGTGGCGAGGTCCCTGGGCCGGCGGCGCAGGTGCAGCGGCGAGATGCCCGCCGCGATGGCCCCAGAGGAGACGAGCACGATCTCGCGTCCCGCTCGGTGATGCTTGGCCAGCACGTCGACGAGGTCGACGATCCGATCGAGATCGATGGTGCCGCCCTGCGTCAGCGACGAAGACCCCACCTTCACCACGATCCGGCTGGCGGCTCCGATGCGGCTCCGCCAGTCAGCCACGGCGCCGGCCCCGCGGGGCCCCGTCAGTCATCGAACCGCCAGCCTTCGGTTCTACCGCGAGGCGGCGTACGAGGATGAGAGCGGACATCCCATCAATCATCGAATTGCCAGCCTTCAGTTCCCATCGCGAAGCGGCGTACGAGGATGAGAGCGGACACCCCATCAATCATCGAATTGCCAGCCTTCAGTTCCCACCTTGTGCCGCGGCGCCGGATCCCCCGACTCGTCCTCGTCCCCTTCAGCGCTGTGGTAGCCGGCGTCCTTGACGCGACGCCGGGCGGCGGCCGGGCGTTCGGTGTCGAAGCGGTTATCCTCGCCGCGGCGGGACAAGATCTCCGCCCCGCTCTCCATCTGGGGGGCGAAGTCGAAGATGACGGCGTCGTCGCCGCCGATCGCGACGGCCTCGCCGGCCACGGCCCCCAGCTTGAGCAGCTCGTTCTCGATGCCGATCCGGTTGAGTCGATCGGCGAGGTAGCCGACCGCCTCGGGGTTGTTGAAGTCGGTTTGGCGCACCCAGCGCTCTGGCTTGTCGCCTCGCACCCGCCACACCTGGCCGCCGTCGCCGTCGCCCTGATGCTTGATGGTGAACTCGTCCTTCGACGAGGTGCGCTTCGGGCTGATGACGATCCTTGCGGGCTCGGGGGCCGGGAGTTCGGCGCGGCGCTTGCTCACCAGCTCGGCCATGGCAAAGGTGAGCCCCTGCAGCCCCTCGCCGGTCTTGGTCGAGATCGAGAACACCGGCCAACCCCGCTTGGCGACGTCGGCAGCGACGATCTCGGCGAGGTCGGCGCCGTCGGGAACGTCGACCTTGTTCAACGCCAGGAGCCGCGGCCGGTCCGCCAGCCCGCCGTGCGCGGCCAGTTCGGCCTCGATGATGTCGAGGTCGGTGAGCGGGTCACGACCTGGCTCGAAGGTGGCCGTGTCGATGACGTGCACCAGCGCGGCGCAGCGCTCGATGTGGCGCAGGAAGTCGTGCCCGAGTCCCCGGCCGTCGCTGGCCCCCTCGATCAGCCCGGGGACGTCGGCCACGGTGAAGGTGACCTCGCCCGCCACCACGACGCCGAGGTTGGGGATCAGCGTGGTGAACGGGTAGTCGGCGATCTTGGGCCGGGCCCGCGAGATCGCCGCCACGAGCGAGGACTTGCCGGCGCTGGGGAAGCCCACCAAGCCGATGTCGGCCACGACCTTCAGCTCCAGCTGAATCGTGCGGGTCTCACCCTCCTCGCCCAGGAGCGCGAATCCGGGGGCCTTGCGGCTCGAG
This sequence comes from Propionibacteriales bacterium, assembly GCA_038259365.1. GTDB lineage: Bacteria > Actinomycetota > Actinomycetes > Propionibacteriales > Propionibacteriaceae > JBBSOW01. Next base: position 11,005 of record JBBSOW010000022.1, read on the forward strand.
GAGGCCAAGGCCGCGTTGCCGAGGCCGCCCTTACCGCCGGAGGCGACGACGAGCTCGGCGCCCTCCCCGGTCAGGTCGCCGAGGAGTTCTCCCGATTCCGGGTCGGTGACGACCGTGCCGTCGGGCACCGGGAGCACGATGTCCTCACCGGTGGAACCGTTTTGATGATCCCCCTTACCCGGCTGGCCGGCGGTGGCGGTGCGCCGGGACTGGCGGTGATAGGCCACCAGCGTGGTGAGGCTGGAATCCACGCGGAGGATGACCGATCCCCCGCTGCCACCGTTGCCGCCGTCGGGCCCGCCGAGCGGCTTGAACTTCTCGCGGTGCACCGAGGCGCAACCGTGCCCGCCGTTACCGCCGGCCACATGCAGCGTGACGTGGTCGACGAAGGAGGGAATAGCCATGGAACAACTCTCTGAACGGGGGCGGGCGGTAGCGAAACACCACCCGGAAGACCCGCTCAGTCTACCGGCGCAGGCCCGCCCCGCATGCCGGATCCGTTCGCGCCGCCAGGGGGTCCACAATCTGCGCGGTTCCAGCCTCGGGGCACAGCCGCCTATCTGGCCATATGACCACAACGCCCCGTCGACACCGAGGTTGGAACCGGCCGCGGCGCGCAGGGTTTGGAAGCGGTCCGACCAGGTCAGGTCGGAACGCGGGCGGCATCAGGGCCCGCCGCCGGGGCGGCGTCTGTGCTCTCGTCGGCGGGTGAGGTGTAACAGGTGCTCCTCCACCTCGGGCCAGCCGAACATCACCTGCTCGTAGGTCAACCGCACGACCTGGTAGCCCCGGGCCACCAGCCGCAGATCGCGCAGTCGATCTCGCCGATAACTTACGACGTCGGTGTGATGCGCCACCGAATCCACCTCGACGACGAGTCGCCGGCCGACGAGCAGATCCACCCGGCCTATGTCGCCGATCTGCACCTGGGATCGCACGCTGACCCGGCGCCGGCGGAGCCGATCTCTAACCATGGTCTCGGTCCCGGACTCGCTGGCCCGGCAGGCGGCGATGAGGTCGATCATCTTCGGCGGGCAATGCCGCAAGATGTGGTGGAGGTCGGCGCGATCCACCAGGCGGAGGTTGATCGCCGACTCGAGCAGCACCAGCATGGTCTCGGCCGAGACGCACCGAGAAGACGCCGCCAAGGCCAGCTCCACCCCGTCAACGGCGAGCGCAGGTGCCGGCCGCTGCCCCGGTGGCGAGCACCTGAGGAAGCCCGCCCTCTCCGCGCGCCCCACATCCCCGGACTCGGAGAACCCCACGTGCAGACCGGATTCGGGCGGAACCCACACCCCGTGAAACGCCAGGGCGGACACGCAGCTGAGCACCCCTCCCCTGCGGACTGCCCTCAACGCCGAGGGATCCGGATTGCCCAGGTGGTACCAGCCTCGGCGGATGGGGCGGAGGATTTCCTGGCGCACGGCCTTGCGTACGTCTGACTTGTCGTACCCGGTGGCGTGCAGCACCGGGCTTGAGACGATCCGGCCGGGCCGGAGATCGGCGGGTATCGGTTCCATGCCTCAGGTATGGTTCTTTTCTTGCCGCCCGGCCCGCCGAGTCCGGCAACTGTGCACAAGTCCCGCCCCCGAGACCGCTGTGGATAACCCCCGCCGGTTCCAGTCTCGGCAGTAGGACCTGCATCTGGCATATATGCCAGAAACCCTTCCTGGACCCGAGGTTGGAACCGGAGGAAACATGCAAAGAGCCGGGAGGCGGCCCGTTGACCGCCTCCCGGCTCGAATGCTGTGTTAGCTCAGGCCGCTGGGACCGGAGCCGGTTCGGTGTCGATGTTGACGACCCGGCGACCGCGGCGAGTGCCGAACTGAACCCGGCCCTCGACGAGAGCGAACAGGGTGTCGTCGCCGCCGCGCCCCACACCGTCACCGGGGTGGAAGTGCGTGCCGCGCTGCCGAACGATGATTTCTCCAGCGTTGACCTGCTGACCGCCGAAGCGTTTCACGCCAAGCCGCTGCGAATTGGAGTCCCTACCGTTACGGGAGGAAGCTGCGCCCTTTTTGTGTGCCATCTCCGCCTCAGCTCTCGATTCCGGTGACCTTGACCTGGGTGTACCGCTGACGGTGTCCCTGGCGTTTGCGGTACCCGGTCTTGTTCTTGTATTTGAGGATCCGAATCTTCGGTCCCTTGGTTTGCGCCAACACCTCTGCGGTTACCGACACTTTGCCGAGCGTGTCCTTGTCGGACGTGACGGCTTCGCCGTCCACTACCAGCACGGGCACCAGCTGAAGACTGGAGCCGATCTCGTCGGTGACCTTGTCGATCTCGACAACGTCGCCGACAGCAACCTTGTGCTGACGGCCGCCACTACGCACAATCGCGTACACGCCTGACCTTCTCTCTTCGTTTCATACGTCGATGTTCGGTTCAACAGTTACTCGTTGGTGGGCGTCGCGCTGCGAAGGCAGTTTGGAGGCTGCCGCGGAGACCGCGAACTTCGAGGGACACCAAGGGAAAAGATTACGTGCCCAGCGCGCGCCGGGTCAAACTAGCTACCCTCCGCTGCGGTGACCCGAGAGTTATCCGCTGTGGTGGCCGGAGAGTCATCCGCTGTGGTGGCCGGAGAGTCATCCACCGGAGCCGCTGCGGATTCGCCGGAGTCCGCCGAGGCCCTCGAACCACGCCGCGACCTCGTGGGCCGCGACTTGGGAGCCCGAGATTCGATGGGGGTCGCTTCGGCGGGCTGCTTAGCCTCCGCCTGCGCCTCCCCAGGCTGCATCTCCGCCGGTTGAATCTCCGCAGGCTGCATCTCTTCAGGTTGTGCCGGCTCGAACTGCGCCTGTTCGGACGGCGCCTGTTCGGACAGCGCCGGTTCGGACTTGGTCTTTCCCGACTTCGACTTGGACTTGCCCGAGGAGGACTTGCCGGACTTGGACTTACCCGCCTTGGACTTACCCGACTTGGACTTACCCTGCGACGGTTTAGCTTCCGGACCGCCCTCGGACTCGGAGGTGGTCACGACATCGGTGTTGTCGGCGGCAGCGATGTCCACGGACTGCTCGGAGCCCGACGCCGCTCCGTTGGAGCGGGACGTGCGATGATCGCCCGGCTTGGGCGGACCCTGCTTACCCTGGTCCTGGCCGCCCTGGTTTTGGCCGCCCTGGTTTTGGTTGCCCTGGTTTTGGCCGCCCTGGTCCTGGCTCCCCTGGTTTTGGCTCCCCTGGTTCTGATTACCGGAGTTCTGGTTACCGCCACGGTTCCCACCGCCGCCACCGCCGCCACCGCGTCGCCCGCCTCGCGAGCTCCGCTGGCCGCCGTCGGCTTGATCTTGGGAATCCACCGGCATGTCGAAGGTCTGGTAGCCCCGGGCGTCGCAGCACTCGCACGGCTCGGTGAAGGCCTCGGCCAACCCGGTGCCGATCTTCTTGCGCGTGAGCTGCACCAACCCCAGGCTGGTGACCTCGGCCACCTGGTGGCGCGTGCGATCACGGCCCAGGCATTCCACGAGGCGACGCAGCAGCAGCTCGCGGTTGCTCGGCAACACCATATCGATGAAATCGACCACGATGATCCCGCCGATGTCGCGCAGGCGGAGCTGGCGCACCACTTCTTCGGCGGCCTCCAGGTTGTTGCTGGTGACGGTGGCTTCGAGATTGCCGCCCGAGCCGGTGAACTTGCCGGTGTTGACGTCGACCACCGTCATGGCCTCGGTGCGATCGATGACGAGCGATCCGCCCGAGGGCAGGAACACCTTGCGCTCCAGCGCCTTGGCGATCTGCTCGTTCAACCGGTGCGCGGAGAACACGTCGCCGTCGGCGCCGTCCCACCGCGTCATCCGCTCCTTCAGGTGCGGAGCGACGTGGGCGACGTAGGCGTCGACGGTGTCGTAGGCGTCGTTGCCCCCACCGTTGCCGCTGATGATCAGCTCGCTGAAGTCCTCGGTGAACAGGTCGCGCACGATCCGCACCGTCAGGTCCGGCTCGCTGTAGAGCTGCTGAGGAGACTGGCCAATCTTGATCTTCTTCTCGATGGCCTCCCATTGGGCCTTCAACCGGTTCACGTCGCGGACCAGCTCGTCCTCGGTGGCACCCTCGGCGGCGGTGCGCACGATGAAGCTGGCGCTGTCGTCGACGAGCCCGCCGAGGATGTCCTTGAGGCGGCGACGCTCATTCTCGGGGAGCTTGCGCGAGATGCCGGACAGGTGACCGTTCGGCGCGTAGACGATGTAGCGGCCGGGAATCGAGACGTGGTTGGTCAACCGCGCACCCTTGGCGCCGACCGGGTCCTTGGTCACCTGCACCAGGATCGTCTGACCGGACTTGAGGACCTTCTCCACCTGGCGGGACTTGCCGCCGACGCCGAAGGAATCCCAATCGACCTCGCCGGCGTACAGCACGGCGTTGCGGCCGCGACCGATGTCGATGAAGGCGGCCTCCATCGAGGGGAGCACGTTCTGCACGCGTCCCAGGTAGACGTTGCCGATCAGCGACGCGGCCGAATCGCGGTCGACGTAGTGCTCGACGAGCGCCCCGTCCTCGATCACGGCGAGCTGGGCGAGCCCCTCGGCCTGCCGGATGATCATCCGACGGTCCACCGATTCGCGGCGGGACAGGAACTCGGATTCGCTCAGGATCGGCGAGCGACGACGGCTGGCGGTGCGGCCGTCGCGACGACGCTGGCGCTTGGCCTCCATCCGCGTGGAGCCCTCGATGCCGGTGACCTCGTCGGAGGCCTTGCGACGGTTGCGCGGCTCCCGGACGCGGGTGACGACGTCGGCCGGGTCGTCCTCAGAGCTGGCCGAATCGTCCTCGCCGCGACGGCGACGGCGGCGGCGACGCCGGCTGCTGGTGGACTCGCCGTTCTCGCCCTCCGACGATGGACCGGTGTTGCTCTCGGCAGCCTCGTCGGAGTTGTCCTCGTTGCTTGATTTACTGCCGTCCGACGAGCCGCTGTCGGATTGGTCCGGCCGCGCCTCGGACTGGCGCCCGCCGCGACGACGGCCACCGCCGGAGCTGGCTTCGGACTGATCGGTGTCATCGGAGGACTCCTCGGAGTCATCGCCCGAGGAGGAGTTCTCGGCGTCCCCACCACGGCGGCGACGACGCCCCCCGCGGCGACGACGGCGCCGACGGTTCGGATCGTCGGAGTCGTCGGCATCGGAGTCGCGGGAATCGGAATCGTTCGAGTCGGAATCGCTGGAGTCGGAATCGTTCGAGTCGGAATCGCTGGAGTCGGAATCGTTCGAGTCGGAATCGCTGGAGTCGGGATCGCTGGAGTCGCTGGAATGGGAGTCGGAGTCGCTGGAAGGGGTCGAGTCGGAATCGTTCGGGGACTGACCCTGAGTCGACTGGCGCTGACTGGTCTGAGCCGGGGTCGACTCCTGCGTCGTGGACTCGTCGCCCCCCGACTCCTCTTCGCTAGCCCAATCGGGCTGGGTCGTCTCGGTCTTGCGCTCGGCGGGAACGGCCTCGGGCGCGGCGAACGGGTCGGAGATCCGCTTGGTGGGACGTCGCCGCGAGCGGGCGGGTTTGTGCTCCTCCCCGGCCTCCGCCGGTGCGGACGCGCGGCCCTGGGCGAAGGGATTCGGGATGTCGGAGTGCTGCGAGGAGGCCGTCGCGTCCAGTTCCGCCGATGCGGACTCGGGCTCGGAGGCAACGGGCTCGGAGGCAACGGGCTCGGAGGCAACGGGCTCGGAGGCGTGGGTTTCGAAGGCGTGGGTTTTGGAGGCATGGGTTTCGGACGCAACCGGCTCCGCGACGGGGGCCGCTGGCGCGCTCGATTCGACCTCGATCTTCGCCTCCGCCGGGGCCTGGGCCCGCGTCACCCGCTTGCGCGCCGGGCGACGGGGAGCCTGCTTAGCGGCGGGCTCGTCGGACGGTTCGGGCACGCTCGACGCGCTCTGCTCTTGGGGTTCTGCGGCAGCCGTGGGGGGCGCCGCGGGAGGGGCGGGCGCGTGGGCCGGCGGGCCGGCGGGGCGGCTGGCGCTGCGGCGGCGGGCTCGGGGGGCCTTGGGGGGCGCCTGGCTGGGGTCCGCGGCGTCGCCGTGTTCGGTGGGGGCCTGCTCCACGGGAGTGTCCTGCTCGGTCGCTGTCCGCTCGGCCTGCGAGGTCTGATCTGCCGGTGAGACCCGCTGGGGGTCGGTGACCTGCTCGGCGTCTGGATGCTGGTCTGACATGGTGCTCCTTTTCGAAGCGCTGGGCGCTCCGCGAAACCTGCGGGATCCCCCGGGGGCGATCCTGCAGAAAGCTTGCGGTCGATCGACTGCGCGGCGAGACCTCCCCCGCGGTCGCCATCGGCGTCGCGGTGAGGAAATCAACGAGCATTGGGCGAGCTGACACCTCGGCCCTGCGCATCGACGTGAGACACCGGTGGCGTCTCAACCTGAGGCCATCATCCCACATCTGATCAGTCATCGCACGCGAGCTGATCAGTCATCGCACGCCAGCGCCTCAATCGGCGCCGTCGCCAGACCTCGCTCGCGGTTCGGTGGTGAACTATTCCGGGATCGGCTCGGCCAGCGGGTCCTCGATGCGATTTCCCGACAGAATCCCTTGCTCGGCGCGCAGCAACAACCGGACCGACGGGTCGAACTCGGGCACCAAGGACTGCATGGCCTGCAACACGTCATCGGGTCGGACGAGCGGGGCCAGGTGGCGGGTCACCAGCTCGAGCGTCTCGGGCCCGGCCTCGTCCGCCCCGGCCAGCACCCTGAGCTCCACCACCGCGCCCCGAGCGTCGAAGGTGCGGATTCCGTTCTTGGTCATCCGCTCGACGTCGACGCTCTCGGCGGCCAGGAACTTCTCCACCGCCTCCCGGATCCGCTCCCGCTGCGAGGCCACCAGATCGATCCGCCAGCGCGATCCCGTCAGCCGATCCGCCAGCGCCCCGCGGGTCGCCACCACCACCTCTAAGACGTCCAGGCCCGGCGGCAATGCGTTGTCGATGGCCCCCCGCACGAGTTCGGGGTCACAGTGCGCGGACAGCCCGATCTCCAGGTACTCGGCCTCGGTGGCCGCGCCCGTCGGCGAGGCGTTGGCGTAGGAGATCCGCGGGTGCGGTGAGAACCCCGAGGTATAGGCCATCGGGATGTCGGCCCGGCGAAGCGACCGCTCGAACGCCCGCGAGAAGTCGCGGTGGCTGGTGAACCGCGCCCGGCCGCGCTTGGCGTAGCGCAGCCGCAGCCTTTGAACGGGGGGAGCCTGCTGAACTGGTTGTCGACGGACCATACCGGGCGCCTAGCGCCGGCCGAGCCGCCGCTCGCCGCCGGAGCCCCGCTCGTAGGTCATGCCGTAGTGGGCGTAGACGTCGGGCTCCGCCGCGGCCTCCAAGACACCGTCGGTATCGAAGGAGGGGGCGTCGCGGGCGAGCTTCTTGTCGACCGTCACCTTCACGTGCTTGGGCGTCACGACCGCGCCGACGATAGGCACCATGACGAGCTTCCCGCCGCTCACCAGGCCACCGACCTTGACGGTCGCGAACGTCGGAGCCTCGGTGGCGGTGTCAAAGTAGACCGCCTCGAGGTTGCCGATCTTGCCGCCCTGAGGATCGACCACCGGCATGCCTGCCCAGTCCCTGATGTCTTCTGCCGGAATCATGGCTTTCCTTCCTCGCCCGCAATGTCGTGTCCAAACATAGCGCCCTACGCCTGCAGCAGGGGCTGAGCGACGGTGACGATCGGCAGCAGCGATTTTCCGGTGGGGCCGATCTGGATGTCGGTGTTCATGTCCGGGCAGACGCCGCAGTCGTAGCACGGCGTCCAGCGGCAATCCTCGACCTCCTCGGCGTTGAGCGCGGCCTCCCAGTCCTCCCACAGCCAGTCCTTGTCCAGCCCGGAATCGAGGTGATCCCAGGAGAACACCTCGTCTCGGCCACGTTCACGCGTCGTGTACCAGTCGATGTCGACGCCGGTGCCCTCGAGCCCGCGCTCGGTGGCCGAGATCCACCCGTCGTAGGAGAAGTGTTCGCTCCACCCGTCGAAGCGGGCGCCGTCTCGCCACGCGGTCTCGATGACCCGGCCGACGCGCCGGTCCCCGCGGCTCAACAGGCCCTCGATGATGCCCGGCTTGCCGTCGTGGTAGCGCATCCCGATGGCCTTGCCGTACTGGCGATCCGAGCGGATCGCGTCCTTCAGCTTGCCCAGGCGGGCGTCGGTGCCCTCGTGATCGAGCTGGGCCGCCCACTGGAAGGGGGTGTGCGGCTTGGGCACGAAGCCGCCGATGCTGACGGTGCAACGGATGTCGCCGCGCCCGCTGACCTCGCGCCCGGTGGCGATGACCCGCTTGGCCAGGTCGGCGATCTGGAGCACGTCCTCGTCGGTCTCGGTCGGAAGTCCACACATGAAGTAGAGCTTCACCTGGCGCCAGCCGTTGGCGAAGGCGGTGGCGACGGTGCGGATGAGGTCCTCCTCGTCCACCATCTTGTTGATCACCTTGCGCATCCGCTCCGAGCCGCCCTCGGGCGCGAACGTGAGCCCAGAGCGTCGGCCGTTGCGCGACAGCTCGTTGGCGAGCGTGATGTTGAACGCGTCGACGCGGGTGCTGGGCAGCGAGAGCGAGACGTTCGTCCCCTCGTAGCGGTCCGCCAGCTGGGTGGCCACCTCGCCGATCTCGGAGTGATCGGCGCTGGAGAGCGAGAGCAGCCCGACCTCCTCGAGGCCGGTCGCCTCGATGCCGCCCTGCACCATCGCGCCGATGGTCTCGATGCTGCGCTCGCGGACCGGCCGGGTGATCATCCCGGCCTGGCAGAACCGGCAACCGCGGGTGCAGCCGCGAAAGATCTCCACCGAGTAACGCTCGTGCACGGTCTCGGCCAGCGGCACGAGCGGCTTCTTCGGATAGGGCCAGGCGTCCAGATCCATCAGCGTGTGCTTGCGGATCCTCCCCGGCACGCCCTCGCGGTTGGGCACGATCTCGGCGATGCCGCCGTCCGCGCGGTAGGTGACGTCGTAGAACTTCGGCACGTACACCCCGCCGCCGGCGGCCAGGCGCCGGAGCAGACCGTCGCGGCCGCCGGGGCGGTCTTCGGCCTTCCACTCGCGGATGACCTCGGAGATCTTCAGCGTGATCTCCTCGCCGTCGCCCAGCACGGCGCAGTCGACGAAGTCGGCGATCGGCTCGGGGTTGAAGGCGGCGTGGCCGCCGGCGATGACAAGCGGATCGCCTTCGCGTCGCTCGGCGGCGTGCAGGGGCATCCGCGCCAGGTCGATGGCGTTGAGCAGGTTGGTGTAGCCGAGTTCGGTGGCGAAGCTGACGCCGAGCACGTCGAAGGCGCCGACGGGGCGGTGGGCGTCGAGGGTGAACTGGGGGATGTCGTGCTCGCGCATCAACGCCTCGAGATCGGCCCACACCGCGTAGGTGCGCTCGGCGAGGATCCAATGGCGCTCGTTCAACACCTCATACAAGATGGCGACGCCCTGGTTGGGCTGGCCCACCTCGTAGGCGTCGGGGTACATCAGGGCCCAGCGGACCTCGACGTCGTCCCAATTCTTGATGACGCTGTTGAGCTCGCCCCCGACGTACTGGATTGGCTTGTTCACCCGGGTGAGCAGCGGTTCCAGCCGGGAGAAGACCCCCGGCATGGGGTCGGCGGTCTCTCGCTTGTCCGTATCGGTGGCAGCCATAAGGCCCTCAGGTTACCCGGTGGGAAAGCGTCAGCGTGGGCTCGGCTAAGACTTGCGCTTCTTGTCTCCCGATGGGATCTCCTTGTTCTTGTCCGGGTTGCGCAGCAGATTGCCGAACGCCGGCAGCAGCAGCGCGGGGATGAGGAACAGCCACCAACCGAGCTCGGTCGTGAGGAAAAGTATGATGGCCAGCCCCCACGACACCCCCATGACGGTGCCCATGATCGCCTGCGGGCTGAGATCCCACTTGCCCTCGGACCTGGCCAGCTCACGCCCCGTCGAGCCGACGGGCGCGCCGAGCGGGGTCGGCAGCAGCGGCGCTCCGGTGGAAACGACCCTCGCCGGGTGCGGGGCGGGCAGATCCTCGAACAGCGGCGCCACATCCGCCAGCGTTCGGGCCTGCAGGGCGCTCGTCATGCGCTCGTCGAACTCCCCCGTGGTGAGTCTGCCCTCGGCCATGTGCGCCTGGAGGCACTGGACGGCGTCGTCGCGTTCGGCGTCGCCGATGCGCGGGCTTGGAGAGGGTTGATTCACGCCCCCATTATGCGCCAGCGAAGACCGGCGCTGGCGGGCTGCCACAGAATCGTTGTTATCGGCTACTAGGGGCACTGTCTACTTCCCGAGTGGCCCATGCTTAGCTGAAGATCCACCTCATCGTTGAACCGGAAGGACCTCGTGTCCCTCGATCCACCCTCGCAATTCTCACGACGCACCCTTGTCCAGGCCGGTCTCGGACTCGGCGCCGTAGCCGCGCTTTCCGCCTGCGGCGGCTCGCCCGCGGGCAGCCAACCGCTTCCCACCGACGCGCGCGTCGGCGCGGCGGTCAGCGGTGGTGTCCTGCGGATCGCCCGTCCCCCCGCGTCTCGCGCCGAAACCCTCGACCCCGCCTCTGGGCTTTCGGCCTACGAATATCTGGGCGCGCTGTACAACCGCATCACCCGGATCGGCTGGGACGGTGCGGTGATCCCCGACCTGGCCGAATCCTGGGAATCCTCCAGCGATGCGAGACGCTGGAGGTTCACGCTGCGCGACGGCGTCACGTTCCACGACGGTCACGTCCTGACCGCCGAGGACGCCGCCTTTTCTTTGCGCCGGATCCTCGATCCGGCCGTGGCCTCTCCGCAGGCCGGGGTGTTCGAACCGTTGATCGAACCGTCGAGCATCACCGCCCCCGACGCGCGTACCCTCCAGATCGACCTCTTGAGCCCCAACGCCGAATTCCCCAGTCTGCTGGCGGCCTACCAGTGCTACATCATCAAGGCCGGGTCCGGTGATTCGGTCGCCACGGCGGGAATCGGTACCGGCCCCTTCCGGCTGGTCTCCTTCAAGGCGGCCGGCCAAGGCGAGGTGGCGGCCTACCCCGATCACTTCGCCGGGCCCCCGACCCTGGCCGGCATTGAGTTCTTCTCGATTTCCGACCAACAGGCCCGCACCAACGCCCTGCTGGCGGGCCAGGTGGACTTGTTGAGCCAGACCAACCTCGACTTCGTCACCGCACGGGTCGTCAACGCCTCGCCGAAGACCACGATCGCCCGGGTCAAGAACGGCCAGTGGTACACGATCCCGATGCTCACCAGCATCGATCCCTTCAACACCTCCCGCCTGCGCCAAGCCATGAAGCACGCCTACGACCCGCAGGCCATGGTGGACACCGCCATCCAAGGCACCGGGACCCCGGGCCTGGATAATCCGGTGCCGCCCAGCGATCCCTACTGGGTGCAGACCGAGCTGAGTCGCAGCCCGGAGAAGGCGGAGCAGATCCTGCGCGATCTCGGTCGGGAGGATTTCCGGATCGACCTCTACACCTCCGCCTACGACGCCGTCCTCACCCCGATGGCCCTGGCCTACCGAAGCTCCGTCGCCAGGGCTGGCATCGATATCGGCGTCACCACCGCGTCAGCGGATTCCTACTTCACCGACATCTGGATGCAAAAGCCGATGATGACCACCTACTGGTACACCGGCCGGCCCGTCGACCAGCTGCTGAACCAGATCTTCCGCTCGGGGTCCTCCTACAACGAGACCGCCTGGGACGATAAGCGGTTCGATCAACTCCTCGATTCGGCGCGAGCCGAGACCAACGCGGATCGGCGCCGCGCCATCTACCAGGACGCCCAGCAGTACATCGTCGACAACTCCGGCTCCATCACGCCGTTCTTCGCCGACCGCCTCGTCGGCATCTCGAAGGATGTCGTCAACTACCGGGAGCGCGGATTCGAGTTCGACTATCTCGGAATCGGGTTGAGCCAACCGTGATCGGCTTCATCTCTCGCCGGCTGGGCGCGATGCTGCTCACCATCGTCTTGTCGTCTCTGCTGGTCTTCTTCGCCCTGCAAGCCCTCCCCGGTGACGTGGCCACCCAGGTCCTCGGCCAAAACGCCACCGCGGAGGCGGTCGCGGCTCTCCGCGAAAAGTTGGACCTCAATCAGCCCGCCTGGCAGCGTTACCTGAACTGGGTCGGGCAGGCGGTGCAAGGAGACTTCGGCGAATCGACGGCCTCAGGCGACGCCGTCGGCGCGTTGCTCTGGCAGCACCTGCGCAACACGCTGCTCATCGCCGGCCTCGCCGTCGTGATCGGCATCGTCGCTTCGCTCGTCCTCGGCATCGTGGCCGGAATCCGCCGCGACAAGTTCGCCGACCATCTCATTTCCGGCGGCAGCCTCGTGGCCATGAGCGTTCCGGAATTTGTGACGGCCACCCTGCTGGTGCTCGTGTTCGCCATCGCCGTCCCGATCTTTCCCGCGGTGGTCCTGAGCGATGCCGACACGAGCATGGCCAGCCTGCTGCCGAGCATCTGGTTGCCGGCGGCGACCCTGGCGATCGCGTTGTCGGCCTACATCGTCCGGATGGCCCGCGCGGGAGTGATCGACGTGATGAACAGCGAATTCGTTTCGGCGGCGCGGCTGCGGGGGCTCACCAAGTCTCAGGTGCTGTTCCGCCACGCCTTGCCGAGCGCCCTGCTGCCGACGGTGAACGTGATCGCGCTGAACATCGCCTGGCTGATCGGTGGGGTCGTGGTCGTGGAAGCGGTCTTCAACTACCCCGGGGTCGGCAAGCTCATGTTGGACGCCGTCTACGACCGCGATCTACCGGTGCTGCAGGCCATCGCCGTGTTGAGCGCGGTGGTCTACGCGCTGACCAACCTGGCCGCTGACCTGGCCGCGATGGCACTCAACCCACGACTACGTACCGGGGGTCGGTAACCGTGAGCACAACAGTCTCCATGCCGATCACCCGCGAGATCTGGGCCGCGATCCGCGGATCCAAGATCACCACGCTCGGGTTTGTCCTAGTGGCCCTCCACGTGATCATCGCCGTCGTCGCACCGATACTCACCCCGTTCAACCCCCTCACCAACGATTCCTCGAACGCGTTGATGGGCGCCACCTGGCAGCACTGGGCCGGCACCGACCAGTACGGCCGCGACGTGCTGGCGAGAACCCTGTACGGCGGTCGCTACGCCCTGGTCGTCTCCCTGTTCGCCACCGCGGCCGCAGTCGGCTTGGGGACCATCCTCGGTTGCGTCGCGGCGCTGCGCGGCGGTTGGTTCGATGCCGTCCTGATGCGGCTCCTCGACGGGGTGCTCGCCGTCCCCGCCATCTTGGCGCTGCTGGTGGTGGTGACCGCCCTGGGCACCGGAACGGCCATCATCGTCTTGGCGATCACCATCATCTACGCCCCCCAGGTAACCCGCGTGGTCCGCGCCGCCGCTCAGAACGTGGTGCCGCTGGACTATGTCTCGGCCGCGCGGGCCCGGGGCGAGAGCTGGTGGTCGATCCTGATCGGTGAGCTTCTTCCCAACGTGATCGACGTGGTGGCGGTCGAGATCGCGCTGCGCGCCTCGTGGGTGGTGTTGGTGATCAGCTCGTTGTCCTTCTTGGGCTTCGGCGCCAACCCGCCCACCCCCGATTGGGGCCTGATGGTCGCCGAGAACCGCGCCGCGATGACGGTGGTGCCGCTGGCCACGCTGGCTCCGATTATCGCCCTCGCCACCCTGGTTCTCGGACTGAACATGGCGGCGGACGGACTGTCCAAGTCCTTCGGCGTCGACAAGGGAAAGGCACCAGCGTGAGCTCCCCAACCGTGAGTCCCCCGGCCGCCCGGCCGAAGACCGAGCACGCGGTCGACGTCGCCGATCTCTGCATCGTCTACGGATCGCGCCAGAGTCCGACCGTCGTCGTGGACGGCGCCAGTTTCACCATCGAAGCCGGCTCGACCCTAGCCCTGGTCGGAGAATCGGGTTCGGGCAAGAGCACCATCGCCAACGCCCTTCTGGGTCATCTGCGCTCGGGAGGCCGCCTCGCCCGCGGCCAGGTCGAGGTCTGTGGCAAGCGGGTCCTGGAGTTGAGCGAGCCGGCGCTACGCGAGTTTCGTGGCCACGACATCGCCCTGGTGCCCCAGAACGCGGGGCACGCCCTCACCCCGTCGATGCGCATCGGCAAGCAGATGGGCGAGCTTCCCGCCCTTGCGGGGCTCGACCCCGAGGATCGCCGCCAGCGCGTCGAGGAGGCCCTCACCCAGGTCGATCTGCCGCTCAGTTTCGCCCCGCGGTATCCCCATCAGCTTTCCGGCGGACAACAGCAGCGCGTCGGCATCGCGATGGCGCTCCTGGTGAGCCCCAAGGTGCTGGTGCTGGACGAACCCACCACCGGCCTCGACGTCAGCACGCAACGCGGCATCTTGAGCCTGTTGCGCCAACTCTCCCAAGAGTTGCTGACCGCCACCGCCATCGTCAGCCACGATCTCGGCGTGGTGGCCGCCATGGCCGATGACGTCCTCGTCCTCCAGCACGGGCGCCAACTGGAACACCGGCCCACCGATCAGCTATTCGCCAGACCCCAGTCGGAGCACACCAAAGAACTCCTGAAAGCCGTCCCCCGCCTCACCGGAGCCTCGGCCCCCTCGGCCCCGCCGGCCAGCGGGAAAGCGCCGTCCGCCCCGGCAGAGACGCCGCTGCTCAGGATCGATGACCTCACCGTTCGTTACGGGGGAAAGGACGGCCCCGCGGCCGTGGACAGGGTCTCGTTGAGCCTCTCGCGCGGCGAGGTGCTGGCCGTGGTCGGCGAATCCGGGTCCGGCAAGTCGACCTTGGCCTTGGCGCTGGCCGGTCTGCTCAAGACGAGCTCGGGCGAGATGCAGGTGTTGACCATGGGATCGGAGGACTCCACCGCCGGGGATCTGACCCGGCCGGCAAGAAAACGCCCCCGCGATCTGCGCCGCCGGGTCCAGATGATCTTTCAGAACGCCGACACCTCGTTGAATCCCCGGCGCGAAGTCTCGACCGCCATCCGCCGCCCCATCCGGTTCTTCGGCACGGCGGCGGATCGGTCCTTGGACGCCGCGGTGCTGGCCACCACAAAGGATGTGCAGCTGCCGGAGAACCTGCTGAAACGGCTCCCGGGTCAGCTCTCGGGCGGACAGCGGCAACGGGTCGGCATCGCTCGCGGCCTGGCGGCCCGACCCGACATGCTCATCGCCGACGAGATCACCACCGCCTTGGACGTCTCGGTGCAAGACGCGATCTTGGCCCTTCTCGACGAGCTTCGCCGAGAACGCGATCTCGGGTGTCTGTTCATCAGCCACGATCTGGCCGTCGTCCGCAAGGTGGCCGATTACGTGGTGGTGTTGCAGCAGGGCCGGATCGTCGAGCAAGGCCCCATCGCCGCGGTCTTCGCCGGACCGAACCACCCCTACACCGCCGATCTGTTCAGCTCCACGCTGGAACCCGACCCGGTGCTGGCCCGCCCTGTCCTGGACCACGCCCGAAGCGAGCGAGATCTCACCGCCTTGGCTGGCGGGCCGGACGATCCTGGTCCCGACGCCGTGGCAGGCTTCGAGTGGCGGCCCGCCGAGGGCGCCGTCGATCTGGGCGACGGCCACCTGGTGAGCCGGTGGAGCATCACAACCCCGGCCAGCTCGGCGAGCACGGCCTAACGGTGCGCATTCGCCACCATTTTCCGCGGTCGGTGGAGGTGTACGAGGACTGGATCCCGATGCCCGACGGGGTCCGGTTGCACGCGCGGATCTGGCTTCCCGGGGACGCCCGCAGCGACCGGGTGCCGGCGCTGCTGGAGTACCTGCCCTACCGCAAGGGCGATTGGACCGCCCATCGCGATAACGACCGCCACGCGTGGTACGCCGGGCACGGTTACGCCTCGGCCCGGGTGGACATCCGCGGGACCGGGAACTCCGAGGGGGTCTTCACCGACGAATACTCCGAACTCGAGCTGACCGACGGGCTGGCCGTGATCGATTGGCTGGCGTCCCAGGACTGGTCCACCGGCAAGGTCGGGATGTTCGGCATCTCCTGGGGTGGGTTCAACTCCCTGCAGCTCGCCGCCCGCGCCCCGGAACCGCTGAAGGCCATCGTCACGGTCTGTTCCAGCGACGATCGCTTCACCAACGACGTCCACTATCTCGGCGGTGCGGTGCTCGGCGTCGATATGGTCGCCTGGGCGGGCACGATGCTGGCGTTCAACTCCCGGCCGCCGGACCCGCTCGTGGTGGGCGAGGCCTGGCGGGAGCAGTGGAAACAGCGCATCGACGCCATCGAGCCGTACGCGACCACCTGGCTCAGCCACCAAGAACGCGACGCCTACTGGCGCCGCGGGAGCGTGTGCGAGGACTACTCCGCGATCACGGCGGCCGTCTTCGCGGTGGGGGGATTCGCGGATCCCTATCGGGACACCGTGCTGCGGCTAGTGCAGAATCTGCCGGGCCCGGTGCACGGTCTGCTCGGGCCCTGGGCGCACCAGTACCCCGACATCGAGCGTCCACCGGGACCGGCCATCGGCTTCCTCCAGGAGACCCTGCGGTGGTGGGACCACTGGCTCAAGGACGAACAGAACGACGTTCCCGACTGGCCCAAGACCCGGGCCTACCTCCAAGACGCCGTGGCGCCGGCCACCTGCTACCCCACCCGCGAGGGCCGATGGTTCGAGGCCTCCTCCTGGCCCCCGGCCGAGCTCACCCACCGGCGCCTCGACTTCGAGGCGATGCACGCCTCCCAACCCGTCGTGGACAGCTGGATCAGGCTGCACAGCCCCCAGCACACCGGCCTGGACGCCGGCCGCTACTTCCCGTTCGGCAACGAGTGCGATCTGCCGCCCGATCAACGCTCCGAGGACGGCCGCAGCCTGACCTTCGACACGTCGCCGCTGACGGGCGAGGAGTCGCTCCTCGGGAACCCCGAGGCCCACCTCCGCCTCCAGAGCACCACCCCGCGGGCGAATCTCATCGTCCGGCTGTGCGACGTCGCCCCCGACGGCGAATCGACGCTGGTGACCCGGGGGGTCCTGAACCTGGCGAAACGAAACGGCTGGGAGCGAGCGGACCCGTTAGAGCGGGAGGAAACCTACGCCGTGAGCGTCTCACTGGCCGCCGGCAGCTACGTCTTCGGCGCCGGGCACCGCATCCGGGTGTCGTTGAGCGCGTCCTACTGGCCCTGGGTTTGGCCGGCCCCGGAGTCGGGAACCCTGCTCATCGATCCGCGGCACAGCCGGCTGGACCTACCGATCCTGCCGGCGGAACTGGCGACGTCGAGGCTGGTTTCCACCGCTGTCTTCGACGTGGCCGAACACGGCCCGCCCCTGCCCGGCCCGGAGCCCGCAGCCGAGCCGGCGGGAGAGCCGCCCAACCCCGAACGACTCATCGAACACGACGTGGGCACCGGCGTGTGGAGGCTGACGTTCGATCCCCGCTACGGAAAGCCCAAACGGTTCGCCGACGGGCTGACCTACGACGAGCACGCGCTGGAACGTTACTCGATCGGGCCCGATCCGCTCAGTGCCACCGCCCGATCCGACTGGCGGATCACCCTTAGTCGAGACGCCTGGGCGGCGGGCCTGGAAGCGAGCACCGAGGTCAGCGCTACCGCGGAACACTTCATCGTGTCCTCGAGGGTGCACGCCTGGGACTCCGACGGCGTGGTGGCCAGTCGGGAGTGGCGCCAGCACGTACCCCGGACGTCTGGTTAGGTCTCTGCCTTCGCAACGCGCCCGGTCATCGGTCCAGCTCGGGGAACCACAGTTCCATCTCCCGCGCCGCCGACTCGGGCGAATCGGAACCGTGCACCAGGTTCTCGCGGTTCGAGAGCGACCAGTCGCCGCGGATGGTGCCGGGCGCGGCCTTGCGTCCGTCGGTGGCGCCGTTGAGGGCGCGGACGACCTCGATGGCCTGGTCGCCCTCGAACACCACGGCGACCGACGGGCCCGAGGTCACGAAGGTGCGCAGCGGCGGGTAGAAGTCCCGTTCGACGTGCTCGGCGTAGTGCTTGTCGGCGAGGTCGCCGTCGACGCGCACCAGCTTCATCGCCACCAGGGCGAGGCCCTTGGTCTCGTAGCGGGACAGCACCTGCCCGGCGAGCCCGCGACGCACGGCGTCGGGCTTGATCAAGACGAACGTGCGCTCAAGTTCATTGCTCATGCCGAGCATCCTACTGAGGGTGGGCCGGGTGCGTCACTCCACGATCGGACGATGCGAGCAAGCGGTCTCGACGGATCATCCACGCCACGATCCCGGCGAGCGCCACGAACAACAAGAACAGCTCGAGGGTGCCGGCGTTGAGGCCGAATCCGGAGATGATGATGGAGCCGATGGCTCCGCCGGCGAGACAGTAGTAGGCCGTCACGATGGCCGTCTTGCGGATCAGGTCGCCCTCGCGGCCGAGCAGGCCGACGGTGGCGGAGGCGGCCACGATGTTGTGGATCGCGATCGGGTTGCCGCCGGCGCCGCCCAGCGCCTGGATCGCGACGACGCTCTCCGGGGGCACGCCGATCTGCTCACCGGTGGAGAACTGGAACAGCGAGAACGTGAGGTTGGAGACGGTGTTCGAGCCCGCGATGAACGCGCCCAGGGCGCCGATCCACGGGCTCAGGATGGGCCAGTTCGCCCCCGCGATGGCCGCCGCTCCCTCGGCCAGTGTCACCGGCATGCTGGCGAGCGCGGAGGTGGTGAAGTCGGGCCCCGAGCGGATCAGCACGCGCACCAACGGGAGGGCGAACAGCAGCGCGACCGCGGTGCCGGCGATCTGGGTGCCGGCGATGCGGACGGCGGCCCCGATCTGTTTTCCGCTCATCCGGTGCAAGGCCCAGGTGACGACGCAGGCGACGATGAAGATGAAGCCCGGCGAGTAGAACAGCTGCACCGTGGTGCCGATCTCGGTGCCGAACAGTCCGGAGGCCTTCAGGCTCATGGGCGCGAAGTCGCCGGTCAGGAAGTCCTTGACCGGGTCCACGAGGCGGGTGAGCAGCAGCAGGCCGGCGATGACGACGTAGGGCGTCCACGCGGTGACCAGCGACATCTTGCCCGTCGACATGTCCAAATGCCCGGTGTCCAAAGATCCCATCCAGCGCGTCTCCCAGCCCTCCCGGGCGCCGAAATCGAAGATCTCCTTCGGCATCAAGAAGCCCTTGCTGGAGGTGAACATGACCAGCGACAGGCCGAGGATGCCGCCGATCAGGCTGGGAAACTCCGGGCCCAGGAAACGGGCGACGAGCACGTAGGGAACCGTCATGGCCACCGACGCGTACAAGGCGAAGGGGGCCACCTTGAGCCCGAGGGCGAAGTTGCGATCCTCCCCGAAGAAGCCGGTCAACATGACCGCCAGGATGAGCGGGATGAGGAAGCCGACGAAGGCGTGCATGAGGGCGACCTGGAAGCCGATCTCGGAGACCAGCCCGTTGTAGTCGAGGCCCAGCACGGCGGCCCTCTCCCCCACACCGGCACCGTCCTTGAGGCCGGTCCCCACGCCGACGAGGATCGGGGTGCCCACCGCGCCGAAGGAGACCGGGGTGGATTGGATGATCAACCCCACCATGACCGCCGCCATGGCCGGAAAGCCCAGCGCCAGCAGCAACGGCGCCACCACGGCGGCCGGGGTGCCGAAGCCGGAGGCACCCTCGATGAAGGAGCCGAACAGCCAGCCGATGATGATCGCCTGGACCCGTCGATCCGGGGAGATGGAGGTGAACCCGGCCCGGATGCGGGTCATCGCCCCGCTGCTGATCAGCGTGGAGAGGAGCAACAACGCACCGAACACGATGTAGAGCAGGGTGGCGGCGATGATGAAGCCCTCGAGGGTGGCCGCCGCGAGCGCCGCCGGCTTCATCTGCCACACCAGCAAGGCGATGATCGCGCAGATCACGTAGCCGATGGGCATCGCGTACTTGGCGGGCCACCGCAGCCCGGCCAGGAGGATCCCCACCACGACGATGGGGGTGATCGCCAGCAGGCTCAGCAGCGCCAGGTTGTCCATGACCATCTCCGCTCGATAGTCCCAGCGCACCGGTGCGCTGGCCGTGCCGCCCAGTCTGACCTAAGATCGGTTTGTTGACTACCCCCGCCCCGCGGTCAGGGGGCGTTGTTCTCGAGGCGACGGCCCAGGACGAAGCTGATCACCCACAACCCGGCGAACAGGCCGCCCATGACGAACATGGCCGGCGTCAAGAACCCCAGCGCGATCCCGACGATCTGGGCCACCCAGCCCAGCAGGAAGCCGATCTGGGAGCGCAGCATCACGGTGGCGAGGAGCGCCAGCGCGGCCGCGCCCAGGGCGGTGATCAACGACAGCGCCACCGGCCGTCCGGAGACCTGGATCATGACGAACGCGCCGAGGGCGAAGATGATCACCTCGAAGGCGACCACCGACATCAACACCTTGGTCATCGGGTTGCCCGGCTGCAGCGTCAGCGCATTCACAACCAGTCCTTCTCGTCAATGGGGCTGGAACCGAACTCGTCCGCGCCGATCTCCAACAACGGGATCTCGGCGGTGGTCTCGGGCTCGGTCTCGGTGACGAGCAGCGCGCGCGCCTCGCCGACGGCGATCACCGATCCGGTGACGAGCACGCCCGGCGCGACGCCTTCGCCCACCTCGGAGCGGTTCGCGGCGCCCTCGATGTCGGCCAGGCCGACGGCGGCCTCGAGGGCGGCGTCCATCCGCGCGGCGACGTGCACCCGCTCGGGGCCGAAGATGGCGGCGGCCCGCTCTGCGAGGTCCGTGGCCGAGATGCCGCGGGAGGTGGAGGAGACCCCGGTGCACACGATCTGGTTCATCGACTCCTCCCAGATGGCCAGCATGCCGTCGATGTCCTTATCGCCCATGGCGGCGACGACCCCCACCAGCGGGGTGAAGGCGAAGCTCTCCTCCACCGCGGCGGCGGTGGCGGCGGCGCCGTGCGGGTTGTGCCCGGCGTCCAAGACGATGGTCGGCGAGGTGCGCACGACCTCCATCCGCGCCGGCAGCTTGACGAGGTCCAAGCCCTCCTGGATCACCTCGGCGGACAGCCCCTTCAGCCCGATGAAGGCCTCCACGGCCGCCACCGCCAGGGCCGCGTTGTGCGCGAAGTGGGCGCCGTGAACGGGCAGGTGCAGCTCGCCGACCGGTCCGTCCAGGGTGTTGATTCGGATGACCTGGCCGCCGACGGCGGGCACCCGGCCCAGCAGCCCGAAGTCGACCCCGTCGCGCATGGCCAACGCCCCGACCTCGGCGCAGCGGGCCAGCAGCACCTTGGCCGCCTCGGCGGTCTGCCCCGCCAGCACGGCGTGGGCCCCGGGCTTGATGATCCCGGCCTTCTCGCTCGCGATGTCGGCGACCTCGTGGCCCAGGATGTGGGTGTGGTCGAGCGCGATGGGGGTCACCACCGCCACCGAGCCGTCGGCGACGTTCGTGGCGTCCCAGGATCCTCCCATCCCCACCTCAATGATCGCGACGTCCACGGGGGCGTCGGCGAAGGCGGCGTAGGCCATGGCCGTGATCACCTCGAAGAAGGTCATCTCGACCCCGTCGATGAGTTGCTCGTCCACCATCGCCACGAAGGGTTCGACCTCGTCCCACAGGTCGTCGAAGCGCTCGTCGGAGATCGGTTGACCGTCAATGGCGATGCGCTCGTTGACCGTGACCAGGTGCGGGCTGGAGTAGCGGCCCGTCCGCAGGCCTGCGGCGCGCAGCAGCGATTCGATGATGATCGCGGTGCTGCCCTTGCCGTTGGTGCCGGTGAGGTGGATGACCGGGGTAGCCTTGTGCGGGTCGCCGAGCAGATCGCATAGGGCCGCCACCCGCCCCAGCGAGGGCGCAATGCGGTTCTCCGGCCAACGGGAACTGAGTTCAGTGACGATGTCATCGTGTCGAGTCATAGCGGGCCCAGTCTAGGGGTTGAGGCGGCAACTGCTGGCTCGTGGCGGAAAGCACCAAACCGAGAGGCGTCTGGACTACTCGACCTGTCGCGTCTCCCGCGCAAACCTGCGGCTCAGGTCATGTAGAGCACGACACGAGACGCCTGATTTGCAATGACTCTGGTCCCCGAGTGGTCTCTGCTAGCTCCAGCAAGGTAGGTCCATGAGACCAGCGGTAGCGATCGGGACGAGTCCATCGTCGAGTCTGCAGAGTCGTTCATAGAGCTCCCGCATCGAAGCCTTGTCGGGCAAGTGTTCGCGTCCAGCGGCCTTCTTCAGTACGGTCAGCGTGCTGATCAGATCGATACGGCCCAACAGGTTGTTTTCGGCGTGAACGCGCTGGAGCCGCCGTTGTTCGAGTGCCACGATCCTGCGTCCGCCGCCGTCATCCATGAGGACGATGACGTTGTCGCCGCGCTCAGCTGCGACCACAGCGTGGGCAATCACCATGGTCTCGCCGAGGTCCTTGTTCGATCGCACACGCTGTTCGATCGGCATCCCTGCGATGCGGTGCACCGCAGCAGCAAGCTCATCGGTAGCGTCATCGGACAGCACTTCCATCAGTCGCGACGGCAGCTTACTCCAGACTCGCTCGGCAGCAGCGAACCGCTCATCCTGACGAGCCTTGCGAAGAATCTCATCCTGCACAATCTCGGGAACGCTCAGCGCACCAAGCACGCTGAAGAGCAACCGCTCCTTGTTGAGGGAGAAGAAGTTGATGCCAGGGCCTGCATCCATGATGGGACGCTGGCTCACGAGGATGCGCCCCCATTCTCCAGGTCGCTGAGGTCAACATCAACGTCTGGTAGGTCGTCGAGGTTCAGGTCCGTCGCTTTGTGTTGAACCGGGACGACTCCCGCCTCTTCGAAGTCTTCGAGTACCGCATCAACGCTCACGCCTCGGAGTGTTGCGACGACCTGCGCACTCAGGATTCCTTCCGCGTAGCCCCGGACGGCGCGGGCAACGAGCGATTGAGGCGCGCGGAGACGGTCTGAGTCGTCTTGGAGGGCAGCGTAGTGATCGCTCCAACCGTATCGCGTGGCAAGTTGAGGGGTCCGGTATCGCATCCACTCCTGCGCAGTGGGTTGGTTGACGTACCCAGCATCACGCATTGCGATCGCTGCGATCGCTGGTGAAACCAAGAACCGCTGCACCACAGCGGCAAGGTCACCTTCCGAAGCCAAATCGCGATTCCCGAGGAACTCCTCGACGCCCTCGGTCGGAACAAGGAGATGGCGCGCGAAGGCATCCGCCCGTACCTCTTCGGGCGATCGTTCCGCAAACTCCGCCTGGTCGTTCCAGCCCTCGAAGACCAGGTGGCCCAGTTCGTGGGCCAGTGTGCTGCGTTGTCGCATTGGGTTCCGGCTACGAGCAATTCCAAGGAAGATGGCACCTCCAACCGGATCGCGCATGGCCAGGCCATGTTCGTCGGGGTCGGCGTCGAGGATCGCTACGTCATAACCCGTGGTCTGCTCGATGAACGCAACCAAATCGCCGAGCGGCTGCACCCCAAGCCGATGTTTGCGCCTGAACTCGTCGGCCGCTTGCTTCGCTTGCTGCTCCACGCTGGGGGTCATCGTGCTGCGGAGATCCCCTGGTCATCGAGGTAGGCGTCGAGTTCAATGAAGTGCAGCAACCGCTGACGCATCGTTGTCATGCCCGATCCGTTTGTCGCACGAGCCACGCACTGCACGCGCTCTGCAACAGCACTGCCAGTGAGCTGCGCCACCGTGCAGCCGGTAGCGTCGGCGATCCGGATGATCTCCGTCATCTTCGCCGTCCGCTCACCGCTCAGGATTCGATTCAAAGTCGCTTGTGAGATCCCAGTTCGATCAGCAAGCGCACGCTGGGACAGGCCCGCAGCAGCACGAGCGCTCTCTATTGCTGCACTCATGTTCGATGTCACGACACAACCACCTTCTGAATCACTTTTTGAAAGTTGATCCAACTTACCGTTTCGCTTCGCCAATGTCCACTACTCACGCTGAGATGCTGCGAACACAATGCTCAGGACGAACGTGTCGAGGCCGTTTTCTGCGAAGCCCCTCACTCAAGGTCGCGTCCCCGCATTTCGAGACCGAGACGATTCGGATTTAAGTGGTTAGCATCACCACCGACGGCGCGCATCCTGAGCACCCCAAATCTTGCGGCGCGACACTTCACACGACGGGGCGAGGAGCATTGACGCGGAGGCTCCCCTCGCTGAGCGCTCGGGTTGGGCGCCGGTCGAGAACAAGCCGATGGCTTTCCCGGGCTGGGCGTGTTTGGATACCCGCGTGACACAGCCACCGACCGATGAGCGCTCCGAGGCAAACGCCGTTCACTACGCCGAGGCGCCGCGCGGCTACTACGACATCGTGGTCGGCGTCTTCATCGCGCTGCTGCTGATCTCGGGGATCGGCGCCTCCAAGCTCTTCGAGGGACCCACGTTGCCGCTCCTGTCCGATCTCTTCTACGGCGGCGGGCCGCTGATCTTCGACGGCGGCGCCTTCTTGTTTCCGCTGTCCTACGTCGTCGGCGACATCCTCAGCGAGGTGTACGGGTGGAAGCGCGCGAAGCGGGCCATCTTCCTCGGCTTCGCCATGCTGTTCCTCTCCGCGGCCACGTTCCGGGTCATCGCGCTGACCAGCCCCGTCGAGGGCTTCGAGGCCTGGGATTCGGTGCTCGCCCCGGTCACCCGGATCGCCATCGCCGGGATGGCCGGCTTCCTTGCCGGGGAGCTGCTCAACTCCGCCGTCCTGGTGAAGCTCAAGGCACGGATGGCCGAGCGCCGCGTCGCCTTCCGGCTCATCGTGAGCACCCTGGTCGGCGAGTTCGTCGACACCCTGGTGTTTTGCACCATCGCCTACGCCGGCACCATCTCGCTCGGCCAGCTCGCCAACTACACCGCGACCGGTTACGTCTACAAGTGTCTAGTGGAGATCGCGGTCGTGCCGGTCACGCTGCTGATTATCCGCCACCTCAAGCGCAAGGAGCCCAGCTACCCCACGCCCGAGGCCAAGGTGGGCGCCGCGAGATAACAAAGGTGCGCGCCACCCCCCTTCCTTCGTAAGATTCCGCCCATGACGTCAACGCCTGCCTCCTCGCCCGCTCCCGCGCCCCAGGTGCCCGACCGGCCCGTCCTGGAGGGCCTGGACCAGAAGTGGTCCAAGCGGTGGGAAGACGAACAAACCTACGCCTTCGAGCGCCCCTCGCACCGCGACGAAGTGTTCTCCATCGACACTCCCCCGCCGACGGTCTCGGGGTCGCTGCACGTGGGCCACGTGTTCTCCTACACCCACGCCGACCTCATCGCCCGCTACCAGCGGATGCTCGGCAAGCACGTGTTCTACCCCATCGGGTGGGACGACAACGGCCTGCCCACCGAGCGGCGCGTGCAGAACTACTACGGCGTCCGCTGCGATCCGAGCGTCGCCTACGATCCCGACTTCGTGACCCCGGAGAAGCCGGACGCCAAGCGCCAGATCCCGATCAGCCGGAAGAACTTCATCGAGCTGTGCCACGAGCTGACCGCGATCGACGAGAGAATCTACGAGGAGCTGTGGCGCCGCGTCGGGCTGTCGGTGGATTGGAACCAGCTCTACACCACCATCAGCGACGATTCCCAGATCGTGTCCCAGCGGGCGTTCGTGCGCAACCACCACCGCGGCGAGGCATACCTGTCCGAGGCCCCGACGCTGTGGGACGTCACGTTCCAGACCGCCGTCGCCCAGGCCGAGCTGGAGGCCCGCGACTACCCCGGCGCCTACCACCGCGTCGCCTTCGCCGGACCCGAGGGCCCGATCCACGTCGAGACCACCCGCCCGGAGCTGATCCCCGCCGTGTGCGCGCTCATCGCCCACCCCGACGACGAGCGCTACCGGCCGCTGTTCGGCGGCACCGTCCGCTCGCCGATCTTCGACGTCGAGATCCCCGTGCTCGCCCACCGCGGCGCCGAGATGGACAAGGGCGCCGGCATCGCGATGTGCTGTACCTTCGGCGACCTGACCGACGTGCAGTGGTGGCGCGAGCTGCAGCTGCCCACCCGCACCGTCATCGGCCGCGACGGCCGGCTGCTGCGCGAGGCCCCGGAGTGGCTGGTCAACGCCGAGCCGTACGCCGAGCTGGCCGGCAAGACGACGTTCTCCGCCCGCGAGGCCGTCGTGGCCCAGCTGCGCAAGATCGGCGCGCTCGACGGCGAGCCGAAACCCACCCAGCGCAAGACGAACTTCTTCGAGAAGGGCGACAAGCCGCTCGAGATCGTCTCCACCCGCCAGTGGTACATCCGTAACGGCGGCCGCGACGAGGGCCTGCGCGAGGAGCTGCTGGCCCGCGGCCGGGAACTGGATTTCGTGCCCGATCACATGCGCCACCGCTACGACAACTGGGTCTCCGGGCTCAACGGCGACTGGTTGGTCTCGCGGCAGCGCTACTTCGGGATCCCCTTCCCGGTCTGGTACCGCCTCGACGCCGAGGGCGCCCCGGATTACGAGGATCCGATCATGGCGGCCGAGGACACCCTGCCGGTCGACCCGAGCAGCGACTGCCCTCCCGGGTTCGACGAAGCCCAGCGCGGTCGGGCGGACGGGTTCATGGGCGATCCCGACGTCATGGACACCTGGGCCACCTCCTCGCTGAGCCCGCAGCTGGCCTGCGGCTGGGAGGAGGATCGCGAGCTGTTCGATCTCACCTTCCCGATGGACATCGCCCCCCAGGCCCACGACATCATCCGCACCTGGCTGTTCTCCCGCGTCGTGCGCGCCAACTTCGAGAACCACTCGCTGCCGTGGCGCCACGCCACGATCTCGGGTTTCGTCGTCGACCCCGACCGCAAGAAGATGTCCAAGTCCAAGGGCAACGCCGTCGTGCCAAGCGAGATCTTAGACAAGTTCGGCCCCGACGCCGTCCGCTGGCGCGCGGCCATGTCCCGCCCCGGCATGGATTCGCCCTTCGACGAATCGCAGATGAAGGTGGGCCGACGCCTGGCCACCAAGGTGCTGAACGCGAGCAAGTTCGTGCTCGGCACCGGTCACACCACGTCGTTGGACGCCGTCACCGAGCCCACCGACCTCTCGATGCTGGCGGGCCTGGCCGGGGTGGTCCGCCGCTCCACCCAGGCGTTCGAGAACTTCGACTACACCTCCGCCCTCGAGATCACCGAGCAGTTCTTCTGGTCGTTTTGCGACGACTACCTCGAGTTGGTCAAGGAGCGCGC
>JBBSOW010000023.1:0-37940 GCA_038259365.1 Propionibacteriales bacterium
CACCGTGCCCATCGGCAACGCCAACGCCTCCACCTCCGCCGGCTCGTCCGTGCTGTGGGATGCGGAGAAGAGCCAAGCCATGTTCGACGAGATCGCCCAGGGCGACACGTCGAAGCTCAAGCGGTTCGTGAAGAAGAGTTAAACATCCGAGGGGCCTAACATGATGCTCCTATAGTTGTCAAGCTGCGATCTGGTGGGTTTGATGGTCGTTGAGCCAGTCTCGGTAGCGGTGCAGGAATCGGGTGTCTCGGATCGTCCCGCGTTCCAGGAGTGAGATTTTGCTGATCGCGCAGTCGAGGCCGGCGGCGACGTCGGTCAGGGTGAGTCCGAGGTTCTTGCGTGCGGGTCGAAGGTCGCTACTGCTGGCTGCTGGCTGGGGGTTGGTGATGAGGTGGAAGGTTTCGCGGGCGATGGCACGCTTGAGGCAGCGGAGGATGTCTTTCTTGGTTTTTCCTTGGGTAGTGCGCCGGGTCGCGTAGACGCGAGTGTCGGGGTCGGTGGCTAGGCGCACGATCGCGATCTGGTGCAACGCAGAGTTTGCGGCTCGGTCGGCGCCACGGTTGAGACGGTGACGGGTGGTTTTCCCCGAGGAGGCGGGCAGGGGCGAGGCGCCGCAGAGCATCGCGAACGCTGCCTCGGAGCGGAGCCGGTCGGGGTTATCTCCGGCGGTGATCAGCAGTTGCGCGGCGGTGATGGTGGAGATTCCTGGGGCTTGCACCAGAGCGGGGTTCACTGTGTCGATGAGCTGGACGAGGTCGGTGTCGTGGGCGGCGATCTCATCATCGAGTTGCTGGTAACGGGCGGCGAGGCGTTTCAGCGCGGTGCGGGTCCGGGACGCGACCTCGTCATCACCGGCGCGTGCACGAACGCCGGCCAGCCTGGTGATAA
This sequence comes from Propionibacteriales bacterium, assembly GCA_038259365.1. GTDB lineage: Bacteria > Actinomycetota > Actinomycetes > Propionibacteriales > Propionibacteriaceae > JBBSOW01. Next base: position 889 of record JBBSOW010000023.1, read on the forward strand.
CACGGCTGGTGGACAGGTCACGGTACTCGGCTCGAAGGCACTCTGGGGAGGTCACGATCAGCGACTTGAGTTGCACGATCGTCTCGGTGCGTGCTTTCACCGCGCTGCGCCGAGCGGCGTTGGTGACACGGATAGCCTCCACGAGGCCGGTGCCGGTTTTCGCAGTCACGGTGTCGTTGTCGGCTAACGCGATATGCGCCGCGGCGTAGGCGTCCAGCTGGTCGGACTTGCCGCGCATCCGGCGGGTTGGGCGGGCCGGGCAGATCACCTCGACGACCTCGATACCTGCCTGGTGCAGGTGCCGGGTCAAGCCCGCACCGTAGGAGCTAGTGCCCTCCACGCCGGCACGTAGCATCGTGCCGTGACAGGCGATGAACCCCCTCAACGCGCGGTGGCCGGCCTCACCGGTGGGGAACTGGGCGGCGCCGAGGTGTTCCCCGGTGAGTGAGATCACCGCCGCGTAGTGGGTGTCCTTGTGGGTGTCCACGCCCGCGACGATCATTAACGGATCGCTCATGATGTACTTCCCTTCGTTGATCCTTCACAATGAAAGTGTCGGCCAGGCAGGGCAGACAAGACGTTGACGAGACCGGGTCTAAGAGGTCAAGCTCCTATGAGGTCATGCCCCGCCTGGCCGACACTTTGACACCGCGCCCGGGGCAGACAGATCAAGCAAAAGACAGCACTCACGGGGCGTCAGTCAAACTGAGGGTCATGCCCCCAGGGCGGCTGTTTCCAGTATCAACGTCAAGATGTCCGGAGTGTCGGTGTTCCGATGCGGTTGCCGGGTTATAGAGAGTTGCGTGTCTGAGGTAGCCGTGGAGGATTCCGACCCACCGGTTCCCCAGGGCCGTAAGGCTTGGTGGTGCGTGTCCTCGTGGGCGCGTCGCTCGTCGTAGGAAGCGCGGGCCCCGGCTCGCTTTCACTTCCTTGGTGGACACCTAAGAGAGGATGTTCAGCCTAGAAATCAACGCCGGTAGTCCACTCCTGGGTACAACGACGAGGCCGTGAGACTGGTGATCAACACCGGTCGCTCGGTAGCGCGCGAGCTCGGCGTCGAGGAACAGCCAGTGGGCCGGTGGGTGCAGGCGTTCAGGGCCCGCCAGCATGCCGGGAACGGGGCGCTGGGTGAGACCGAGTGGTCGAGTTCGCGCGGCTGCGTAAGAAGGACTCGGAGCTATAGACGGATCGGGCGCTCCTAAATGAAGCGTCGCTCTCCTTCGCCGAGGAAGCCTCAAATACGAACGAGGAGCGTTCGCACTGATGCACGCGGAGAAGAGCAACGACAGCGTGTCACTGATGGCGCGGCTACTGCAGGTGTCCCCTCAGGGTTCTACGCCTGGTGTCGGCGGACGCCGTCGAATACTGGCGATCCGCCAAGAGCGGATCGAGCCAGGAGATCCGCCGGTTCCGCGGCGACTCCGATGAGGGTCTGTGGCACCCAGGGATTTGTTCGACCTGCGCTGCGACGGGGAGATCATCTCGGCTAAGACGGTCGCGAAAGCGATGCGGGCGGCTCGGTTTGCGCGGGATCTGCCCCAAATGGTGGAAGACGAGCACGGTCATGGACCACGCCGACGCCTACCCGGTCGACCAGGCTAACCGGGCCCGGGACACCGTGAGCTGAACCAGATCTAGCCTTCGAACAGCAATACTCAACCCAGGCCGCGACAGATCAACAAGCCGCATAGCCCGTGACCACCAAGCGGGATCAGGGCCACCGTGACTCTCCGGACACCGGAGCGATTCAGGTGCTCTCGGCTAGCTCTAGTATGAGTCGCATGGTTGTCACGCTGCGCTGGGTATGGACGGCTACACTCCGCGTGGGGTCGTTCGTTAGTCACTCCCGATGGATCATCTTAAGCGTCGTTCTCGCAACCACCGGAGTCGTCGCAGTGGCGATTCCCCTTCCGGCGGCTCTGAACATCGGGCTGGCCATTCTTTCGGCCTTCATGGTTGTACTGGAGGTCCGAACTCAGGCGGCAAAGCTGCGCGAGCTCGAATTCGTGAATCGTCTCGGGGACGCATACGCTGATGTTCGAAACACCCTCAACGGGAACTCGCGATTTGAGTTCCTCGCCGCGGATGTTGGGTCATGCGTGATCGACCACGCCGCCAGCGAGGCGATCGGTGTAGGCCAAGTAGAAGCTCGCATAGCATCAGCCAACTACCGGATACCCCATGAGTTGAGGGACGCGGGCGTCGCCTTTCGACGACGGCGACTTGCAGAAGGGGCGACATACAACGGTCACGTTCTCGGGCTTAACACCAACCTAGGAACTGGCTCGGAGTTGTCCACAAGCGACTGGGATCTTGTTCCAGGTCGTTACTGGGACCACCTTGCCACCGACATTCTCGCTACCAAGGAGGTCCTTCATAACGGCCTGCTTAGCCCCATCTCCGGGCGCCAGTTCTATGTGGATCGTCACGGCGGGCTTAGGGACTTCGCCGACAGTTGGCTCTTGAACGCGATCGGCACATCCGTGCTCGCGCTGACAACTGATGCTCGAGTCGTCCTAGTCGCGCAGTCTAATCGAAACGAGTCCAGCCAGGGACTGCTGGCACCTTCAGGTTCGGGATCCCTTGAAACACAAGACATGAATGGCAAGGAGTCTCTTATGATGAGTGACCTTGCTGCTAACGGCGCACTTCGCGAGATGGCGGAAGAGGTAGGCATCACTGCTGACGACGTCGTCGAAACCGCCTTTCTGGGATTCGGTCGCTGGTTAGCTAAAGCGGCCAAGCCAGAGTTATTCACTCTCGCAGTCCTGTCAGTTGACTCTCACGCCGTCAGGCGTCGTCGGGTCCCTAGTACTGATCGTCCTTACTCGCTGGGAGCCGAAGTTATTCGACTGAAGCGGGACATTGGAAGCTGGAACGCCCGCTCGCCGGCGTCCGTATTAGAAACGTCCGATCCTCATCGCCTTTCGATTCCGGTCCATCTCGGCCTTCGCCTCATACAGCACGCTATCGCGACGGAAAATTCTCGCGCGGGGGCGCTAGTTGGAACGGTTCTCTCTCCGACGGGTCGGCGATAGCGGTCAGTATCCGGCTCTTCGACTTTGTTCGTGAACGTGCCCCGGTCATGCGGTTGATCTCTGCGGTCGGGTGACCGCAGAGGGCGCCGACCTCGCCCGGAACTCCTTCGCGCAGTTCGGCCAGCTGGGTGAACGAGCGGCGCGGACACGCCAGCTCCGAACACATCAGGCGGCGTTGCCGCCACCCAACTCCACCCGCTGCCCAGAAGCGAGAGGATCCCTACGCATCGGGCACTCCTTCACCCCGGACGCTGAACACCCCCCACGAGGGCGGTCTTCCCGGCGGCACGGCGGCCTTGCGCATAGGCCACGGTCTCTGGGCCGTGCCGCATCCGGTTGGTGGCGACAATGTGCAACGCCCGGTTGAGTTGGCGGTCACCCAAACGGTTCAGCCGGTACCGGTCGGTCCGCCCCGATGACACCGGCAATGGGGCGGCGCCAGACAGCATTCCGAAGGCTGCTTCGCTGTGGATCCGGCCGGCGTGGGACCACGACAGCAGAATCTACCCCAGGCTGAGGCACCCAGACCGGGCTCGTCGGCAACCAGGCCGGGAGCCAGTCCCCGACGAGCTCAGCGATCTCCGCTCCGAGTTCGTCGACCACCACGGTCAGGTCCATGATCCGCTGGCCAGGCCTGGCCAGGCTGTGATGCAGCACCCGGGTTTGGCGGTCAGCGTCTTCGGGTCAGCGCAGCTAGGCGAACACACGCGGGCGACGATCCCGTGTCAGCCCCGCGGAGCTGCTCAAGCAACTCGGTCCGGGGCGGTCGCGATCAGCGAGGTCAACACCCGCCCGTGCGGACCGGACACACTCCACGGCGTGGTCCCGGTCAACCATCAACACCCACAATGCTTCCCGGTCACCGTCGGCGCGCATCTGGCCCGGGTGGGGGCGGGCCAGGGACTCCTTCGCCGCACGGACAGCATCGATCGGATCACTCTTGCCCTTCGACCGCTTCCCGACACGATGGCTGCAGTCGATCTCGACCACACGCTGGCCCTGATCGGCCAGGAACCGCTACAACCCCAGCCCATATGGCGGGTGCCCTCAATCGCCCGCACGACAACGACGTCGCCAGCGGCGACGCGCGCCCACCGCCATCTCCGAATACCCAGCCGGGGTGGTCGGCACCCGACACTCGGCCAACGGTCGGCCACGGACATCGCACAACGCGGCGGAGTGGGTGTCGACCCGACTACAAATTGGGCGGATGCGTGATTTCGGCAGGCGTTTTGACGGATTGTCTTACACTGCCAGGGCTGGCTGCTGGTAACTGTAGTGGACGTCGTTCGGGTACTGGGGCAGTTCAATCGGTCGTTGCAACACCGGGCTGTCGGAGTGACTCTAACTGCTCGGCGAAGACCTCTGCTGGGGTCTGCGAGTTGGGGATTTTGCGGGGCCGGTTGTTGATGGCGAGGGCGACGGCTCCGAGGTCGTCGGCGGACCACCCCGATAGATCTGTGCTTTTTGAGAAGTGCTGACGTAGCAGCCCGTCGGTGTTCTCGTTGGTCGGTGCCATCGCGAGTGCGGTCGGCGAAGAACACCTTGGTCCCGGTGTCGAGGGTAAGTTGGGCATGCCCAGACAGTTCCTTGCCGCGGTCCCAGGTGAGCGTGCGCCGTAGGTGCTCCGGGAGTCCTGTGATCGAGCCAGCTGTCGCGGCATTCACCGCGACGGCGCCGTAGCCGCCCAGCGATGGACCGTTCTTCACGGGTGGTTTCTCACCCCAACCCTGGTGAGAGATTTGTTCTGGGCTCCACGCCCTGGACCAGCGCTTGTCCTGCCGATACGGCCTGTTCAGCCCTTTCTACGCCGGCGGTTCAGGCCCGGTGATGATCGTGCCGTCGGGTCGACGAACACTCCCGGCGAGCCGTTCTTGGACGTAATCACGATAACCGGAGTTGTCGACGAGCTTCGCGGTCTTGGGGCGTTTCGCCGCCTGTTGTGCCTTCCACTGCGCCACCAAAGCGCGGTAGACCGGCTACTCCCCTAGTCGCGGCGTTGCGGCGCAGCTCGCGTGAGATTGTTCCCGGATCGCGTCCGATCTGGCGGGCGATCTCGCGCACGCCGACCCGCTGAGCGCGCAACAGCGCGATCTCCTCGCGCTCGGCAAACGACAGGTAGCGGCCCGTGGGCTCGTCCAGGCTGATCGGCGGCATGCCGCCAGCATGACGGAACCAGCGCGACTCTCCGGCCATGACACACCAACAGCCTGCACGGCCTCGACCAACCGTGATCCCCCTGAGGCGATCAGCGCCCAGAACTCCCGCTGCACCGCCCGGACGGCCCTGGGCGACCCGGTGAACGCATCGGCGGACGCATTGTTCGATCCGCCGCACCCACGGCAAAGTGACCGGTCTATGATTCTTGCCGCAATCCATCGCCAACGTTCCCAGTCCTGAGGTGTTGCGACGCCCGGTTGGGCCCGCCCTCACGGGCGAAACCCCCGTCTCGCGACGGTCCTCGTTGGCGACCCACCTCCCTTAGTTTTAGGTACTCCATTTTTAACGTCTCCGCCACCTCTTCAAGGTCGGCGCAGGTCCCGAGATGAACGGCGACGATCAGCGAGTCCAGGCTCTCGCGCACCACTCCCGTCAGCGACCCTGGCGTCCGGCTGGGTAGGCAGAGCTCGGCCATGGTCCGCACAACCGCCGCTGCCGCCGAGTCGACTCCCTCGTGCACCGAAAGCAGCAACGCCTCGACGGCCCGGCGGGGGGTCTCCCCGGCATCGTCTTCCATCGGGTCTAGCAACAAATCCACCTGGTCGGTCATGCGGTTGATTGAGGTGATCTCCTGCTCTACGCCAAAAGATCAATCCCCGACGCTCCCGCAGGTCTTTGCTCAATAGATGAGGGAGCGCATCCGAAACCGACCGCGATGACGTCGGTGACACCAAGAGGCTCAGCGCGACGCCCGGATTCTGGCTGGCCACCACCGTGGGCCGAGTAATGCACGGCGCGGGCGCCTCGCACACCTACGTGCGAATGAAGGCGGGCCGGTGTTGGAAGACCGGAATCGACTCTCGACGCCACCTTCTTCCGTCCCCTACCCGAACCGCCGATGTCATCCACCTGGTCAGAACGCTGTGGGACGACACCCGCAGCGACGGCATCCTCGTCCAACCCTCTGCCCGCACACGCCGACACGCCGCTGGTGTTCGACGCGATCACCCCCACTAAGGACGTCGACGGCGTGACCACAGCCGCGTTCGAAGCTATCTCGTTCAGCGAACCGGGGTTTGCCTCGTGCACTCCCGCCGGCATCATGCGCGTGCTCGACGCCTACGAGGTTTCCCTCTCCGGACAGCAAGCGGTCGTCATTGGGAGGAGCTCGATCCTCGGTAAGCCCGTCTGCATGTTGCTGCTGGCCACGACGCGACCGTCAGGCTCTGCCACTCCAAGACCGCAGACCTTGCCTCGGCCGTTGGGCGCGCTGACCTGGTGGTGGCCGCGGTCGGCCGTCCAGAACTCATCCGAGGCGAATGGGTCACGTCTGGCGCCGTCGCCGTCGTCGTCGTCGTCGATGCCGGCTGCGACGCGGGCAGCATCGGCGACGTCGAGCATCTCGGCGCGGCGACTGGAGCTCGACTGATAACGCGCGTGCCGGGGGGGGCGGCCCCATGACCGTTGCCGTCCTGCTGGCTCAGACCGTCGAGGCCGCTATGGCATCGCATCCGGCTTGCACAGGCCGCACTGGATGACGCCATGTTGCCGCCTCCGCTCGTCACCCGGCCGGAAGCGCGAACACGGTCACGGCGAACATGATCGCCGCCAAGGATCCGTAGCCAAGCTTGCGACCCGCGCCCGTTGAGGTGCGAAAGGCCACCAGGCACTGCAGGCCGTAGTAGGCGGCGAATGCCCGCGAAGCGACGGTGACGATCACGAGCGTGGGCATCGTTGCTGACAAGGCGATCGCGGCTATTCCGGTGACCAGATAGGGCCGGGGATCGCTCATCCACCGCGACAAGCCGCGCAGGTTCCCGTCTGCCGCCGCCGTGTCCGCGATGGCTGCGCTGAGCTGACTGAATACCCCAGCCAACACGAGCGGCAGAGTCAACACCGGCGAGACCCGCAGGGTGATGGCCAGCAGGGTCTCGTCCGGCCCGTCGGGCGTGCCCAGCCCCATGACGGGGGTTGCGACGGCCACAAAGCCCAGGTAAACGATTGTCGCGATGGCTTGGGCCAGCCGGGAGGCCCAGATCCTGGTCGGCCCGTCGTAGGCGTGGCCGAGGTAGCGAACCGTCTCAAAGCCCTGGACGGTGATCACGATGCCGCCAAGGACCAGGAGCGTACGCCCCATCGACACGCCGGGCACCGGGGGCAACCCAAGGGTCCCCTGTTGGATCAAGCCGATGTCGTGCACGAGCAGCACCCCGCCCAAAACGGTAACCAGCACCAACACCAACCCCAGGGCGATGCGGTCCAGCACGCCGAGCCCGTGAAAACCTCGGAATACGCCGATCAGCAGGATCGCCACCACGGCCGCACAGGCGATGAGCCGCTCCACGAGCGGTGAGCCGCCGGGCTGCACGTAGGTGACCATGTACTCCGCCATGATCCTCAGGTACAACGCCACCGAGATGATGTAGGCCACGACGATCACCACGTCCGAGGCCCTCTCCAGCCGCGCGGTCCCTTTGTCGAGCTGGCCCTTCTCGGCCAGCGGCTCGACTACCCGCACGCCGTGGCGGATGACGGTGCCGAGGAACCAGGCCAGCGCGCACACCAGTAGGACACCGAAGACCGACCGGGCCCCCAGCGTCCGCTCCAGGACCGGGGTGATGATCAAAAAACCCGATCCGAAGATCGAGGCCAACGGGGTGACGACCGCAAAAAGAACCGCACCGAGCCGCACCCTCTGGTTGACCGCCACCCGGCCATTCGATCACAGACAACCCCGCGATCACCCCGTCGTCTACAGCAGGGACACCGCGGCCGAGACCGGTAGGCCGCCGACCGGCCGGATCGCATTGCTCACCAGCACGAAATCGCCGACCGATCAGTTGGGCGGTGCTTCCAGGTCGAGGCGCACCTCGACGTTGCGGTAGCCGTGCCTGGTGAAGGCATCAGTCATGGGGAGGTTCGTCGCGTCCGTGGTGGCCGTGATGCGGTCCGCTCCGGCGGCGTGGTGAAACGTCGTCGCGTAGGCCAGCAGGTCGTTTACGTAACCGTGTCCACGGCAATCGGGAAGCACAGCGAGGTAACCCACGTTGCGCGAGTACGGTGTCGCCGACGGAATTACCAATCCCACGCAGGTTCCCGATCGGTCCGTCGCCATGCGCCACCACTCCCGATCGCCGGGGCAGGAGAGGTAGAAGTCGAGTTCGTCGCGGGCGAGTTCCTCGGGCGTGGAGAAGTCCAACGTGCGAGTGGTGAGGACATCAAGCGAGCCGACGGCAGCCTCGGCGAACAGGCGCTGGAACTCAGCGTCGGAGCCGGGACCAAACGTCAGCCTCGCGGGCGGTAACGGCGCTGCCCCATTCGGTGCCCATTCGAACTGGAGGCGCTCGTTGACCAGGGTGAGCCCGGCTTCGGCGGCCGCGCCCTGGCGCCAGGCGACGGCGTCGAGGCTGTCTGGGCGGGAACGCCAATCCCGCGCGAGCCGGACCGTGTGCGGCAGAGGCACCTGCACCCCCTGAGCGCTCAAGGCGCGGTGACCGGCGTGGAGCAAGGCCGTCGCCACTTCTGCGCGGAATTCGGTTGATTCCTCGATGTCCAACACGTCGAGAGCCTTGGGAGCGGTATCGTCATGGCCCCACCACAGCGCGCGGCCGATCAGCCGACCGTCGTCTTGGATGGCAAGCCAGGACCACTCCGGTCGCATTCGCCCGGCGTCGAACTCGTCTCGGATGGCCCGCTCGGTCATAAACGTGATCCCGGGATCGGGGGCCATCGACGCCATCGCCTCCAAGTCGTCTCGGGAGGCTTGCGCTATGCGCACGACGCCAGCGTGGCACCTGCGCGTGAGCGAAGCAACCGATTTTTTGTTCCGCACCGGCGCAGAGCCGTGTCCTCAACGCTCCAACAGTTTGCGTGCCATGACGACGCGCTGCACCTGGTTCGTGCCCTCGTAGATCTGGGTGATCTTGGCGTCGCGCATCATTCGCTCGACGGGGTAATCGTGGGTGTAGCCGTAGCCGCCTAGGAGCTGCACGGCGTCGGTCGTGACCTCCATGGCCACGTCGGAGGCGAAGCACTTGGCCGCGGCGCCGAAATAGGTCAGGTCGGCGTCGTTGCGCTCGGAGCGACAGGCGGCGGCGTAGGTGAGCTGGCGGGCGGCCTCGAGCTTCATCCCCATGTCGGCGATCATGAACTGCAGGCCCTGGAACTCGGCGATCGGGTGGCCGAACTGCTTGCGCTCCTTGACGTAACCCAGGGCGTAGTCCAGCGCCCCCTGGGCGATGCCGACGGCCTGCGCGGCGATCGTGATGCGGGTGTGATCGAGGGTCTGCATCGCCAGCGTGAACCCCTCGTTCTCCTCCCCGATCATCCGCGAGGCGGGGATGCGCACGTTGTCCAGGTAGACTTCGCACGTCGGGGAGCCCTTGATGCCGAGCTTCCTTTCGGGGGCACCGAAGCTGACACCCTCGTCGTCCTTGCGCAAGACGAAGGCGCTCATGCCCTTCGCTCGCTTGCCCGGGTCGGTGACCGCGAAGACGGTGTAGAACTCCGAGATCGAGGCGTGGCTGATCCAGCGCTTCACCCCGTTGAGCACGAACTCGTCGCCGTGGGCCTCGGCCTTGGTTCGCATTGCGGCGACGTCGGAGCCGGCCTCGGGCTCGGACAAGGCGTAGGAGAAGCGCGCCTTGCCCTCGGCCAGCGGGGTGAGAAACTCGGTCTTCAACTCCTCGCTGCCGGCCAATATCAACGGCAACGAGCCCAACTTGTTGACCGCAGGAATGAGCGACGAAGAGGCACAGGCTCGCGCGATCTCCTCGATGATGATGACGGTCGCCAATGCGTCGGCGCCCGCGCCGCCGTACGCCTCGGGCACGTGGGGCGCTGCCAGATCGGCGGCCACCAAGGCCCGGTAGGAGGCCTCCGGCCAGGTCGCCGTCTCGTCGGCCTCTGCCGCGTTCGGGGCCACCTTCTCGTCGCAGATCTCGCGGACGGCCGCACGGAACGCCTCGTGGTCCTCGGTGGGACGATACATGTCGGTGAAGTCGGTCACAGGTCAAGAATAGGCCCCCTTCCGGCGCAAAGCTACTCATCAGTAACGCCCCCGAAATCTTTCCACAGGGGCCTAGTATTCATACATTTGTTCGATTACTATGAAGACATGGCAACACTTCTCGGCATCGAAACCCCGGCGGGTACCGGTCTGCTGGACCTCGCAGCCGTGGATAGCCTCGATGCGTTGCTACAGCGCGAACGGGTGAGTGAATCCGAGGTGGCGGAGTCCTTGCGGACCATCCGCCGATCGGTCAATCAGTTGCGGGCCTTGGAGTTCAAGGCCATTTCTGCCGCTCGGCGATCTCGGGTTGGATCTGCCGACGGGCTGACCGATGCGGGCGCCTGGCTGGCTCGGGAGTCTCGTCAAAGCGGTACCGAAGCGGCCCGAAGTGTGCGGCTCGCCTCGTCGTTGGAGGCGCTGCGCACGGCCGGAGACGCGCTGGCAGATGGGTCGATCAGCGTCCAACACGCCGAGGTGATCGCGAACGCCGCCAAACAGCTACCGGCGGGACTCTCGGCGGCACAGCGGGATCGAGTCGAGACGGTGCTGACCGAACAGGCCAAAGCGGTGGACCCGGTGACCTTGCGGAAGGCGTCCCGACGGGCGGTGGAGATCGCGGGGCGCCCCGCCGTGGAGGCCGACGGGCAGGAGAATCAACTGGTGCATACAGCCGAAGAGGTGGCGTTGCTGAAAACTCGCTTGTCGATGCACGACAACGAGGACGGCACCATCACCGGACACTTCACCGTGCCCACCTTCGCGGGAACGGTGTTGCGAAAGGCGGTTCAACAGATCACCGCACCTCGCCGGGAGGCGGTGCGCGCCGCCCACGAGGATGGCCGGACGTGGACCAAGACCGAGGATCACGGCGCCGATTGGCCCCACAAATACGGACTCGCGCTGGTGGAGCTACTCGAGCACCTGCCCACCGATCGTTTGCATACCAAAGTCGCGGCGACCGTGGTCGTCACGATGGACCTCGAGCGGCTTCGTCGGGGGCTGAAGGTGGCCAAGACCGATATCGGGCAGGACATCTCGGCCGAGAAGGCCCGCCAGCTCGCCTGCAACGCGGGGCTGGTCCCGGCCGTCCTCGACGGGGCATCGGTGCCGTTGGACCTGGGCAGGGCCAACCGATTCTTCAGCGAAGCGCAACGCACCGTACTTGCGACACGGTACGACTCCTGCGCGGCAGCCGGCTGCGACCGGCCCTACGCGTGGTCCGAACTGCATCACCAGATCCCCTGGCAACACGGCGGTGAGACCGATCTGGACCAGGCAATCCCCTTGTGTGGGTTCCACCATCGAATGATTCACCACGAGGGATATTGTCACCAGATCGGCCGCGAACCTGACGGCACGAAACGCGTCCTTTTCAGAGAGCGATCCTGAGCCGTAATTCGGGTGGATGGGATCGGGAACTCGGGATGCGTAAGGTCGAAGCCATGACAGCTAACTACGGGACCGCATCTTCGAGGGCGGCGTTCGACTACGTCACCGCCTTCGGCCCGGGCAGCAGCCTGCCCCCGCGCTCGAGCACTTCCTCGGACGCCGCCGAGGTCTCCCTCGACGGGCAGTGGCGCTTTCGTCTCGTGCCCGGGCTGGCCGAGACTACTACGGGGTTCGAGAGCGTCGACTTCGACGACTCGGGCTGGGCGAGCGTCGAGGTTCCCGGGTCCTGGCAGCTCGTCGGGCTGCCCGGGGACACCCGCTACGGAGCGCCCGCCTACACCAACGTCGTCTACCCGTTCCCCATCGACCCGCCGTTCGTGCCCGACGCCAACCCCACCGGCGAATACCGCGTCCGCGCGCAGTGGCCGGAGAAGTCGCCGACCTCGTCGGTGCTGCTGCGCTTCGAGGGCGTCGAATCGGCCTTCGCGGTTTGGTGCAACGGCGTTCGCGTCGGCGAAGCCACCGGCAGCCGGTTGACCCACGAGTTCGACGTCACCGACGCGCTGCGCCAGGGCGAGAACGTCATCGCCGTTCGGGTGCATCAGTTCTCGGCCGCCTCGTACCTGGAGGATCAGGACATGTGGTGGCTGGCCGGCATCATCCGCTCGGTCAAGCTGCTCGATCGGCCCGCCGACGGCCTTGACGACCACTTCGTACACGCCGGTTACGACCACCGGAGCGGGTTGGGGCGGCTGCAGATCGAGACCTCGCAACCGGCCCGGTTGAGCGTGCCCGAGCTGGGGATCCTGGATGTCGACGCGAGCCGGCCGTTGAGCGAGCTGGACGTGGAGCCGTGGAGCCAGGAGTCCCCCCGGTTGTATGCGGCCACGCTGACCACCCCCGGTGAGCAGATCGAGATCCGGATCGGGTTTCGCACCGTGAGCATCGACGGCACCCGGATCATCGTCAACGGGGCCCCGCTCATGCTGCGGGGCGTCAACCGCCACGAGTGGCATCCGCTGACCGGTCGCACGATGGACGAGGCGACGATGCGCGTCGACATCGAGCTGATGCTGGCCCACAACGTCAACGCCGTCCGCACCAGCCACTACCCGCCCGATGCCCGGTTCTTGGACCTGTGCGACGAGTACGGCCTGTGGGTGATGGACGAGTGCGATCTGGAGACCCACGGCTTCGAGTTCGAGGGGTGGCGGGGCGCCCCGGCCGCCGACGAGCGGTTCTTCCCGGCGATGGCGGATCGTCTGCGCCGCACCGTCGAGCGCGACAAGAACCACCCGAGCATCATCAGCTGGTCGCTGGGTAACGAGAGCCACACCGGTCCCGGGCTGGCCGCGATGGCCGAGTGGGTGCGCGAGCGCGACGACAGCCGGTTCGTCCACTACGAGGGCGACCGAGCCACCGCCTACACCGACGTCTACTCCACGATGTACGCCAGCGTCGAGGAGGTCGGACAGATCGGCGAGGGCGCCGAGCGCCGCGGTTTCCATCCGGGCCACGACGACGATCCCGACGTCACCGAGGCCCAGGCCGCGGCTCGTCGAGCCAAGCCGCACCTGCAGTGCGAGTACGCCCATGCGATGGGCAACGGGCCCGGATTGCTCAGCGAGTATCGCGAGCTGTTCGAGCGTCACGACCGGTTGCACGGTGGCTTCATCTGGGAGTGGATCGACCACGGGATCGAGCAGGCGAACGACGTTGGTAGGCATTTTGCATACGGTGGCGACTTCGGCGAGGAGTTGCACGACGGCAACTTCGTCATCGACGGGCTGGTCTTCCCCGACCGGACCCCCTCCCCCGGGCTGATCGAGGCGAAGAAAGTGTTCGAGCCCGTCCGGATCAGCGTCACGACGGATGCCGTGCGCGTGGAGAACCTGCGCATGCACACCGATACCGGCGATCTCGCCTTCCACGCGGAGGTCATCACCGAGGACAACCCGCCGGTTCGCTTCGATCTCGAGGTGCCCGCCGTGGCGCCCGGTGAGTCCAGGTCCGTGGCGCTGCCCGAGGAGGTCCGCGCCGCCGTCGAGGCCGCGGACGGACCGTGCTGGGTCACCGTCTACGCCACCCTGGCCCACGACGCCGTCTGGGCCGCCGCCGGGCACGAGGTCACCTTTGGCCAGTCGGCGGCGCTGGGCAAATCGGAAGCTGCGGACCCGGAATCGGAGCCGGCCGGCGCGTCGTCGTCACCTTTCGCCGAGTTCTCCGACGGCAGCCTGACCTCACTGGGTGGGTTTCCCGTTCGATCGCCGGTCCTGGACCTCTACCGGGCCCCGACCGACAACGACCTGCGCCCGGCGGGCTTCGTCGGCGCCGCCGACGCGACGCTGTGGGAGCGGGCCGGCCTGCACCGCCTGAAGAGCCGGACGGTCTCGGCCGAGGACGACGCGGAGACCGGCGAGTTCGTGGTGCGGACCCGGAGCGCGGCGGCCGGCTCGGCGGCCTACGTCGATTGCGCCTGGCGCTGGAGCGAGATCGAGGACGGTGTGCGGTTGACCTGGTCGGCCCCCCCCAGCGAGGGGTGGCCCGACGTGCTGCCCAAGATCGGCATTCGGCTGGGCCTGCCCGCGAGCTGGGACGAGTTCGGTTGGTTCGGCCTCGGTCCCCAGGAGAGCTACCCCGACTCGATGTCGGCCGTTCGGATGGGGCAATTCCACTCTGGCGTTGACGCGCTGCAGACCCCGTACGTGTTTCCGCAGGAGAACGGGAACCGATCCGAGGTATCGCGCTTCACCCTCGGCGCGGAGGCTGAGGGCGAGGGGCTGCGCTTCGAGCTGGACGGTCCGGCAAACGTCAGCGTGCACCCCTGGACCGCCGAGACGCTAGCCGCCGCCAGGCACACCCACGAGCTGACGTCGCATCAGCCGGGGCAGCTGTGGTTGAACGTCGACGCGGCGGTGCAGGGCTTAGGTACCGCCGCGTGCGGTCCTGGCGTCTCAGAGCAATTCCGGCTGCATCCTCGCCCGGTGAAGCTGAGCCTCACGATCACGCGGCGCTAGGCCTAGGAGCGTGGTGTTTGACACCGCGCTCCTAACAGGCGTTGTCTTGCGCACCAAGGCCAGCCGCCTTGAGCACGTTGTGTAACCACAAGGCTGGCCGGTCACGATGGAGCTATGGCCGCTCTCGATCAGCGCGCCGCGGTCTGAGGATAGTAGGTTCCCCAGAGCAGCGCGGTCTAGGTCCTTACCAGAGCACCGTCGCGACCGGCCAGGAACCACCTGAGCACGAGAATCTTGAACAGGCTTAGGCGATGTCGTCCAGAAGGGGCACCAGTTGGCTGTCGACGATGTCGCGAATCAAATCGGGGTTGACCCGAAAGTACTCGTGAACGACCACGTTGCGCAGACCCGCAATCGAGACCCACGGCGTCTCGAGGTGCTCCCGTTTGAACTCTTCGGGCAAGGACTTCACTGCCTCGCCGACCACGGCAAGGTTCCGCAGGATCGCGCCTTAGGCCATCGGGCCAAAATCGACCGAGTCGAGATGCTCGCGGTAGGCGATGCAACGCAAGATGGCGGCGCGGATGTCTCCTAGCCGCTCCTCACCCGCTCGGGTCACACAGCCACCGCCTCGGCGAGGGCGGCGGCCGAGACCACATCCCGCAGGAGAGTTTCCGCCACGACATCGACGCGGACGGCCAGGATTTCGCTTAGTTCCTCGGCTAGCCCCGCTACTCGCAACAAGTCATTACCGTACCCCGGCGTCAGATCGACATGGAGATCCAGATCACTGTCATCGCGTGCATCTCCCCGGGCGACAGATCCAAACAAGCGTGGATTGGTGGCGCCGTAACGTGCCAATACCTCACCGACGAGAGGTTCGCACCCCCTGAGGGAAGAACGGAGCCTCATCGTCGCGGCGGTCGGCTCACTCATAGCTCAAGAATAGCCAAAGACCGCCAACCGTTCAGGCTACCAGCCGCGTCCCGCCACCGCCCAGGTGGCTTGACTTGCTCCAACTGCAACCTGAACCAGTGGACTTCGACCCGCTGTTGCCTCCCATTTTTAGAGCGCGAGGTTCCGCAACGAGCGCCGGGCGAGATCGAGCAGGTCCTTTTTCGAGGCAGCCGATATTGCCCCCGAGAGGGCCAAGGTGGCGAAGCCGTGGGCGATGCTCCAGGCCGCGATCGCGGCGTCAGAGTGGCCCGCGACACGAGCCGTGGGAGCGGCGCCTTCGGCAATGGCGGTGGAGTCGGCGCCCGTAAGGGTCCGGGCTAGCTCCGCGCTGGCTCGGCGCAGGTCGGGATCTTCCGCGTCGACGAGGTCGGGTTGGAAGAGGACGGCAAAGTGCGCGGGGTGGGAGAGCGCGAACTCGACGTAGGCCACGCCGACGTCGAGGAAGCTTCCGGTGGAGGCGGCCGCGCGGAGTCGAGCGGTGAGTTCGACGTAACCCTGAGTGGCCAACGCGGTGAGCACGCCGCGCTTGTCGCCGAAGTGGTGCCGGGGCGCGGTGTGGGAGACGCCGACGTCCCTGGCCAAGGCCCGCAGGTTGACCGCGTGCACCCCTTCGCGCTGCACGGCTGCCGCCGCCGCCTCGAGGATCGCGGCCCGCAGGTCGCCGTGGTGGTAGGTCACGAGATCAGAATATTGCTCCTTGGGATCTTGTCAACGGCAACTTACCAACGGTAAGTTAGCCGCCATGGAGAACTTATTGGACCCCGCCACCACCAGAACCGCCGCGATCGTGCTGCTGGCCGTGGTCACCATCGCCTACGGCGGCACCTTCGTATTGAAGGTCACCCGGGGCGATGCCCCCGCCAACGAGTTGCAACGCACCTTCTTCCGGGCCGGACACGCCCACGCGGGGGTGCTGGTGATCTTGGGGTTGGTCGTCTTGCTCTACGTCGACCTCTCGGGGGTGACGACGCTGTGGGCCGCCCTGTCGAGCGGGGTGCTGTGGGCCGCCATCTTGCTGCCCGCCGGCTTTTTTCTCTCCGTGGTCGGTCGCGATCCGCAGCGGCCCAACCGCCTGATCGCGCTGCTGTGGGCGGGGGCGGCAAGCCTCGTGATCGGCCTGGTCTCGGCGGCGATCGGCCTGCTCAGCTCGTGATGTCCTTGTTGGTGAACCGGGCCCAAGCGGCCAGGGTGAAGACGGCGATGTAGCCGGCGTCGAGGAGCAGCCCGGTCCGGATGCCGGCCAGTGCGACGGGCTCGCGCAGCAGGTCGGAGTAGGCAGACCAGTGATCGGTGATCAGCCAGGGGTGCAAGAAGTCCAGTTGCGGCACGATGCCGAGGATGCCCATCATGATGACGACGATCACCAGGCCGAACATGGCGGCGATCGGCTGCTCGGTGAGCGTCGAGAGGAACAACCCGATGGCGCCGAGCGCGCACAGCCCGGCCGTGAGGTAGAGCACGACGAGGACGATCCGCCCCACCGCGGGCAGCGTGTCGATGGGCAGCCCGGACAACGTGATGAGCGGTCCCACGCCGAACAGAACGGCCCCGATGGCGATGCCCACCACGGCCACCAGCGTCGTCGCGAACAGCGCGCCGATGCAGATGGCGAGATACTTCACCACCAGCAGGCGCGTGCGGCGCACGGGCACGGTCAGTAGGTAGCGCAGCGTGCCGACGTTGGCCTCACCGGCCAGGGAATCCCCGGCCACGATGGCGACCGCGAGCGGCAGGAGGATGGTGATCTCCACCCCGAGGGCGGCGACGGCGACGAACAGCCCGTTGCCCGCCATCATGGAGGCGAAGTCGGGCCCGCGAGGGCCGGGGCTGCCCCAGATCTTGATCGACCCGGCCATGAGGATCGGCACGATCGCCAGCAGGACGAGGCCAGCGATGTTGCGCTTGCGGCGCAGGATCAGCCCGAGTTCGGAGGACAGCAGGCGACCGAAACCGCGCAGACCGATCCGTTGAGACTCGTTGCCGCGCGCCGGGCGGGCGTCGACGTTCAGCGCTTCGCCGCCTTCCCCGTTGACAGACTGGGTAGCCGAAGCCTGGTCAGTGGGCGACATCGAAGCCCTCTCCGGTCAGGGAGACGAACACGTCTTCCAGCGTGGGGCGTCGCAGCTCGAAGCCGCGCACCGGCACGGATTCGCTCACGAGCCTGGCCACGATCTCCTCTGCGGCGGGACGCTGCGGTTGCCCGTCGGGAAACTGGGCGCGCACGAGGTCGGGGCCGGCGTTCTCCGCGGTGAGGCCGAGGCTGGTCAGTACCCGCGCCGCGGTCTCGCGATCCGGGGTCTTGAGGACCACCTCGGCGCGCTGACCCCGGGCGATCTCCTCGGGGGTTCCCTGCGCCACGAGCTTGCCGGCGCTGATCACGCCCAGCTGGGTGCAGACCTGCTCGATCTCGGAGAGGAGGTGGCTCGAGACCAGGACGGTCGTGCCGTCGGAGGCGAGATCGCCGATGAGATGGCGGACCTCGCGGGTGCCCTGCGGATCGAGCCCGTTGGTCGGCTCGTCCAGCACCAACAGGTCGCGATCGCCGAGCAGCGCTGCGGCAATCGCCAGCCGCTGCCGCATGCCCAGCGAGTAGCGCCGAAACGTCTTGCCCGCGGCGGCGCTCAGGCCCACCCGCTCCAGCGCCTGGCCCAACCGCGGTTTCGCGGTGCGCGGGTCGCTCAACGGATCGACGGCATCGATGCGCGCCAGGTTGGCCACGCCGGACAGGTGTCCGTGGAAGGCGGGCCCCTCGACGAGGCAGCCGACCCGGTGGAGGGCGTCGACGGGGTTGGCGCGGCCCAGCACCTCCATGCTGCCGCCCGATGGGGAGACGAGGCCGAGCAGCATCCGGATCGTCGTCGTCTTGCCCGAGCCGTTGGGGCCCAGGAAACCGTAGACCGAACCGGCGGGCACCACCAGATCGACCTCGTCAACCACTCGAAGCGACCCAAACTCCTTGGAGAGTCCTTTCGTGCTGATCGCCGATGGGCCGGTCGAGGCGGCTGGCGTCACCGCAAGGCCGCGTACAGCAGCTCCGGCGCCACCGCGCCCACGGCCACGCGGCCATCGTCGGTGAGGACCGCCGAGAACAGCGGGCCCTCGAAGAGCCGTCCGCTGCCCCAGTCACCGTTCACCTCGGGCAGGGTGTTGAGCACCTGCTGGGCTTGCGGATCCTTGGCGTCGGCCACCTTGCCGACCTGGGCCACCTTGACGCTCGTCCAGCCCTCGCCGACGGTCTTGACGTCGGCGGAGTCGGCCTTGTCCCGCTTCTTGTCGTACTTGTCGTACTTGTCGTACTTGGCCTTGTCGTGGCCCTTGGCCTGCTCGACCTTGGCGCCCGGCGGGGGCGTGAAGTCGAACACCGAGGCATCGGGGGCCTCGAACTTGATGTAGCTGAACCCCACCTCGGCGGCGGGATCGCGGACGCCGTCGGCGAACACCTCCACCTGCAGCGGCATCTTGGTCTCACCGTCGATGGCGATCTCGATCCGGTCCACCAGCGAGGCGGACTGCTTGGGGGTCACGACGAGCTCGTAGGCCGAACGCCCGGCCACGGTGCCGCCACGGGTGGTGGAAACGGTGCTGTCCTTCTCGGTCTCGGCCAGGACCCGCTTGGCGGCTTCCGCGGGGGTCATGGTGGCGTCGGTCTTCTTCTCGGCCATGCCCTCGTGCGCGCTGGCGTCGAACTTCGTGGCGGTCAACTCCTTGCTGGACCAGATCCAGCCGGTGTCACCGTTGCGGTAGACGGTGGTCTCGTTGACGCCGTCGGGCAAGGAGACGCGGGAGGACTTCCCGGCCTGCCATACGCGCGCGGTCGTGGTGCCGGAGAGGAACTGCTCGATGCCCAGGCCACTCTTGGCGCCTTCGTCACCTCCGGTCAACCCGCTCAGATCGGGCAGGCCGAGGTTAGAGGTCTCGGAGAAGGTGCCGGAGAAGGCGGTGACCTGCGAGGCCGCGACATCGCCGACCAGCTGCTCGGCGGTGCGGGGCTCCAGGTTGGGATCGGCGCTCGCGGTGTTTGTTGCCACGAGGGAGCCTGCGGCTGCGGTAGCCACGATCGCCATCGGAGCAATCCAGCGCAACTTGGTCGTTCGCTTGATGTCCATCTGTCCATGATGCGCTCAAACCGCGGCAAAACCCAGCGTGCGGACGAAAATGCGGCGGCCGTAAGGGAAAAGTCAGGGAGCGTTCGGCCGGACGGCGATCAGCTCCCTCGAAGCGCAGCCTGGGTCGAGCCCTCGTCCAGCAGTTGGCGAGCCAGCAGCGTGGCCGCGGCCTTGGCCACCGGGAAGGCGAAGATCGCCACGAGCGGCAACGACAGCAACAAAAAGGTCGGGGCGCAAAAACCCAGGGTGCGCCAGCGCCGAGATTTTAGCCGAGCCTGCCGGTCGGCCAGCTTCAGCAGACCGCGGCGTTCGAACACCGAACCCACCATGTCGATCGCGACGAGCCACCCGCCCAGGCAACTGGCCAGCACCGTGGCCACGACCGCGCCCGCCACCGGGATGAGGCCGCTGAGGAAGGTCAGCAGTGCCACCACGACCGAGAGGGCGATGAGCGTCAGCGCCTGGCGGGCCGAGCGCACCAGCATGGCCGGCACAGGATCGTGCGGCTCCTCGGGCAGGCCGCCGAGCTCGCGCTCCAACGACTCCGAGATCGAGTCATAGATCGGCGCGCCGAGGGTGAGGGTGAGCGCGCTAAACGTGACGACCATCAAGATGACGGCGGCGATCACCAGGAGCGCCGCGACGACGGCGCGGAACGCGCCCGCCGCAGGCCAGTCGTCGGCGAACGGGGTGATCGTCGACGCCAGCGCCGCGGAGTTGGCGACGAGCACGACGAGGACCACGATGAACAGGATCGAGGAGATCAGCGGCGGCAAAGCGCCGCGCCAGAACAGCTTGGGACGCTTGGCCAACATGGTGAACCCGCGCGGCAGGAGCAGCGCCCCCTTGACGATCTCGGAGACCGGGTTGGCCATCTAAGCCTCCCGCTCGGGGCGGGCCAGGCGGACGTTGGCGCCCTTCGCCTCGGCCGAGCGCCGGAGGTCGTCCTGGAAGGCCAACATCTTCGAGGTCAGCTCGGGGTCCCCGGCGGCGAGCATGCGGGCGGCCAGCAACCCGGCGTTGCGCGCGTTACCGATGCTGACGGTCGCGACCGGTACGCCAGCGGGCATCTGCACGATCGAGAGCAGGGAATCCATCCCGTCGAGGTACTTCAGCGCTACCGGCACGCCGATGACCGGCAGCGGGGTGAGGGCCGCCAGCATTCCCGGCAGGTGCGCCGCGCCGCCGGCCCCCGCGATGAGCACCTCGAGGCCGCGCGTGTGGGCCTCGCGCCCGTAGCTCACCATCCGCTCGGGCATTCGGTGGGCCGAGATCACGTCGGCCTCGAATTCGATGCCGAACTCGGCCAGCACCTCGCCCGCCGCCTGCATGACCGGCCAGTCCGAGTCCGAGCCCATGACGATGCCGACGCGCACGCGGTTAGGCATTCTCGTGTCCCATCAGGTATCCGGCGGAGTGCCGCGCGCGGCGCCGCACCTCGGCGAGGTCGTCGCCGAACGCGGTCACGTGGCCCACCTTGCGGCCCGGCTTGACGTCCTTGCCGTAGAGCTGAACGCGAAGCTTGCGGTCGCGGGCGAAGCAGTGCAGCAGCGCCGACGGGAGGTCGTCCACCGTGCCGCCGAGGACGTTGGTCATCACGGTGTGGGGCTGGCGCTGGGTCGGATCGCCCAGGGGCAGATCCAGCACGGCGCGCAGGTGGTTCTCGAACTGGGAGGTGTGGGCGCCGTCGATGCTCCAATGCCCCGTGTTGTGCGGGCGCATGGCCAGCTCGTTGATGACGATCTCGCCGTCGGCCCGCTCCATCAGCTCGACGGCGAGCAGGCCCACGACGTCCAGCTCACCCGCCACGGTCAGCGCCAGTCGTTGGGCCTCGACGCTCCGAGCTTGGCTCAACCCCGGCGCGGGCGTCGTCGTCTCGGTGCAGACGCCGTTGGTCTGAACGGTTTCGCTGATCGGGTAGGCCACGGCCTGCCCGGACGGCGAACGGACGACCAGCGCGCTCAACTCGCGGGTGAAATCGACGAACTCCTCGGCCAGGATCTGCACCCCATCGGCGGCGATCGTGCCGCCGCTGACGGTGGTGTTGGCTCGGCCCAGGGCCTCGAACGGAGCCGCCGCGCCGGTGGGATCATCGATCTTCCAGACCCCCTTGCCGTCGTAGCCGCCTCGCGAGGTCTTGGCGATGACCGGCCAGCCAAGCGCATCTGCGAAGGCGATCAGCTCTTCCGCGTCGGCGACGACCCGAGACTTCGGGCTCGGCAGCCCCAGCGCGGCCATCCGCCCGCGCATGAGGACCTTGTCCTGGGCGTAGATCAGGGCGTGCGGGCCGGGGCGAACCGCGACGCCCAGGTCTTGGATCTTGGCCAGCAAGGCGGCGGGCACGTGCTCGTGATCGAAGGTGACCACGTCGCAGCCGCCCGCGAACTCCAGCACCTGGGCCTCGTCGGTGTAGTCCCCGACGGTGACGTCACCGGCCACCTGGGCGGCCGACACCTTCGGACCCTCGGCGAGCACCCGAACGGTGATCCCCAATCCGATGGAGGCCTGATACATCATCCGGGCCAGCTGACCACCGCCGATGATGCCGACGATGAAGGACCGAGAATCGCTTGGGTTGCTCACCCGCTCAGCGTAGTCAATAGCCGCCGCGGTCAGTCTCGAAGCTTGAAGATGACGGTCCGCTGCACGACGAAGTTCACCGTCGTCGCGACGCCCTGGGCCGCCACGAAGCAGATCACGCGCACCACCTGCGTGCCGACGGGCTGGTTGGCCAGCAGCATGAAAAGGACCAGGTAGATGCCGACCTGCAGGGCGAACGTGATCCCGTAGAGAACCACCACGGCTACGAAGCGCGCCCGCGACGGGGCGGCCTGGAAGGTCCAGCGGCGGTTGATCAGGTAGGCGGTCGTGGTGCCGAGGATGAACGAGACCGCCTTGGCCGCCGCCTCGGCGAGACCGAAGTGGGTCAGGATCAGCAAGCTGCCGAAGTCCACGATCGCGGCCAACCCGCCGGTGAGCACGAACCGGAACAGCTGGGTCCTCAGATCGAGGGTCTTGGGTGCCGGAGCCACCACGGGAACTGCCATGGCCAACAGGCTACAAGCCGAGCGGAGATGGCGAAAAACCGTAGACCGGCGCCGCCTCGGTCGAGTTCGGTCGCCGCCTCAGTCGAGTTCGGTGCTGAACAACAGCTCGGTGAGCATGAGCCGCACCTTCTCGACATCGGGCACGTCGGGCAGCGTCAGGTTTTCGCCGTCCGCGGCGGTCCGCAGCTGCAGCGTTCCGCAACCGAGGAGGCGATCCAACAGGCTGCGCTCGTAGGACACGTCGGTGATCCGGGCCAGCGGGACGGTGTGACCGGAGCGGTTGAAGACGCCCTTGCGCGTGATCACGCGCCGGCTGGTGATGGTGTAGGTCGAGGTCCGCCAACGAAGGAACGGCGCCAGCACCCACACGATGAGGACCATCGCGAGAACGGCGGCGAGGAGCAGGTAGCCGACCGGGTGCCAGCTCGCCAGCATCATCGCGGCGGCGAAGGCGCCCCCCAGGGCCGCGCCGAGCAGGACGAGCGTGGCGCCCACCAGCACCTTCGCATGGGTGCGCAAGGTGGTGAGAACGACTTCGCCCTCGCCAAGAGTCTTGTTCGCAACCATGGCGCTCACCCTGTCATACGGCCAGCCTGGCCGCCGCCTCCCCGCCGTCAGCGCAGATGGGTGACGTCGCCGGCCGCGAAAGCGGTCTCGACCCCCTCCACCGACACCACGAGACGACCCGAGACGTCGATGTCGAGGCCCTGCCCGGTGACGGTCTCGCCGCTCTCGTCATCGCCCACCATGACACTCACCGTCCTGCCCAGGCTCGCGCAGGCTTCGCGATAGCTCTGCCGCAGGGCCTGACGTCCGCGAGCGCTTTCCCACTGGCCGAATCGATGCTCGAGCCGGTGCAACAGCCCCTCCACGATCGGCACCCGGTCCGTCACCTTGGCGCCCTCCAATGCCAGCGAGGTCGCGCTGGGGGTAGGTAGCTGCTCGGCGGGAATGGTGAGGTTGATGCCGCAGCCGATCACGCACGCCGGGCCCGTCGGGGTCCCGATGCGCTCGGCCAGGATCCCGACGACCTTCTTGCCGTTGACGAGGACGTCGTTGGGCCACTTCACCTCCGCCGGCACGCCGGCGACCGCCACCAGGGTGTCCCTCACGGCCAGACCGGCGGCGAGCGGCAGCCACGGCCAGCCGGGAGCGGTTCGCGTCTGCGGGCTGGCCAGGACCGAAAGGGCGATGGAGGTGTCCGGGGGCGCGTTCCACGTCCGTTGCAGGCGGCCGCGGCCGGCCGACTGGTGACCGGCGATCAGGACCGCCCCCCTTTCCAACCCCACCGCAGCCGCTTCGGCCAACTCGCGATTGGTGGAGCCGATCTCGTCGACCACCCTGATCGAATGCCAAAAATGACTGCTCCGAAACAGTCGTCGGAGTTCACTTTGATCGAGGGCCGCGTCCATGACCGCAGCCTATCGCCGGGCCGGCGGCGGGCTCCTCCACCGTCGCCACCCATGCCATACTCGAGCTTTATGACCGACAGCGAGAGCTCGGAGCAGGCGCGCGAGCACGACACCACCGCGGGCAAGCTCGCCGATCTGGGACGGCGCCGAGAACAGGCGCTCCACGCGGGTTCGGCGCAGGCCGTGGACAAGCAACACGCCAAGGGCAAGATGACCGCCCGGGAACGGGTGCTCAAGCTCCTCGACGAGGGCACCTTCGCCGAGCTCGACGGCCTCGCCCGGCACCGTTCCACCCAGTTCGCCATGGCGGCAAAGCGCCCCTACGGCGACGGCGTCATCACCGGGGTGGGCGAGATCAACGGCCGCTCGGTCTGCGTTTTCAGCCAGGACGTCGCCGTATTCGGCGGCAGCCTGGGGCAGGTGTACGGCGAGAAGATCGTCAAGATCATCGACTTCGCCACCACCACCGGATGCCCGCTGATCGGCCTCAACGAGGGCGGGGGCGCCCGGATCCAGGAGGGGGTGGTCTCGCTCGGGCTGTACGGGGAGATCTTTCGCCGCAACACCCTCGCCTCGGGCGTGATCCCGCAGATCTCGTTGATCATGGGCGCGGCCGCCGGCGGCCACGTCTACTCTCCGGCGCTAACCGACTTCGTCGTCATGGTCGATCAGACGTCACAGATGTTCATCACCGGCCCCGACGTGATCAAGACCGTCACGGGCGAGGACGTCGACATGGAGGATCTCGGCGGCGGGCGCACGCACAACACGACGTCGGGCAACGCCCACTATCTGGCCGAGGACGAGGACGACGCGCTGGACTACGTCCGAGCCCTGCTGGGATACCTGCCGCAGAACCACCAGGGCAAGCCACCGGTCTTCGCCCCCGATCAGCCGTCGCTGCCCGATGTCACCGCCGCCGACCGCGAACTCGACTCCCTCATCCCCGACTCGGCGAACCAGCCCTACGACATGCACGCCGTGCTCGAGGCGGTGCTCGACGACGGCGAGTTCCTCGAGACCCAACCGCTGTTCGCCGGTAACATCATCTGCGGTTTCGGCCGCGTCGAGGGCCACGCCGTCGGCGTGGTGGCCAACCAACCGATGCACCTCGGGGGCTGCCTCGACATCGACGCCTCGGAGAAGGCCGCCCGCTTCGTGCGCACCTGCGACGCGTTCAACGTCGCGGTGCTCACCTTCGTCGACGTGCCGGGCTTCCTGCCCGGCACAGATCAGGAATGGAACGGCATCATCCGCCGCGGCGCCAAGCTCATCTACGCCTACGCCGAGGCCACCGTGCCGCTCGTCACCGTCGTCACCCGCAAGGCCTACGGCGGGGCGTACGACGTGATGGGTTCCAAGCACCTGGGGGCGGACGTGAACCTGGCCTGGCCGACCGCCCAGATCGCGGTGATGGGCGCCCATGGGGCGGTCAACATCTTGTACCGGCGCGAGCTGGCCGCCAGCGATAATCCCGACGCGCGTCGGGCCGAACTGGTCGAGGAGTACGAGCGCGAGCTCAACAACCCCTACCTGGCCGCCGAGCGCGGTTACGTCGACGCGGTCATCTACCCGAGCGAGACGCGCTCGGAGATCATTCGGGTGCTCCGCCTGCTGCGCGATAAACGTGCGGACTTGCCGGCCAAGAAGCACGGGAACATCCCGCTATGAGCCTCGGCCCACCTGCGGCGTAGGTCCCCGGCGTCACGCCTGACCCATCCGTCGCCTGGCGTCGCAGCGACGTAATCGAATGCCGCCAATGGCCTGCAGACGCGGCCAGGTTGCTCTAACGTGACCTGCAGACAGATCGAGGAAGGACACCTCCCCATGACCGCTGTTGACGAGATCCTCGCCCGCGTGCCGCTGGCCGAGGTAGCGCGCGAACTGGGTGTCAGCGAGGCCGAGGCGGAGGTCCTCGCCCGGCAATCCATTCCCACCCTGCTGGGTGGCATGCGGGCCAACGCCTCCGATCCCGGCGGCGCCTCCTCGCTGGCGGGCGCGCTGCTCGAGCACGCGGGAGACGACGCAGTAGACGACGCGAACCATCCCTCGCTGTCCCAGATCGATACCCACGACGGATCCAAGATCGTCGGCAACATCTTCGGCGCCAACTCCGAATCCGTCATCCAATCCCTCGGCGCGCGCAGCGACGGTGGTTCGACGCTGATCGGCAAACTCTTGCCGATCCTGGCCCCGATCGTGTTGACCTACCTGGCCGACAAGGTTCTCGGCGGCGGGCCCGGCGGCTCTGTGTCCACCGGTTCTGCTTCGACCGGGTCACTGGCCGGCGGCGGCATGCTCGGCCAGATCCTGGGTGAGATGCTGAGCGGACGCGCCAGCGCTCCCACGAACCCCACCCGCGAGCGGACCGAGGCCCCGGCTCGTTCCGATGGGCCGACCTTCGATGGGCCGGCGAGCGACTCGGTGCTGGATGGCTTGACGGACCTCGGCACGGGACGCCGCGGTTAGATGAACTCTCCGCTCTCGATGTCGACCCGCGTGGTGCTCGCCTCCGCCTCCCCCGCCAGGCTAGACACCTTGCGCCGCGCCGGGCTCGACCCCGAGGTGATGGTCTCGGGGGTTGACGAGAGCACGGTCACGAGCGCGGAGCCGTCGGTCGTCGCGGCCGAGCTCGCCAAGCTCAAGGCGCGGGCGGTCCTCGAACGGCTGAGCGCCGAGGGCTCGGTCGTCCTGATCGGGTGCGATTCGATCCTGGAGATCGACGGTGTCGCCTACGGTAAGCCCCACGACGCGCCGACCGCCACCTCTCGCTGGCAACGGATGCGCGGCCAGTCCGCCGTCCTGCACACCGGGCACCACGTGGTCGCGCGCAACGGGAACGGCCACCACGAGCTCACCGATGTGGCTTCGACGACGGTCCACTTCGCCGAGTTGAGCGATACCGAGATCGAGCACTACGTCTCGACCGGGGAGCCGCTCGACGTTGCCGGAGCGTTCACCATCGACGCCCTCGGGGGTGCCTTTATCACCGGCATCGAGGGCGATCCGCATAACGTCGTCGGGATCTCGCTGCCGTTGCTGCGCGTCATGCTGGCCAAACTGGGGGTGGCGTGGACGACGCTGTGGAGCTGAGCGGGTCTAGTTGCTCGGCCGGCTGACTCGCCGCAACGTCAGGCCGGACACCTCGTCGGTCGAGGTGAAACTGCCTTCCCAGCCGGGCCTGGTGAACGTCAGCGAGTCGGCGCTGGCGCCGGTGACGGTGAAGCCGCGAGCGGGCAGGCTGGTCGAGTAGAAATCGACGAGTTTCGGCCCCGACGGTTGGGCGAAGATCAGCGTCACCACGTTGGGCTGATCGACCCGGTAGCTGATCTCGGCCGATTCGGGCACAAACACCTCACCGGTCGGGCCGTTTCGAAAGCCCAGGCCGGTCAGCGAGACCGCGCCGGCGGGCAGCGCCGTCGAGGTGGGGCTGGCGCTCCGATCGGTGGTGGGGACCGGCTGCTCGGCGGCGCTGCAGGCCGCCAAACCCAAGATGAGCGCGCCGGCCGCGAGCGATGCGGCAGGCCTCACGGGCGGGCGGAAACGGCGAGGAAGCACGCATGCCACCGTACCCGGTAACCTCGATGGAGCTATGAGTATCGAACCCGACCCCGCCCGCCCCGACGTGCCAGATCCCGCCGGCTCCGCCGAACCCGACCCCGCCGGCTCCGCCGAACCCGACCCCGCCGGCTCCGCCGCGCCGGATCCCGCCGTCCCCGCCCGGCCACCGTCCCGGCTGCCCGCGGCCGTCCGCGCGATGCGCCCCACGCAGTGGACCAAGAACATCCTCGTGGCCACCGCGCCGCTGGCCTCGGGGCAGTTGTTCGATCTCGAAGTGTTCGCCAAGACCATCTTGGCGTTCATCGCCTTCTCGATGATCAGCGCCACCGTGTACCTGATCAACGACATCTACGACGTCGCCGAGGATCGGCTGCACCCCAAGAAGCGGTTCCGGCCCATCGCCGCCGGCGAACTGGAGGTCCGCCCGGCCTACCTCTTGGCTGGCGGCTGCGCCCTCGTCGCGTTCCTCATCGGCTTCGCGACCGCGGTGCCGCTGGGCCTCACACTGGCGGTCTACCTGGGCCTGCAGCTGCTGTATTCGCGCTTCCTGAAGCATCTGCCGCTGATCGACCTTGCCATGGTCGCCTCCGGTTTCTTGCTGCGGGCCATCGCCGGCGGCGCGGCCAGCGGCATCGTGTTGAGCCAATGGTTCTTGCTGGTGGCCTCCTTCGGCTCGCTGTTCATGGTGGCGGGCAAGCGGTACTCCGAACTCAAGGGCCTCGGCGTCGACGCCGGCACCCGCAGGTCCCTGGAGCGCTATTCGCTGTCCTACCTGCGCTTTGTCTGGATGCTCGCCGCCGTCGCCGTGATCATGTCCTACTCCTTGTGGGCCTTCGAACAGGGCAGCACCGGAGTCGTCCCGTGGACCGCGATCTCCATCGCCCCGTTCACTCTGGCGCTGTTGCAGTACGCCCTGGAGATCGACCTCGGCGCCGCCGGGGAGCCCGAAGAGATCGTGCTCAAAGATCGCGTCCTGCAAGCCCTCGGAGCCATCTGGCTCGTCCTAATCGCCGTGGCGGTGTTCCTATGACAGATTTCCGCGAGGCTTCCACGAGCATCCCGCCCTCGCCCGGCGTGGAAGCTCCCGCCACCGTGCCCCTGTACGGCTGGGGACGGACCAACTCCAGCCACGCCACGCTGACGAGCATCGAGAGCGTGTCCGATGCGGTATCGCTGCTGCGGAAGGCGGATTCGCGCGGCGTCACACCGCGAGGTCTCGGCCGCAGCTACGGCGACGCCGCCCAAAACGGCGGCGGCACCGCCATCGACATCACCAAGATGAACAAGATCATCTCGGTGGACGGCGACGCGGCCGAGCCGAGCGTCGTCGTCGAGGCCGGGGTCAGCCTGGATGCGCTGATGAAGGCGCTGCTGCCCTTCGGGTTGTGGATTCCGGTCCTACCCGGCACCCGCCAGGTGACCATCGGCGGCGCGATCGGCGCCGACGTGCACGGCAAGAATCACCACGTCCAGGGCAGCTTCGGCAACCACGTCCGGACGCTGCAACTGATGACCGCCGACGGCTCCATCCGCGAGCTCACGCCCGAGGGCGAGGGGCGCGAACTGTTCTGGGCCACCATCGGCGGCATGGGCCTCACCGGCTTGGTGCTGCGGGCCACCGTGGCCGTACAGCGCGTCGAATCGGCCTACTTCAGCGTCGACACCGACCGCACCGCCGACCTCGACGAGCTGATGGCCCGGATGAGCGAAGGCGACGAGAACTACACCTACTCCGTCGCCTGGTTCGACGCCGTCACCCGGGGCAAGCACCTGGGCCGGGCCGTGCTCACCCGTGGACGCAAGGCCCCCGTCGACGAACTGCCGAAGAAGCTGCAACGCGACCCGCTGAAATTCGTCGCGCCTTCGTTCGGCACCATCCCCGAGGTGTTTCCTAACGGCCTGGTCAACCGCGTGAGCGGCAAAGCCTTCAGCGAGTTCTGGTTCCGCAAGGCGCCCAAGCACCGCGTCGGGGAGATCCAGAACATCACCCAATTCTTCCACCCGCTCGACATCGTCGCGGACTGGAACCGGGTGTACGGCTCGGCCGGATTCCTGCAGTACCAGTTCGTCGTCCCCTTCACCGAGCACGAGGTGTTTCGACGGTGCGTGGAGCTGATCGTCACCTCCGGACACATCTCGTGTCTCAACGTGTTGAAGCGTTTCGGGCCCGCGAACGACGCTCCGCTGTCCTTTCCCATGCCCGGCTGGACCCTCACGGTGGACTTCGCAATCACCGAGGGCCTGGATTCGTTGTGCAACACCCTGGACGAGCTGGTGCTCGCCGCCGGGGGGCGCAACTACCTGGCCAAGGACTCCCGGTTGACCGCCGGCACCTTCGCCAAGATGTACCCGCGGCTGGAGGAGTTCCTGGCCGTCCGCGAGGCCGTCGACCCCGAGCACGTGTTCACCTCCGATCTTGCCCGCCGGCTGAAGATCTAAAAGACCTTCCACGCTAGGAGAACCACCTATGGACGCCCTCGGCAACCCCGCCTCCGTGCTGCTGCTCGGCGGCACCTCCGATATCGCGCTGGCTATCGCGCGCGAGTACGCCCGCCCGGGCGTCGCGATGGTCTTGGCGGCGCGGCCGAGCGGGCGTCGAGCCGCGGCAACGGCCGAGCTGTCCGACCTGGGCTGCTCGGTCACGGAGGTCGACTTCGAGGCCCGCGACACCGCGTCCCACCCCGCCGCGTTGGACGAGGCCTTTGCCGGAGGCGACATCGATATCGCCGTCGTCGCCTTCGGCATCCTCGGCGAGGCCGAGCGCGCCTGGACCGACGCCTCCCATGCGCTGGAGCTGGCCCAGGTGAACTTCGCGGCACCCGTGCACACCGGCGTGCTGCTGGCCCAGCGGATGCGCGCCCAGGGGCACGGCACCATCGTCGCGCTCTCCAGCGTGGCCGGGGAAAAGGTGCGCCGCTCCAATTTCGTCTACGGCTCCACCAAGGCGGGCATGGACGGGTTCTACCTGGGGCTCGGCGAGGCGCTGGAGGAACACGGCGTGCGCGTGGTCGTGGTCCGCCCCGGGTTCGTCACCTCCAAGATGACCGAAGGCATGGGAAAGGCCCCCCTCTCGGTCAGCCCCGAGACCGTCGCCACCGCCACCGTCAAGGCGGTGCGGCAGCGCAAGCGGCTGATCTGGGTGCCCGCGGCGTTCCAGCCGATCATGGCGATCCTCAAAAACCTCCCCCACGCGATCTTCCGCAGGCTCCCGCTTTAGGCCAACCGTTAGGGCAGACTGGAGCCATGGTGGGCACCCCGGGAGGGTCGAGCGAGCGGCCGGCGCTGTTCTTCGCCGACGCCGCCGAGTTTCGTCGGTGGTTGGCCGAGAACCACGAGACGGCCAGCGAGTTGTGGATGGGGCTGAACAAGAAACATGTGCCCGAGCGTGGGCTGACCTGGGAGCAGGCGGTGCCCGAGGCGCTGTGCTTCGGCTGGATCGACTCGCTCGCCCAGCGCATCGACGAGGACACGCGGCGCCAGCGCTGGACCCCACGCAAAAAGAACAGCGTGTGGAGCACGGTGAACATCAACCTGATCAAGGAGCTCACCGAGGCCGGGCGCATCGAGCCCGCCGGGATTGCCGCCTATGAGCGGCGAAGACCCGAAAGATCGGGAATCTACGCCTACGAACAACCCCACCCCGAGCTGAGCCCGGACTTCGCGGGCCGGCTGGCCGCCGACGGGGAGGCGCAACGCTGGTTCGACGAGCAGGCGCCTGGTTATCGCAAGATCTGCATCAACTGGGTGATGACGGCCAAGCGCGCCCAGACCCGCGAATCGCGACTCCAGAGCTTGATCGAAGACTGCGCCGCGGGGCGCAAGATCAAGTCGCAGCGCTACTGAGTGTCGTGTCAGCCGGGCTACCTCTTGATCAACGGCCCCAAAGTTCCCCCCGTGGTTGGCCTTGGCGAGGTCGGTGCTTGGATGGATGAGCAACCAGCGCCCGCTCGAAGGTCACACCCATGCTCCAGATCGATCTGAACGCCGACATCGGCGAATCCTTCGGCCGCTGGCGGCTGGGCGATGACGAGGCGTTGTGCGAGCTGATCAGCAGCGCCAACGTGGCCTGCGGGTTTCACGCCGGGGATCCGCTCACCCTACGGGCCAGCTGCACCCACGCGGTTTCCAACCACGTCACTATCGGCGCCCAGGTGGCCTACCGCGATCTGGCCGGTTTCGGGCGGCGCTTCATCGACGTGCAACCCGAGGATCTCACCGCCGACGTGCTGTACCAACTTGGTGCCCTCGACGCGCTGGCCCGCGCCGCCGGTGGCGCCGTAGCCTACCTCAAGCCCCACGGGGCGCTCTATCACGCCTGTATCGAGAACACGGCGCAGGCCGAGGCCGTCGTGGAGGCCGCGCACGCCTTCGACGACACGATGCCCATCCTGGGTTTTCCCGGCTCGGCCCTGTTGGAGATCGCCGCTCGGCGTGGCCTCCCCGCGGTGCGCGAATTCTTCGCCGATCGCCGCTACGCCGACGGCCGGCTGATCTCCCGCCGCGATGAGGGCGCCCTCCTCACCGACCCCGCCGAGATCGCCGCCGCCGCGGTGCTCACCGCCCAGGAACAACGGGCCGATTCCATCTGCCTGCACGGCGATTCTCCCGGCGCGCTCGACGCGGCGCAGGCGGTCCGCGACGGGTTGGCCGAGGCCGGCATCGACGTGGCTGCCTTCTGCTGACGCCATCGCCTTTAGACTCGCTTGGCAGGCGGGCCGGTTCGGCTCGCCCGCCCGCCCAGGAGGACTTGTGGCCATCAGCAAAGTGCTCGTCGCCAACCGTGGCGAGATCGCCGTCCGGATCATCCGGGCCACCCGGGACGCCGGCCTGTCAAGTGTGGCCGTCTACGCCGAAGCCGACGCGAACGCCCTCTTCGTGGCAATGGCCGACGAGGCCTACTCCCTGGGTGGCCAGACCCCGGCCGAGACCTACCTGGACAGCGCCAAGCTGCTCGATGTTGCCGCGCGCGCTGACGCCGACGCGGTCCACCCGGGGTACGGGTTTCTCGCCGAGAACGCCGAGTTCGCGCGAGCGGTCACCGGCGCCGGGCTGATCTGGATCGGCCCGCCCGCGGCCGCCATCGAGGCGCTGGGGGACAAGGTGCAGGCGCGGCGGATCGCACATTCGGTGGGGGCACCGCTGGTGCCCGGCACCGCCGATCCCGTGACGGACGCCGACGCCGTACTCGCCTTCGCCGACGAGAACGGCCTCCCGATCGCGATCAAGGCGGCCTTCGGCGGCGGTGGGCGGGGGCTGAAGGTGGCACGCACCCGCGAGGAGATCCCGGAGATGTACGAATCGGCGGTCCGCGAGGCGACGGCGGC
The DNA here is from genome assembly GCA_038259365.1 of Propionibacteriales bacterium. Lineage (GTDB taxonomy): Bacteria > Actinomycetota > Actinomycetes > Propionibacteriales > Propionibacteriaceae > JBBSOW01. The sequence continues at coordinate 33,851 of JBBSOW010000023.1, forward strand.
CTTCGGGCGCGGCGAGTGCTTCGTGGAGCGCTACCTCGACAAGCCCCGGCACGTGGAAACCCAGTGCCTGGCCGACAGCCATGGCACCGTGGTGGTGGTCTCGACTCGGGACTGTTCGCTCCAGCGACGCCACCAAAAGCTCGTCGAGGAGGCCCCCGCACCGTTCCTCACCACCGACCAGCGCGAACGGCTCTACCGTTCCTCCAAGGCGATCCTGGCCGAGGCGGGTTACGTCGGCGCCGGGACGTGTGAGTTCCTCGTGGGCAGCGATGGCACCATCTCGTTCCTGGAGGTGAACACCCGGTTGCAGGTGGAGCATCCTGTCTCGGAAGAGGTGTCGGGGCTCGACCTGGTCCGCGAGATGTTTCGGATCGCCGACGGCGAGGCCCTGGGCTACGGCGACCCACCGTCGCGGGGGCACTCGATCGAGTTTCGGATCAACGCCGAGGACGCAGGCCGCGGCTTCCTGCCCGCCCCCGGCACCCTGAGCGCTTGGAAGCCCCCCTCGGGACCCGGGGTGCGCGTCGACGAGGGCTACACGAACCAGATGACGGTCCCGGGCGCCTTCGATTCGCTGCTGGCCAAGATCATCGTCACCGGCGCCACCCGCCCCCAAGCCATCGAGCGGGCGCGCCGGGCGTTGGCCGAGACCGTCGTCGAGGGCATGCCCACGGTGCTGGCGTTCCACCGGCAGGTGCTCGCCGAACCCGCCTTCGTGGCCGCCGACTGTCAGTTCGCCGTGCACACCCGCTGGATCGAGACCGAGTTCGACAACGCCATCGAACCCTGGGCGGGCGACACGAGCGAGCAGACCCCACCCGCGAGAACCGAGTTGGTGGTGGAGGTTGACGGTCGTCGCCTGCGGGTCAGCGTCCCCGCGGAACTCCTGCCCGCCGCCGGCCCGGCCGCCGCGAGGCCGGATGGGCCGCGGGCCGTCAAGCCCCGGCGCTCGCGGGCCAAGTCCGGAGCCCGTCGAGCCTCCGACAACGCGGTCACCGCGCCGATGCAGGGCACCGTGGTCAAGGTGGCGGTAGCCGACGGGGATCGGGTCGAGGACGGTGATCTGATCGTGGTCCTGGAGGCCATGAAGATGGAGCAACCGCTGAGCGCACACCGCTGCGGAGTCGTCTCGGCGCTCGCGGTCGGTCCGGGCGACACGGTGGCCGGCGGCGCGGCCCTCTGCGAGATCCTCGACGAGTGAAGCCGTGTTGTGCACGGCACTAGCTCATCCAGCGGTCAGGTAGCGGTAGCTGTGGTGGACGCGAAACCCTAGTTTTTCGTACAGCGCGTACGCGGGCCGATTATCGGCGACGACCTGCAGGTAGGCGGTGGAGGCGCCCCGCTCGGCGGCCCACTCGGCGAGGGCCGCCATGATCTGCGACGCCATTCCCCGACGACGGGCGCTCGGTGCGACCAGCAGGTTGGTGAAGCCGGCCCAATCCTCGGCCAGGCTGGCGCGGCCCCAAGCCAGATCGCCGATCCGGGCAAAAGCGACTTCGTCGCAGCGCTCGAGTACCCCCACCGCCGTCGAACCGGCCGCGAGCAGGTGGGGATCTCCTTTGAGCCATCCCGGGTCTGCTCGATCGCTCAGCCACACCGGTGCGGTCGGGGGCGTGGCGGTGCTGCTCAGCCGCCGCGACAGCATCGCCAGCGAGGTCAGTTGCACCTCGGTCTGCCAAGGATGCGTCGGTGAGGGTATCCAGCCGGCGGCCTCGAACTCTGCGACGTAAGGACTCCGCGACGGCAGCTGGGCCAGCGCCGGCTGGCCCGCCTCGGCATAAAAATGTTCGACCCGACGCAACGCCGAGGCGAAATCGGTTCCCGGATCGGGGCCGACGCGCACCGAGTTGGCCCGGTGCGAGAACCCGCCCGCCGAGCGCAGGAGCCAGTCCCCCAGCCCGTTCTCGAGTTCTGCACGCCAACCCAGCGAGACGCGCCGTTGTACCTCGGCATCGCCGAGGCGTTGTCGTACCGATCCCCGTGGCGGCACGGGTTTACCGGTGATCACCATGGCCGGAGTGAACTCGATGAGCCGGTTCTCGTGGGTGCAGATCAGCGCCGCGTCGGCGTCGAAGCGGCGCAGCACCCCCACCACGTCGGTGGCACCGTCGGCGGTGCGCAGACGCACCACCACGCGCTGTCCGACGCTGGCCTGGAGGCGAGAAAAGATGGCTTGCACCCCCGAAAAGTAGCCTTTCGCGGGCCAGCTCGGCAACGCGAGCATGCGGTCCTCTCAACTTGTTCTCAGCCGACACCAGGCACACTGGTAACCATGGTGTACGTCATCTTGCTGCTCGTGCTGGCAGCCTTGATCGGTGGGGGGTTGTGCGCTGCTCGGCACGCGCAGTACCAACGCCGTCTTGCCGATGATGCCGAACTGCGGCACCAGATCAGCGCCTCGCGACGCTCCGCTGAGGAGGATGTCGTCCAGTTCGGTGAGGAACTGCAGCGCCTGGAGGCCGTGGTGTGCGAGCCTTCGCCGGAAGAGTCCGTGCAGCAGGACTACGCCCGCGCTCTGGCCGCCCACGGCCGCGCCAAAGCCTCCCTGGACGCGGCCGACAGGCCCGAACGCATCCGCCGCGTCACCGAGATTCTGGCGGACGGCCGCTACGCCGTTTCCTGCGTGCGGGCCCGCCTGGCCACCGAGCCCAAACCGCGCAAGCGCCCGCCGTGCTTCTTCAACCCGGCCCACGGACCCTCGGCCGAGAACGTGTCCTGGGCGCCCGCCGGCGCAAACCCGCGCGAGATTCCCGCCTGTCGCGCCGACTCCGAGCGCGTGCTGGCCGGGGCGGACCCCTACATCCGCACCGTCGCCCTGGGAACGCAACGCGTCCCGTACTGGGAGGGCGGGCAGCCCTACGCTCCCTGGGCCCAGGGCTACTTTCGCTCCTGGCGGGGTAGCGATCTCGTCCCGCGCGCCCTAATGGGGAGCCTCGTGTTCGGCGGCGGCGACGAGCTGTTCGACCTTGCCACGGACGGGTTCGCGGGCGCGGGCGAAGGGGTCGACGACCCGACCGACTGAGCGTTCAGTCCTGCCGGCCGACGGGCAACCCGCTCAGTGGATGCGCCCGGGATGGGTGTAGACGTTGACGCGTCCCCCCCGGGCAAAACCGGCGACGGTGATGCCGGCCCGCTCCGCCAGATCGAGGGCGAGGGCGCTGGGCGCCCCGACCGCACTCACGATGGGAATGCCCGCCAGGTGCGCCTTTTGCACCAGCTCGAAAGACACCCGACCCGACAGCTGCAGGACCGTCTGGGCCAACGGAAGCTCGCCACGTTGCAGCGCGCGACCCACGAGCTTGTCCACGGCGTTGTGTCGGCCCACGTCCTCGCGCAGGCAGACCAGCCGTGGAGTCTCGTGCGCCACCGAGAAGAGGGCGGACGCGTGCACCCCGCCGGTCTTGTCGAACAAGCGTTGGTTGGCCCGGCTCTGATCGGCCAAGCCCAGCAGATCTCCGACGCTCACGCGGGCCTCATCCAGGCTCGGATCGAAGGCCGATAGCCGCTCCACGCTTTCGATGCTCGAGGTGCCGCACACCCCGCACGAGGACGAGGTGTACACGTTGCGGGTGCGCGTGGGGGGCGCCACGCCCGCGGCCAAGGTGGCGTCGATGACGTTGTAGCTGCGTGTGCCGTCGGCGGCCACGCCGCCACGATAGCTGAGCCGGCGCACCTGATCGGGGCGAGCGATGATGCCCTCGGCGAACAGGAAACCGTGGACGAGCTCGAAATCGTCTCCCGGGGTGCGCATCGTGATGGCGTACGGCTCACCGCCGAGTTGGATCTCCAGCGGCTCCTCACCGATCACCCAATCGATTCCGCGCCTGCTACCCGCGGCGCTCATCTGCACCACCGAGCGCTTCTGCGTTGCTCGACCCACCCGATGACTCCTCTCCTCGCGCTTTCTTTGCCAACCCGCCAACCCGACCACCACGAACCGCCTCCAATTTAGTGGCCCGCAGGATCTATCCTGGGGCCAGCGAATCCCCCCAACGATTGAGGCAGGCGATGGCGAAGCAACATAGGCGTATCAGCCCGACGAATGCTCCCGAGCACGGCATCGACGAGGCGCGGCTCAGCGTCACCGAAC
>JBBSOW010000024.1:0-36390 GCA_038259365.1 Propionibacteriales bacterium
GCCCTGTTGGCGAGTTGCGCGAACTCGGCGGCCATCTCACCCGGGGGAGGCGACACCGTGGCGTTGGTGTTGTTGCCGATGTTTCACATCTACGGCCTCAACGCGGTCCTCGGGGTGGCGCTCTACCTCGGCGCCACGAGCGTGATCGTGGACGGCCATCGCGACGATCTCGGCGCGATCATCGCGGCCCGGGGAGTCACCGAGGTACCGGTGACGCCGTCGGTCCTGTATCGACTCATGCAAGACGAGCAGTTGCCGCGCCACCTCGAAGGCGTTGAGCACGTCATGTCGGGCGGAGCGCCGCTGCCGCTGGCCTTGGCCGATCGCTTCTCCAAGCTCACCGGCCTCGATCTGCAGCAGGGTTACGGCATGACCGAGACGGCTCCGGTCATCGCCTCCACGCGAGGGGTCGCCGCCTCGGAGTTGGAGGCGGTGCGGGCCAGGACGCGCGAGCTGGCCATCGGCGGGCACGTCGGCCCGCCCGTCGGTGGGGTGGAGATCCGGATAGCGGACGCCGAGTCTCCCGCCCAGCCCGGGGAGATTCACGTCCGCGGGGAGAATCTCTTCAGCGGCTACTGGCCGGATCACTCCGACGTGCTGGATGCCGACGGCTGGTTCGCCACGGGTGACATCGGTTTCCTGGACCGGGGCCAGCTCTACCTGGTGGATCGGGCCAGCGACCTCATCATCGTGTCCGGCTTCAACGTCTACCCGACCGAAGTGGAGCGAGTGCTGAGCGCCATCCCCGGAATCACCGAGGCCGCCGTGCTGGGTCAGCCGGACGAGAACACCGGGGAACGGGTGGTGGCCTTCGTGGCGGTCGGGCGCGGCAAGCCGTCGCTGCCCAGCGTGCGAGCCGAGTGTGCGAAGCGGCTGGCGCGCTACAAGCGGCCCGTCGAGATCTACTACCTCCCCAAGCTGCCCAAAATCAGGGCCGGCAAGGTGGCCAAGCCCCGCCTGCGAGCATTGCTCGACACGGTGGAGGCGCACTGATGCCGGCGCGCGTGAGGGTCTTGACCCGGCCCGGGTGCCATCTGTGCGCCGAGGCCGTGCAGATCATCGCCACAATCTGTGCGGAGTTCGACGCCGGGTGGGAAGAACAAGACATCACCGGTCATCCCGTGCTCGAGCCGCGCTACACCGATCAGGTGCCGGTGACCTTCGTCGACGGCGCCCAGCACGACTTCTGGCGGGTCAGCCCGCAGCGCCTGCGTCAGGCTCTCAGCGGCCCTTACCCGCCCTGAGCGGTGGAGCCGTGCGCAAGATCACGCTCGAGGCGGGCTCCCGGAGGCGCGAGCAACTTTGAACCTGGGCCAGCACCTTCTAGCATGGCCCAGACGCCCCGATGGTCGACGCGCGGCCAAACACGGCAAGGAGTTCGATGAGCATTCTCGTGGTGAGCATCTCCCACCAGAGTGCTTCTGTCGAGCAGCTTTCCGCAGTGGCCCTCAGTCCGGGCGAGGCCACCAAGCTTGTGCACGGGTTGTTGGAATCGGTCAACATCGACGAGACCGTGGTGCTCTCCACCTGCAACCGCACCGAGGTGTACGCGGCCGTCACGCGATTCCACGGCGGCCTGGAAGACATTTGCGCCGGTCTCTCGCAGGCCTGTGACGTCGCCATCGCGAGCCTGCCCGCCATGTGTTCGGTGCGCTACGACGAGGCGGCGGTCGCCCACCTGTTCAACGTCACGGCGGGCCTGGATTCAATGGTCGTGGGAGAAAACCAGATCCTCGGGCAGGTCAAGAACGCGCTGTTCCACGCCCAATCCGCGGGCGCGGTGGGCACCACCTTGAACGTGCTCTTCCAGCAGGGTTTGCGGGTCGGCAAGCGCGTCCAGCACGAGACCAGCGTCGGCGGCGCCGGGCGGTCGTTGATGAGCGCCGCCATCGACGAACTCAGCGGACAAGGCGTGGAGCTTGGCGGCCGCCAAGCGTTGGTCTTGGGGGCCGGCTCGATGGCGTCGCTCGCCGCCCACACCCTCACCGGCGCGGGGGCCCACGTCACCGTGGTGAACCGCACCGCGGACAAGGGCCGGCGCGTGGCCGAACAGGTCGGCGGCGCGGCTCGCCCCTGGTCCGAACTGCGGCAGGCGCTGGCCGAGGCCGAGGTGTTGGTCGCCTGCACCGGCGCCAGGGACGTCACCCTCGGCGTCGCTGACATCGCCGGAACGGCGATTATCGCCGTCGTCGATCTTGGGCTTCCCGCCGACGTCGACCCGGCCGTGGGGGCCTTCGCTGCCCTGGTCAACCTGGATCTGCTGGCGGGCAACGCCTCCTCCGCGCCCGGGGTTCTGGAGGCCCAAGAGTTGGTGGACGGTGAGGTTCGCGACTTCCTCGGGGCTCGTCGCGCCGCCCAGGTAACCCCCACCGTGGTGGCGCTTCGCCAGATGGCCTCACAGGTGGTGGACCGCGAACTCGATCGCCTGGACGCCAAGACGCCGACGCTCTCGGCCGAGGAGCGCGGCGCGGTGCACAACACCGTGCGTCGCGTCGTGGACAAGATCTTGCACCAGCCGACCGTGCGCGTGCGCGCCCTCGCCGGTGAGGAAGACGGCGAATCGGAGGTCGATTACGCGGCCGCCCTGCGCGACCTGTTCGCGTTGGATCCGCAACGGGTGAACGCGGTGCTGCTCTCCAGCGACAGCGCCGGAACGCCGGTGTATGAAGACGCTTAGGATCGGGGCGAGGAAATCTCCGCTCGCGGTGGCGCAGGCCGAGTGGGTCGCCGAGCGGTGTCGAGCCGACGCCCACGCTCGCGGTGACGACCTCACCGTCGAAATAGTCGGCATCGTGACCGAAGGCGACGTCGACCAGCGCGATCTCACCCAGATCGGCGGAACCGGCGTCTTCGCCGCGGCCGTGCGCCAGAAGCTGCTGCACGGCGACATCGACCTGGCGGTTCATTCGATGAAGGACCTGCCCACCAAGAGCGAGCCGGGCCTGTCGATTGCCGCGATACCGAAGCGTGAGGACGTCCGCGACGTGCTCGTCGGAGCCGGGCTCGAAGATCTTCGCAACGCCAGCCGGGTCGGTACGGGCTCCCCGCGCCGCGCGGTTCAGCTCCGGGCGTGGGCCGCCGCCCGCGGCCTCGAGCTCGACGTGCAGCCCATCCGGGGCAATCTCGATACCCGCATCGCCAAGGTCGGACCCGAGGTGGACGCGGTCGTATTGGCGGCCGCGGGACTCAAGCGGCTCGGCCGGTTGGACACCCGGGCCCAAAAGGGTCATTGGCGGGTCGCCGGCCACCCGGCGCTGGCGCTGCCACCGGAGTTGATGCTGCCCGCCGCCGGGCAGGGGGCGCTCGCCGTGGAGATAGCCGAAGAATCCGCCGCCCGCCTGGAGCCCATCACCGCAGAACTCAACCACGCCGAGTCCGCGGCCACGGTGCAGGCCGAGCGTAGCTTTCTGGCCGCGATCGAGGCGGGATGTTTGGCGCCGGTGGGGGTTTCGGCCACGATCGTGCCAAATTCTGCCAAATTGGGCGACGCCGACTTGACACTCAGCGCCGTTATTGGGAGAACTTTATTGGACACTGTTTCTCCCGCCGTCGCCACCCCCGTGCTGCACGTGACGAAAAGCGGAGAATCGAGCCGGGCAGTCCTTCTAGGCCGCGCGTTGGCCGAAGAGGTACTGGGAGTCTTGGGGGACGTGCGCTAACCACGTTCCTTGGTACCCCAACGTTCGGTGCGAACTGGATCGGCAACGTCAGCCAAGGTGGGCTGGCAGAAAGTGAACCCCACATGAGTAGTTCATCGTCGGTCAACTTGGGACCACACGCGAGCCCCGCGGGCGCGCCACGATCGCGGGGGCGGGTGATCTTCGTCGGCACCGGCCCAGGTGACCCGGATCTCTTGACCTTGGGGGCGGTGGCGGCGGTCGCCGAAGCCGATGCGGTGCTGCTCGATGCCGAACAGCTCCGCGACATCCTCGAACACCCGGCGGTGAGCGTGGCCGCCCACGCCGAGGTGCAGGTCATCGGTCACCGCGACAACGGCAAGGCCCTGCCGCCGTCGGCTCGGGCCCGTCAGGTACTGCGCCTGACCAACGCCGGAGGACGCGTCGTACGCCTGGTCACGGGGGATCCGTTCCTGGATTCCGGGGTGGCCGACGAGGCGGCGGCCTGCGTCAAGGGGGGTATCGATTTCGAGGTGATTCCCGGAGTCTCCTGCCTGACCGCGGTTCCCGAGTACGCGGGCATTGCGCTGAACAACCCGGCGGGTATCCACTTCGTCTCCGTGCAAGACCGGGTCAGCAAAACCTCCGCCAGCCAGTGGGCGGATTCGGGCACTCTGGTGATCAGCACCGAGGCCTCGTTGATCGTCGACGTCGCGGCGGCGGCCATGGTGCGTCGCCCCAAGAGCGAGGCCGTACTGGTGACCACCGGCGGCGGCAGCACCGAGCAGTCGAGCGTGCTGACCTGCCTCGGTGAGGTGCGTGACGTCGACCTGTCCGCGCTGCACCCCGACGAACTCGTGCACCTCATGATCGGCCCCAGCGTCGAACAACGCGCCGATCTGTCCTGGTATGAGACCAAGCCCCTGTTCGGCTGGCGCATCCTCGTGCCCCGCACCAAGGATCAGGCCGGACCGCTCGTCGCGCGGTTACGCAGCTACGGCGGCAACAGCGAGGAGGTGCCGACGATCTCGGTCGAGCCGCCACGCAGTCCCCACCAGATGGATAAGGCGGTCCGTGGTCTCGTCGAGGGGCGCTTCGAGTGGATTGCGTTCACCTCGGTGAACGCGGTCAAGGCGGTGCGCGAGAAGTTCGAGCACTACGGCCTCGACGCCCGCGCCTTCTCCGGAATCAAGGTGGCCGTGGTCGGACCGGCCACCGCTGCCGCGGTGTACGAGTGGGGGATCGAGGCCGATCTGATCCCCACCGGCGAACAGTCCTCGGCCGGGCTCGTCGAGGAGTTCCCGCCGTACGACGACTTGTTGGATCCCATCAATCGGGTGCTGTTGCCGCGCGCCGACATCGCCACCGAGACCCTGTCCGCGGGCCTCACCGAGCTGGGCTGGGAGGTCGAGGACGTGACCGCCTACCGCACCGTGCGGGCCGCCCCACCGCCCTCGCCGGTACGCGAGGCGATCAAGACGGGGCAGTTCGACGCCGTGGTGTTCACCTCTTCCTCCACCGTGCGCAACCTGGTGGGAATCGCCGGCAAGCCGCACTCCAACACGGTCATCGCCACGATCGGCCCGGCGACAGCCAAGACGTGCGAGGAGCATGGCCTGCGGGTCGACGTTCTCGCTCCGCGCGCCTCGGCGCTGGAGTTGGCCGACGCGCTCGCCCATTTCGCGGCCACGCGGCGCGATGAGTTCACCTCCGCCGGGGAAGCGGTCAGCAAGCCATCGCAGAAGCGGACGGGCAGGCGTCGATCCACCTGATGGAGCTCACCCGACGTCCGCGCCGGCTGCGCCGGCTGCCGGTCCTGCGCGAGATGGTGGCCCAGACCCGGGTGGACCCCGCTCAGCTGATCCTGCCCGTCTTCGTGGCGGAGGGGGCGAGCGAGCCCCGGGCCGTCTCGTCGATGCCCGGCGTCGTCCAGCACAGCATGGACAGCCTGCGCGAGACGGCGGGAGAGGCGGCCGCCGCCGGGCTGGCCGGGGTGATGCTGTTCGGTGTGCCCGAGCACAAGGACGCGCGAGGCAGCGGGGCGCTGGCCGAGGACGGCATCTTGAACCTGGCCACGGCCGCGGTGCGTTCCGAGGTGGGCGATGCCACGCTGGTGATGACCGACGTCTGTCTCGACGAGTTCACCGACCACGGCCACTGCGGGGTGTTGAGCCCCTCCGGGGCGGTCGATAACGACGCCACCGTCGAGATCTACGCCCAGATGGCGGTGCAGCACGCCCGGGCCGGCGCCCATGTGGTGGGTCCGAGCGGCATGATGGACGGCCAGGTGGGCGCCATCCGCACGGCGCTCGACGCCGCCGGGTACGCCGACACCGTGATCATGGCCTACTCGGCCAAGTACGCTTCCGCCTTCTACGGGCCCTTCCGCGAGGCCGTGTCGTCCTCGCTCGTCGGGGATCGCTTGAGCTACCAGCAGGACCCGGCGAACTCGGACGAGGCGTTGGTGGAGGTGGATCTTGATCTTGCCGAGGGAGCGGATCTGATCATGGTCAAGCCCGCTTTGGCCTACCTGGACGTGATTTCTCGGGTCGCCCGGCACACCCCCGTGCCGGTGGCGGCCTACAACATCTCCGGGGAGTACTCGATGATCGAGGCGGCTGCGGCCAACGGTTGGATCGATCGCGAGCGCGCCATCGACGAGACTCTGCTCTCGATCAAGCGGGCCGGGGCCTCGGTGATCTTGAGCTACTGGGCTTTGGAGTACGCCCTCCGCCCGCCCCGGTGAGCCGGCTCAGGACATGATCAACTGGCCCCCGTGGCCGGCATTTGAAAGATTGGACCCGTGAACACTGCCAGATCGGCGGAGCTATTCGCCCGCGCCCAGCAAGTCACGCCCGGGGGCGTGAATTCGCCGGTGCGCGCCTTCCGCGCCGTCGGTGGCACCCCGCGCTTCATCGCCAAGGCTCAAGGGGCGCTGCTGACCGACGCCGACGGCAACGAGTTGGTCGATCTGATCGGTTCGTGGGGTCCGATGCTGCTGGGCCACGCCAATCCCGCCGTCCTGGACGCCGTCACCAGGGCCGCCCACAACGGCACCTCCTATGGTGCCCCCACCGAGGCCGAGGTGAACCTGGCCGAGGCCATCATCGAGCGCACGCCCATCGAGCAGGTTCGGCTGGTCAACTCGGGCACCGAGGCCACCATGTCGGTGCTGCGGCTGGCCCGCGCCGCCACGGGACGCGATCTCGTGGTGAAGTTCGCCGGTTGCTACCACGGCCACGTCGACGCCCTGCTGGCCGCCGCCGGCTCGGGGGTGGCCACCTTCGCGCACCCGGGCAGTCCGGGCGTCACCGCGGCGACGACCGCCGAGACGCTGGTCTTGCCCTACAACGACCGGGCGGCGCTGACCCGAGCCTTCGCCGAGCACGGCCCGCGGATCGCCGCCCTGATCACCGAGGCCGCGCCGGGCAACATGGGCGTCATCGAGCCCGGGACGGCCGACGGAGAACACTTCAACGCGTTCTGCCTCGGTCTGGCGCGCACCCACGGCGCCCTGTTCATCTCCGACGAGGTGATGACCGGCTTCCGGGTGAGCGCCAGCGGCCAGTACGGCATCGACGGCGTCGTGCCGGACCTGATGACCTTCGGCAAGGTGATGGGCGGCGGGTTCCCGGCCGCGGCCTTCGGCGGGCGGGCGGAGCTGATGCAGCTGCTGTCTCCGGTCGGCGCGGTCTACCAGGCCGGCACGCTCTCGGGAAACCCCGTGGCCACCGCCGCCGGGTTGGCGACGCTGCGCCTGGCCGACGCCGCGTGTTACGCCCACATCGACAGGGCCTCGGAGCTGCTGCGCCACGCCGTGGCCGACGCGCTTGGCGGAGCGGGTGTGCCGCACGTCATCCAGCGCGCCGGGAACCTTTTCAGCGTCTTCTTCGTCGCTGAGGGTGTGACGAGAGTGGCGAATTACGCTGACGCGCAGGCGCAGAACCTCGATGCGTTCCGGGAGTTCTTCCACTCGATGCTGGCCCAAGGGGTCTACCTGCCCCCCAGCGCCTTCGAGGGATGGTTTCTTTCCACCGCGCACAGCGATGCCGTGCTCGAGCGGATTGTCGAGGCCCTGCCCGCGGCCGCTTCGGCGGCGGCGGGCGCGTACGCTCCACCAGCTAGGAGAGACTCGTGAGCAAGACCGTCGTCCACCTGCTCCGGCACGGCCAGGTGGAGAATCCCGGCGGGGTGCTCTACGGCTGCCTGCCCGATTTTCACCTGTCCGAGATCGGCCAACAGATGGCCGAGCGGCTCGGCGAGTACACCGCCGACCTCGATCTGGTGCACCTGCGCTGCTCACCGTTGGAACGCGCCCGGGAGACGATGGCGCCCATCGCTCGCCGCCGGCCCCACCTGGAGGTGCACACCGAACCGCGCGTCATCGAGGCGGCCAACCTGCTGGAAGGCCAGGTCATCAACGCCGAGTCCAGCGCGGTGTTCAAGCCCAAGAACCTGTGGCTGTTGCGCAATCCGCTGCGCCCCTCGTGGGGAGAGCCCTACACCGAGATCGTGATCCGGATGCGGGCGGCCATCCGCGACGCGGCGCGGGCCGCAGAAGGCCACGCCGCCCTGATCGTGGCCCACCAGTTGCCCATCTGGATGGCGCGCTGCGACGCCGAGGGCCGTCGACTGATCCACGATCCCCGCAAGCGCCAGTGCGCCCTGGCCAGCCTGACCACGTTGACCCTCGTCGATGGCCGGGTGACCAAGGTCGATTACGCCGAGCCGGCCAAGGATTTGATCCCCATATCGGTCAAGACCCGCAAGTTCGTCGCCGGCGCCTGATGCGCACCAAGACCCTCGTCTCCAGGCCGCCTCGGCGTAGGCGGGCGCGGGCCTCAGCGGCCCTCGGACTGGCCGCTTCGCTGCTCGCGTTGGCGGGTTGCTCCGGTGGCAGTGCTCCCTCGGCGGACGGCGGCTTCGTCGGCGGCGACGGAAAATGGACCAGGGTTGCTCCCGAGGATCGCCAGCCGGCCCCCGAGATCTCGGCCGAGGGCTTGACTGGCCAGACAATCTCGCTGGCCCGGTACGACGGCAAGGTCGTGGTGCTCAACGTGTGGGGATCGTGGTGCGCGCCGTGCCGCAAGGAGGCGCCCGAGCTCGTGGCGGCCGCCGACGAGACCGCCGCGAGCGCGCAGTTCATCGGACTCAACACCCGCGACCTCGACAAGGCCCCCGCCGAGGCGTTCGTGCGGGCCTTCGAGATCGACTACCCCAACATCTACGATCCCCGGGGCAAGCTGTTGTTGAAGTTCACCGATCTGCCCCCGGCCGGCATCCCGTCGACGCTGATCATCGACGAGCAGGGCCGCGTGGCCGCGCGCATCATCGGCGTCACCACCAAGATCACGCTGGTGGACGTCATCGACGACGTCGCGGCCGGGAAATGATGGTCCTCGACGTCGGCGCCTGGTTTCAGGCCGGGCTTGGCGGCTCCATGGTGTTGGCCATCCCGATCGCCCTGTTGGTGGGCGTGGTCTCCTTCTTTTCCCCGTGCGTGGTGCCCCTGTTGCCCGGCTACCTCTCCTACGCCACGGGTTTGGGGGCGGCCGAGATCTTGGAGGGCACCAAGCAGCGCGGGCGCATGCTGCTCGGCTCGAGCCTGTTCGTGCTCGGCTTCGCGTTCGTCTTCGTCACCACCGGAGTCCTGCTCGGCACGGTGGGCCGCTTCGTCATCGACTATCGCGACATCATCAGCCCGGCGCTCGGCGTGGTGAGCATCGTGCTCGGCCTGATCTTCGCCGGCGCCATCGGTCTGGGCAAGAAGAGCGTGCGTATCCACCGGGTGCCCCGGGCCGGGATCGTGGCCGCTCCGCTGCTGGGGGTCGTCTTCGGCTTCGGCTGGACCCCGTGCATCGGTCCCTCACTGTCGGTGGTGCTGTCGTTGGCGCTCAACGAGGCAAGTGCGGTGCGAGGGGGGATCCTCGCCTTCGTGTTCGCCATCGGCATGGGCATCCCGTTTATCGTGGCGGCCCTGTTCTTCACCAAGATGGCGCGCGCCGTGGACCTGCTGCGCCGCCACCAGGGCCTCATCATGAAGCTCGGAGGGCTGGCGATGATCGTCACCGGCCTGCTCCTGGTCACGGGGCTGTGGGACACGGCAATGGCCGGGGTTCGTCAGTGGGCCGCGGGCTTCGGGACGGTCATCTGATGGCGAGCCCCGATACGCAGACCCCCGATGCCAAGACCCCCGATCCGCAGACCCTCGACACGCAGACCCCCGATGCCAAGACCGAGGCCAGGACCGAGTCGAGACAGATCCCGCGCGAGCGGCCGCTGCGCGACACCCTGCGCTGGAGCTGGCGCCAGCTCACGTCGATGCGCACCGCGCTGCTGCTGCTCTTTGTCGCGGCCCTGGCGGCCATCCCGGGCTCCATCGTGCCCCAGCGTTCGGTGAACCCGGTGCGCGTCTCCGACTTCATCGCCCAGCGCCCTCGCCTCGGCGCGATCTATGAGGCCATCGGCATGTTCGACGTCTACTCCTCGGTGTGGTTCTCGGCGATCTACCTGCTGTTGCTGGTCTCGCTGATCGGCTGCATCATCCCCCGCGTCCTGGTCTATGCCAAGGCGATGCGCCAACCTCTCTCGCTCACCCCGCGGAACCTGGCCCGGTTGCCCGAACATCGCAGCGCCGCCGTGGACCAGGGCCAGGCCGGGTTGCTGGATAGGGCGGAGAGCGAGCTTCGTCGTCGTCGCTTCAAAGTGGTGCGGCGGGCCGATTCGGTCTCGGCCGAGCGCGGTTACCTGCGTGAGGCGGGTAACCTGGTGTTCCACCTGAGCCTGCTCGTGGTGCTCGCCGGCGTGGCGATCGGCTCGCTCGCCGGTTACAAGGGCAGCGCCGTCGTCGTCGTCGGACAGGGTTTTTCCAACAACCTGACCCAGTACGACGACATCACCGCCGGCGGCCGGTTCACCAGCACGAGTCTGCGCCCGTTCTCGCTGACGGTGGATTCCTTCGACGCCCAGTTCGAGACGGGCCCGGTGCAGACCGGAGCCGCCCGGGTGTTCTCGGCCGCTCTGAGCGTGGTCGACCAGCCCGGCGCCGCCCCGCGGGAGGTGACCCTGGAGGTCAACCAGCCGCTGACCGTCGGCGGCACCACGGTGCACCTGATCGGGCACGGCTACGCGCCCCGGATGACGGTGCGCGACGGGTCCGGCAACGTCGCCTTCTCCGGCCCGGTGCCGTTTTTGCCCCAGGACGGCAACTTCTCCTCCGCCGGAGCCATCAAGGCCGTCGACGCCCGCCCCGACCGATTGGCCTTTCAGGGATTCTTCCTGCCGACCGCGGTGGTGGACGATCAGGGCCCTCGCTCCATCTTCCCCGACGCCATCAACCCGGAGGTGTTCCTCAACGCCTGGTACGGACCCCCGAAGGTGGAGACCGGCCGGCCCGAGAACGTCTACTCGCTCGACGTGACCGGCCTCACCCAGGCCAAAACGAAGGACGGCGAAACCGTCCGCTTCCGGCTCAAACCGGGCGAGGTGTTCGAGCTGCCCGAGGGGCGCGGCTCCATCACGATGGACGGCTGGGATCGCTGGGTCAAACTCCAGGTCGCCCACCAGCCGGGCCTCGTGCTCACCCTGATCGGGGTCGGCTTCGCCGTGGCCGGACTGTGTTTCTCGCTGTTCATCCGGCCCCGGCGGCTCTGGGTCCGGGCGACCCCGGCAGACACCGGCGAGGGGTGTGTGATCGAGGTCGCCGGGTTGGATCGCGCCGACGCGCGGACGGGCCTGGACGATGAGGTGGGGCAGGTGTACGACCTGCTCGTGCTCCCACCCGCGGAGCGAGCATAATGGGGTGGAATCCAATGCGCGCATGTAGGGAGAAATAGTGAACTGGGCCGGTTACTCCAACCTCGCCATCGTCACCTCGTGGGTGCTCTTCTTGGTGGCCATGGGCTTTCACGGCCTGGAGTGGGCCTTCGCGGGTCGGGTCCGCACCGCCCGGGCGCGGTCGGTGGTCGCCCCCGAGTACGCGAGCGTCGGCCCGGGAGCCGCTGCCGGGGCCGACGGAGCCCGCGCTGACGTGGCGGAGTCGGGTGAGGAGCAGGAGCGACGCCGGGCCGAGGAGAGCGCTGACCGGTTTGCCCGCATGGGCCTGGCCATCACGGTCCTCGCCTTCGCGGCCACCCTGTTCGGGCTACTCGCGCGGGGGCTCGCCGCGGGCCGCGCCCCTTGGGGCAATATGTACGAGTTTATGCTCACCGCCATGGTGTTCATCGTCGGCGCCTACCTGGTGCTCGCGTTCCGCCACGGACAGCGCTGGATGGGGTTGTTCGTCACCCTGCTCGCCGCGCTGGGCAACGGGCTGGCCGTCACCGTCTTCTACGTGGGTGTCGCGCCCTTGGTGCCGGCCCTGCACTCGGTGTGGTTCGTCATCCACATCGTGGCCGCCAGCATCGCCGGAGCCGCCTTCAATATCGGCGGGATCGCCTCCATCGTCTACCTGATCCGCGGCCGCAAGGGGGGAGCGAACCGGTTGACGCGGCTGCCCGATCAGTCGAGCCTCGACCGGCTGGCTTACCGAGCCCACGCCTTCGCCTTCCCGCTGTGGACGTTCGCGGTGGCCGCCGGCGCGGTGTGGGCGCAGTACGCTTGGGGCCGTCCGTGGGGTTGGGATCCCAAGGAGACGTGGGCGCTGATCACCTGGGTGATCTACGCGGGTTACCTGCACGCGCGGGCCACCGCCGGTTGGAAGGGCAAGCGCGCCGCCACGATCGCCGTGATCGGGATGGCCTCGTTCTGGTTCAACTTCGTCGGGGTCAACCTGTTGTTCAGCGGGTTCCACTCCTACGCCGGCATCTAGATGATCCTGGCGTTGGTCCTCAGCCCGTCGTTGGACATCAGCTTCCGCGTCGACGAACTGCGGCTGGGACGGATCCACCGACCCTCGATGTCGATCTCCTGCGCCGGCGGCAAGGGACTGAATATGGCGCGCGCCGCCCACCGACTCGGTGGCGACGTGCGCGCGATCGCCGCCCTGGGCGGGCCCACCGGGGAACAGATCGTCGACCAGTTGGCCGCCGACGACGTGGCCTGCACCCGGGTGCCGTTGCAGGCCGAGACCCGCACCTGCGTCTCGATCGGCTCCGACAGCGACGGGGCGCTGACCGAGGTCTACTCCCGCCCCACGCCCCTCACCCCCGACGAGACCGCCGATCTGTTGCGCGTCTACGCTGCGGTTCTAGAGCAACACCGGCCGGACTGGG
The DNA here is from genome assembly GCA_038259365.1 of Propionibacteriales bacterium. Classification (GTDB taxonomy): domain Bacteria; phylum Actinomycetota; class Actinomycetes; order Propionibacteriales; family Propionibacteriaceae; genus JBBSOW01. The sequence continues at coordinate 12,830 of JBBSOW010000024.1, forward strand.
TGGGGTTCAACGGCGGCCTGCCGCCCGGCGTCGACCCCGAGGACCTGCGCTCGATCGCGCGGCTCACGAGCGAGGCGGGCGCCAAGCTGGCCGTCGACACCTACGGCCCCGCCCTCAAGAACCTGGTGGCGTCCGGGGTGGCCTTGGTGAAGATCAACCGGGCGGAGGCGCAGGACTTTCTCGGCGAGGCCATCGCAGACCTGGGCGAGCTGGCCAGCGAGGTTGCGCGGCGCTGCGGCTGTCTAAGCGTCATCACCGACGGTGAGCACGGCTCGGCGGCCGCGGAGCCCGGATCGGCGGACCCCACGCTCATTTCGGCGTCCGGACGCCGGGGCGGTTTCCCCGTCGGCAGCGGAGACAGCTACTTCGGCGGGCTCCTCACCGCCCTGGATCGCGGCGAGTCCGTCCAGCAGGCGCTGTGGTGGGCCGCGGCCGCGGGCACCGCCAACGCCATGGTCCCGGGGGCTGCGATGATCGATGCGGAGACCGTTCGCGAGATCCGCGCCGAGCTAGCCCAGGCCGGGTAGCGCGCGCTGGCCGCAGCGTCAGGTTTGGTCGTAGTCAGCACCAACGTGGAACATAGGACTCATGCCTCATTTCGATCTTTGCATCATCGGCTCCGGCTCGGGCAACTCGCTCATCGACGAGCGTTTTGCGGGCCAGCGCGTCGCCCTTGTCGATAAGGGCACCTTCGGCGGCACGTGCCTCAACGTCGGCTGCATTCCCACCAAGATGTTCGTGCTGCCCGCCGATCACGCCGCCTCCCCAGAACAGGCCGAGCGGCTCGGGGTGAATCTCAGCTACGACGGGGCCGATTGGCGCGCCATCCGCGACCGCATCTTTGGCCGGATCGATCCCATCTCCGCAGGGGGTAAGCACTGGCGGATCGAGAACGAGAACGTCACCCTGTTCGTCGAGACGGCAAAGTTTACCGGCCCCAAGACCCTTCAGGCGGGTGATCAACAGATCACCGCCGACCGTTTCGTCATCGCCGCCGGTAGCCGAGCCGTGGTGCCGGACATTTCCGGGCTACACGGTCCCGGGGGCCCGCCGCCCGAGGTGCTCAAGAGCCGCCCGGCCCGCGGTGTCCACACCTCCGACACCGTGATGCGCATCGACGAGCTGCCGGCGACGATGGCGATCATGGGCGGCGGCTTCGTCGCGGCGGAGTTCGCCCACGTCTTCGCCTCGCTCGGGGTGGACGTCACGATCATCGCGCGCTCAGCTCCGCTGCTGCGCCAAGAGGACGGCGAGATCGCCCGACGCTTCACCGAGCAGATGAGCAGGCGCGCCCGGGTGCTCTGCGAGGTCGATGTCACCGAGGTGAGGATGCTCGACGCGGACCGGGTGCGTCTCGAGCTGTCCCAGTGCGGACCCATCGAGGTCGATCTGCTGCTGGTCGCCACCGGACGCACGCCCAACGGCGACACGCTCGACGTGCAGGCCACCGGGCTCGGCCTGGACGGCTCCGGATACCTCGAGGTAGACGAGTTCCAGCGCACCTCGGTGGAGGGAATCTATGCCCTGGGCGACGTCTGTTCGCCCTACCAGCTCAAGCACGTGGCCAACCAGGAGATGCGGGTGGTGCAGCACAACCTGCTGCACCCCGACGATCTGGCCCGGACCGATCACCGGTTCGTGCCGCACGCGGTCTTTTCCGAGCCGCAGATCGCCGCGGTCGGGCTCACCGAGGAGCAGGCCGAGGATCGGGGCGTCAGCTACGTCAGCGTCGTGCAGGAGTACGGCAGCGTCGCCTACGGCTGGGCGATGGAGGATGAGGCGCACTGTCTCAAGCTGCTGGCCGATCCCCAGACCGGAAAGCTGCTCGGAGCGCACTGCATCGGACCGCAGGCCTCCACGATCATCCAGCCGCTGATTCAGGCGATGTCGTTCGGCACCGGCGCCCACCAGATGGCGCGTGAGCAGTACTGGATCCATCCGGCGCTGCCCGAGGTCATCGAGAACGCCCTGTTGTCCCTACCATTAGACGAGGCCGCCAGGAGCTGAACACCGGGCGGCCCCGCTGGTCTGAGGTCTCTGGGTCGGTGATCACTCGCCCGGGGGAGCGCTATCGGCCTTGACGGCGTCCCGGTCGCCCATCGGCTTCTCCTCGCCCTTGGTGGTGTCCTTCTCGGTCTGCTGTTCGGACTCGGAGTTGATCTCGGCCCCCAGCAGCACCGCGTAGCAGGTGATCCACAGCCAGAGCAAGAGAATGACGACGCCCGCGAGCGCGCCGTAGGTCTTGGCGTAGCTGCCGAAGTTCGACACGTAGACGGTGAAGCCGACCGAGGCGAGGACCCACAGCAAGGTGGCGACGCCCGCGCCGACCGAGACCCACTTCATCTTGGGGGCGTCCCGGTTAGGCGCCAGCCGATACAACACGGCCAACGCCGTCGTCACCAAGATCACCAGCAGGATCCACTTGGCGGCGCCCAAGGCGAGGCGCACGAGGGTGCTGTCGAAGATCGCGCTCAGCAGGACCGGCGCGATCGCGATCAGGGAGATCATGATCGCCATGAAGACGATGGCGGCGAGGGTCAACCCGAGGGCCAAGAGCTTGGTCTTGACGAAACCCCGGTTCTCTTCCTCGTCGTAGGCGGCGTTGATGGCGGTGATCAGCTTGCCCATGCCGTTCGACGCGCTCCACAACCCCACCGCGATGGCGATAACCAGGCTGAGGATTCCCTGTCCCTGGTTTTGGCTGACGGACTCGATCTGGGTCTGGATGAGCGAGGCGGCCTCGCCCGGCATGTTCTGGGTCAGCGTGCCGATCTGCTGGCTGATCGTCGCCGGATCGGCCACAAGGCTGTACAACAGCACCAGGGCGACGATGGCGGGAAACAGGGAGAGGAAGGTGAAGAACGCCACGCCGGCCGCCAGGAGCGGCACCTGATCGACCTTCGCCTCCTTCCAGCCCCTCTTGACGATCTGGAGCCAGCCCTTGGCGGGCACCTCTTGGGGGGCATCCGCCTTGGAGCCCGGGGCGGCGGAGTTCTTCGCGTCCGCGTCGCTGGATGAAGCGGACCGGTTCTTGGCCGTGCTTGCCTTGGTCGAAGCCATGGCTGATCTCCTTGGGGTCTAGGCACATGCTGTGCCGGAGGTATCACCTCGTGCAACGGGCCCGGGGGCCGGCCGACTGCTCATGGAGCGGACCGGCAGGCCCCCGGATTACCCAGCGAACTCTGACGTTCTAGTTGCCCTTGACGTCGTCCTTGGCGTCTTGGGCCTCACCCTTGAGGCCCTGGGCCTCGCCGGCTCCCTCGTCCTTGACGGTTTGTGCCGCGCCGGTGGCGGAATCCTTCACCGACTCGGCCCGGTCTTGGGCCTCACCCTTGAGGTTGTCGCCCATCTGCTTGGCCACCTCGGTGGCCTCCTGCTTCAGGGGCTCGGCCTTCTGCTTGACGGTGGCCGCCAGTTCCTCTTCCTTCTTCGACGCGGGAGCGAGCGAGCCTATGAGGAGGCCCACCCCGAAGGCGATGAGACCGGCGGCCAGCGGGTTGCCCTGGGTGCTCTGCTTGGCCTGCTGCGGTGCGGAGGACACCTTATCGCCCACCGCCGACAGCCCACCGCCCGAGGACGACGAGGAGTCGCGCACCTCGTTCGCCTTGCCCATGACCTTGTCCTTGATCCCCCGGGTCCGGTCCTTGGCGGAATCCACCTTGCGCTTGGCGATGTTCTTGGGGTTGGCCTGATCGGTCAACTGGTCCACGTCCGAACTGAGCTGGGTTCGGGTGCGTTCGATGTCTTCACGGATCTGGTCCGGGTCGTTGCTGCTCATCGGTTCTCCTCCTCGTTGCCTTTAAGTGCGTTGGGAATTTTGCCCACGGTGTCGCTCGTTTGCGGTAGGCCCTTGACCTTCTTGAGCGCGCTCCTGCCGACGAGCGCCAAGATGATGGCGATCACCAGCCAGACGCCGGCCACGATGAGGCCGGACCATCCGCGCCCCACCACCTCACCGAGCGCCCACCAGGCGGCCACCGAGCCGAACACCAGGAACAGGTGCCCGGTCACCGCGGCGCCGGCCAGCATGCCGACGCCCTTGCCGGCCCGGCTCGCCGACTGTCCGACCTCGGCCTTTGCCAAGGCGACCTCTTGGCGCATCAGCTGGGAAAGGTCCGAACTCACGTCGCCGAGGAGCTGTCCGATCGAGCGAGAGTCGCCGCTGTCCCCCTGGTGGCCATGGCCGCTACTTGCCGAGGATGGGGCCTGGACGGCTCGCGCCCCAGAACTCGAATCGGTCATAGAACGTCTCCGGTCCCCGACTGTGGGTAAGTCGACTCGGGGTAACCCGACTCGGGGTAACCCGGCTGTGAGTGGGAGCCGCCAGCCTGGGTGTCGTCGCGGAACCGCGATCCGTCATCGAAGGAGGAGCCGTGATTGGCGGATCCCTCATCGGAGGACTTGGCGTCGGCCGTCATGCCTCGAGTCAGCCGACCCACGACCAGCCCGGTCACCGCCGCGATGCCCAAGAAGGCCACGGGGCGGCGACGAGCGAAGTTCTTGACCTCCTCGAGGAGTTCGGAGGGTTCGCTGTGCTCCAGCCGCTGGGCCAGCTGGCCACCCTTCTCGGCGGCCTGGCGCGCGAGATCGGTGACCGGGCCGGACTTCTCCGAGTTGTCGGCCATGGAGCCGAACTCGTCGGCGACGGACTGCAGCCCGCCGGCGAGGCGCTTCTGCTGCGCCCCGAGCTGGTTGCTGGCCTCGGACTTGCCGCTCTTGAGGAGCTCCTTCGCGTGGTGACCAGCCTCGCCCTTGACCTGCGAGGCCTGTTCCTTGGCGGTGCCTGCCACCTTCTCACCGGACTGCTTCGCGCTGTCCTTCATGGCGCCCGCCTGCCCCTTGGCGGCGTCGGCCTTACCGGAACCGCCCGCATCGCCGCGATGCGGGTCGGCATCGAAATCGGCGCGATAGGGGTCCTGGGTGGTGATAGAACCACTCGCGGTGACGTCGTCGCCGAAATCCTCGGCGGGGACGATCTCGGGGTCGTAGCCATCGCCAGCGCCGGATTCATCGTGACGCGGTGCAGAGTGCTCGGATGGTTGAGTCATAGCTTCTCCATTCCTAGGGTGCTCGGGTTAGACATACGAAAGCCTCCACTGGCCGACAGCCGCCGGGCCCAGATAGGGCACGGCTGCGGTTGCCTCACCCCCAGCAAAAGCGCACTACCGGAGGTATACAGCGTAAGCTTCCGGTAGTATACATCGTAAGCTTCCCAGCGATCGTCCCGCGAAAATACACCCCTAGGGGGGTAATGAGGGGGCCGCATTCCTGGGACAGTCGAACTAGTCGGCCGGGGCGTCAAGTCGGCGGCCAAGCCGCGAACCACCATGAGACGGTCCTTCGGCGACACCACCAAACGTGCCGGGCGACACCACCCAAAAGGAGCAAGATGTCTATTTCGCAAAATGACCTGCAAGCCCTCGTTCAGGGCGGCGGCAACGTGCTGTCGAGCTCGGGAGACAAGATCGGCGGCATCGGGCAGGTTTACCTCGACGATGCCACGGGCGAGCCGTCGTGGGTGACCGCCAAGACGGGTCTCTTCGGCGCCTCGGAATCCTTCGTTCCTCTCAGCGGGGGGTCCGTGAGAGGAGACGACGTCGTCGTCGACTACGACAAGGACAAGGTCAAGGACGCCCCCCAGGTGGAGGCGGACGGTTCGATCACCCCGGAGGAGGAGGAGGAGCTCTACCGGTACTACGGGTTGAGCGGTCAGGGCTCCGATACCGACCGGAACGATCTCTCCGCGGGTCGCTCGGATGTCGACGCCGGCCGCGGCGCCGATGTCGGGCGGGGAGACCGCGAGGATGTCGACACCGGCCGCGACGCTGACCTCGGGCGGGCTGCCGGCCTCGGGCGAGGGGACCGCTCGGATGTCGACGCCGGCCGCGACGCCGACGTCGGGCGAGGGGACCGCTCGGATGTCGACGCCGGCCGCGACGCCGACGTCGGGCGGGGGGATCGCCACGATGCCACCGCGGATCGCGGCGATAACACGGTGACCCGATCCGAGGAAGAGCTCAACGTCGGCACCCGCAAGGAAGAGGTCGGCAAGGCTCGCCTGCGTAAGTACGTGGTGACCGAGAACGTCACGACCACCGTGCCGGTCGAGCGCGAAGAGGTCCGCCTCGAGCGCGAGCCCATCGCCCCGGGTGAAGGGGCCGCCGACGCTGGTGCCGATCTCGGTGAGGAAGACGTCGAGGTCACGCTGACCGAAGAGGTGCCGGTCGTGGAGAAGGAGCGCGTGGCCAAGGAAAAGGTACGCCTCGCCAAGGACACCGTCACCGACGAGCAGGAGGTTTCCGAAGAGGTCAAGAAGGAACAGATCGACACCGACGTCGACGGCGATAGGGGACTCGGCGATGACCGCGGCCGCGATGCGCGGTGAGTAGCGCCGCTCCGGGTCCGGGCCCCAGAGACACCGGGGAGTCGTCAAGGCCCCGGCAGGCGGGGGCCGATGTCCGGCCCCAAGGCCAATGGAAGGAGTCCGACAAGGACGCGGTACTCTCCCGGGAGAAGGAGGAACACGGCGGCATGAAGTTCGGCGCCGGCTTCTTCGGCTGGTTGGCCGCCACCGGAATGTTGGTGCTGCTGACGACTCTCGTCGCAGGGGCGGGCACGGCGCTCGGGGTGCAGACGGGCGTCACGGTTCCGGACCCGGCCTCGAAGCAGGCGGAGACCGTCGGCCTCGTCGGCGGCATCGTCTTGCTGGTGGTGCTCCTGGTGGCCTACTTCTGCGGTGGCTACGTGGCCGGCCGGATGGCCCGCTTCAGCGGCGCTAAGCAGGGGCTCGCCGTGTGGCTGTGGGCCCTGATCGCGGCCGCCGTGGCGGTAGGGATCGGCTTCCTGGCGGGGCAACAGTTCGACGTGCTGGCTCGCTTCAACGGAATGCCCCAACTCCCGATGAGCCAAGGCGCTCTCACCACGGCAGGAATCGTGGCTATTGCGGCGGTTCTCGTCGTGAGCCTCGTGGGTGCCCTGCTGGGCGGGTTGGCTGGCATGCGCTATCACCGCAAGATAGATAGGACAGGCTTCGGGGTCTGAAGCTAGGTTCGTGGTGTCGGCGGTCGCTTTAATGCGGCCGCCGGCATCACGTTTTAGGTTAGGAGCGGGCCGATGATCGGCTACTACGTCCACCATCAGGGCAGCGGGCACCTGCACCGCGCCTGCGCCATCGAGGCAGCGGCCGATTACCCGCTGACCGGCCTGTCGAGCCTCGCTCGGCCCGCCGGTTGGCGGGGAGCCTGGATCCAGCTGGCCGATGATCATGGCGGACCGCAGCGAGACGCCGACGCCCATGGACGGTTGCACTACGCGCCGCAGCATCATCGGGGTTTGCGAGGGCGAATGTCCGCTATCGCTCGGTGGATCGAGGCGGCGGCCCCGACGGCGCTCGTGGTCGACGTGTCCGTCGAGGTGACCATGCTGGCGCGCCTGTTCGGCGTACCGGTGCTGGTGATGGCTCAACCGGGAGTGCGCGCAGACAGCGCCCACCAGCTGGCCTACGACGTGGCCGCAGCCGTGATCTCGCCTTGGCCGCGGACGGCTGATGCCCTGTTGAACCCGGCCGCCTCGCGGCCGGCCAGAACCGCGTGGGTGGGGGCCATCAGCCGGTTCGGCGAACCCGTGGCCGGCACGCCCGCGGACTCGGGACGAAGGCGGGTGTTGGCGCTCAACGGCACCGGTGGCGAAGGCCCGACCGAGACCATGCTGGGCGACGCCATCGCGGCCACCCCCTCGTGGGACTGGACGGTGTTGGATCGGGGGCGGGGCACCTGGTTGGAGAACCCGTGGCCGGCCATCTGCGCAGCGGATGCGCTCGTGAGCCACGCCGGACAAAACGCGGTGGCCGAGATAGCCGCCGCCCGGAAACCCGCCCTGATCATCGCCCAAGATCGGCCCTTCGGGGAGCAGCGCGTGACCGCCGCCGCGCTGGCGCGGTTGCGCCTGCCGGTGGTCGTCGCGGATAGCTGGCCCACGGTCTCTGCCTGGCCGGATGTGCTGAGCGCGGTGGGTCAACTCTCCGGGAAAGGGTGGGTGCGCTGGAACGACGGCGGGGGAGCGAGCCGGGCCGCCGCCGCCATCGCCATCGCGGCCAGAAGCACCGTGTTCTCGCCCGAGGAGTCCGCAAGGCACGAGCCCGCCCTGCCCGAGTCCGCCACGCCCGACTCCGCACCAGATGCGGCGGCCCCGGTGCCGGCATGAGAACCGCGGTGGTGACCCTGGCCCACCAACGCCACGGCCATCTTGCGCTGCAACAGCAGGTGCTAGGCCGCTCGGCGGTTGCACCGGAGGAATACATCGTGGTGGCGATGGGAGATCCCGAGCTCGCACGTTGGCCGCCCGAGTCCGGGCCCCGGCCTACCTTGGCCGAGACCGCCCGCCCCCGCCACGGGTTGCCCCTAGCCCAGGCCCGCAACGTCGGCGCCGAGTTGGCGATCGACGCCGGTGCCGAGCTGCTGATCTTCCTGGACGTGGACTGCCTTCCCGATACCGACCTGATCGGTTGGTACCGCCGTGCAGCCCATAGCGGTGAGGCCGGCGGGTCCTTGCTGTGCGGACCCGTGGCTTACCTGCCGCCAGCACCACCCGGTGGGTACGAGCTGGATTCGCTCGGCCAGTACCCCCCGCACCCGGCCCGCCCTGCGCCACCGCCCGGCGAACTGAGCGTCGGGGAAGATCCGAACCTATTCTGGTCCCTGTCGTTCGCGGTGACCGCGGAGGTCTGGCGTAGGATCGGCGGCTTTTGCGAGGAGTACCAGGGGTACGGCGGCGAGGACACCGACTTCGCCCACACGGCCGCTCGGCGAGGAGTGGGGCTGGTCTGGGTGGGTGGCGCGCTGGCCTACCACCAGTATCACCCGAGCACCACGCCGCCGGTGCAGCATGTGGACGACATCCTGCGCAACGGCGCGCTCTTTGCCAGCCGGTGGGGGTGGTGGCCGATGCAGGGCTGGCTGGACGCTTTCGTTGGCCTGGGTCTCGTGCGCTTTGATCGGCCTTCTGGCGCCTACGTCAAGACGCCCGGGGCCATCGGTGCGGAGGCGTTCGCATGAGGATCGCCATCCTCGCCCACTTGCACTATCGGATCGCCGAGCCCTTTCTGGGCGGCACCGAGATGCACACCTCGATGGTGGCCAACGAGCTGGTCCGTCGCGGTCACGAGGTGACGCTGTTCGCCAAGCAGGGCAGCCTCAGCGAGGCGCGCGTCGTACCGGTGCTGGCGGCGAACTTCACCTACGGCGCCACCCCGGGTCGCGACGGGCGCGACGCCTCCAACGACGTCGTCTGTGGGGCGGCCCTGGCCGCGATAGAACAGATCCGAGCGGGCGGCTTCGATGTCGTGTTCAACAACTCGTTGGGCCATCTGCCCTATACCGAGCTTCACGACCAGGCGATGCTCACGGTCCTGCACACCCCCGCCACGTTGGATCGGGTCACCGCGGTCGTCGAACAGCCCGGGTGGCAACCCGGCCCGCTGCACGTGTACGCCAGCGTCTCGGATTTCAACGCCCTCGGTTGGCGAGAGTTGTTACCGGCAGTGGAGACCGTGTGGAACGGCATCTACCGCTCGGAGTGGGCCCAACAGGGCTCGCCGGAGGACGACCTCGCGGTCTGGGCCGCCCGGATCACCCCCGAGAAGGGGCTGCACCTGGGTATCGAGGCGGCCAAGCGGGCCGGAATGCGGCTGAACATTTGCGGTCCCGTAGCCGACGTTGAGTACTTTCAGACCGTGGTGCGCCCGAGGCTCGACGCAAGGTGCGTCTACCGGGGCCACCTCGACCACGAGGCGCTGGCGACCGAGCTCGGGCGCAGCGCGGTCTTCGTGTCCTCACCCCAGTGGGCCGAACCCTTCGGGCTCTCCATGGTGGAGGCGATGGCCAGCGGGACGCCGGTGGCGGCCTTGCCCCTGGGCGCCGCCCACGAGGTTGTCGGTGTCGACGGTGGGGTGGTGGCCCGAGACGGCTCGGTCGAGGCGCTCACCGAAGCCGTGGTCCAGGCAAGCGGTCACGACCGCTCCCGGGTGCAAGCCTGGGGCAGACGCTTCGACGTCGAAACGATGATCGACAGCTACGAGAAGCTGCTGTTCGGCCTGCTGCGCTAGACCGATTTGCCGTCAGGTCTTCAGGCCCAACAACTTCCAGGCCGCGGGCAGCAGACCCGCTGCGGCGACAATCTTGATGACGTCGCCAAGAAGGAAGGGCAGCACGCCCAGAGCCAGGGCCTTGCCGATGCCGACGTCGGCGAAAAACATCAGCCATGGCACGCCGACGGCGTAGATGGCCAGGTTGCCGGCGACCATCGTCCCGGCGGTCTTCAGCACGTGGCGATCCGCGCCGCGCTCGGCCAGGTGTCCGACCAGGATCGCGGCCAGCAAGAAGCCCAGGATGTAGCCGAAGGCGGCGAACGAGTAGCCCGAGTTCTGGCTGGAAAACCAGGGCACCCCGGCCACGCCGGCGGCCAGGTAGAGGCCCATCGAGGCCAGGCCGCGCCATTTGCCCAGCGCGGCCACGGTGAGCAGCACCGCGAAGGTCTGCAGGGTCAGCGGCACCGGGGTGAACGGCAGCGGGATGATCAGCTGGGCGCTCAACCCGACGAAGCCGGCTCCGCCCGCCACCAAGGCCGCGTTGCGAACGAGGCCGCCGGGGATGGCATCGGCGAGCGTGGGGGTCTTGACAGTGCTGAGGCTCGACATACCTCGTCCTTTCGACTGGCCATCAACTGGCGCGGTTTCGCAGGCGGCCCGCGGGACCGGGTGAACTGTTGTCCACCCTAGAGCCTGTCGCGCCCCGCGCGTCGGAGCGTCCACCCGATGCAGCCGCCCCGTCCCGCTGGGCGGCGCCCGTCACCGCGCTCGATATATTGTTCAGCTCGCTCGGCCGCATGGTTCCCGCGTGATTTAGGCATCGAGCGGGAAGCGCCAGATCGAGCGTGCTGGCCGGTGTGGCTGGGTCTGGGAGACTCGACGGGTGAGTAGCTCGTCTTCGACCTCGGCCGCGCGTCCGTCCCGATACTCCTTGTTGGCCTTCCTCGCCCTCGCCGCGGGGGTTGGCCTGGCGGCGTGTGGGGCGAGTGAGCCGGCGGCGAACGGTACCAGCCCGAGCCCGGCCACGACGGCCTCGGCCGAGGCAACGTCCCCCGCGGATACCCCTGCATCGAGGGCGGACTCCGTTGCCCCGGAGTTGGGCCTGGCCATGGCCTGTCGGGCCAAGGCGGCGACGATGAGCAGGGACGAGCGGATCGGCCAGCTGTTCATGATGGGGCACAACTCTTCCGCCCCCGTCGGTGGTTGGAGCGCCGAACTGCTGCGCGACTACCACGTGGGCTCGGTGTTGTTGCTGGGCAACTCGACGGCGGGCGTCGAGGACATCGCCGCCCTGACCGACGAGATCCGGGCGGCGTCGAGGTCTCCAGGAGAGGTGAAGGTGGCGATCGCGGCGGACCAGGAGGGCGGGCTCGTCCAGCGGCTGCGGGGGCCGGGATTCACCGAGATGCCGTCGGCGGCCAAGCAGGCCAAGCTCTCGGACGACGAACTCGAGAGGGCAGCCAAGGGCTGGGGAGAGGACCTGCGCCAGGCGGGGGTGGATCTGAACCTGGCCCCGGTCGCCGACGTGGTGCCAAAGGGCCTGGTCAACAGCAACGAGCCGGTGGGCAAGCTGGGCCGCGGTTACGGCTCGAATCCCCAGGCCGTCGCGGGCAAGGTCTCCGCCTTCGTCGAGGGGATGGATTCCGCGGACGTGGCGACGGCCGTCAAGCACTTTCCCGGCATCGGCAAGGTGCGGGGCAACACCGATTTCGAGGCCGGAGTGAAAGACACCGCGACAACGGCGGGCGATCCCGATCTGGCCGGTTTCGCCGCCGCCGTCGAATCCGGGGTGGACGCGGTCATGCTGAGCACCGTGACCTACGAGCGCATCGATCCCAAGAAACGTGCCGCGTTCTCGAGGAAGGTGATCGGTCTGGTCCGCAGCGAGTTGGGCTTCGACGGGGTCGTGATCTCGGACGACCTCGGCGCGGCCGCGGAGGTGGCCGACATCGACCCGGGCGAGCGGGCCACGCGATTCCTGGCGGCGGGCGGACAGATCGTCGTCAACGCCGAACCCGGGCTGCTGCCGGCCATGGTCGAGGCGGTCCGCGATGAGGCGGCAAAGGACGCGAAGTTCGCCAAGCGGGTAGACACCAGCGCGGCGCTCGTACTGGCCTTCAAGCACGCCCGCGGACTCACCGACTGCCGCGATTAGGCGGTCAAAGGCCCACCGGGCTCACTCGACCTTGAGCTGCCTCATCGCGTCGCGGGCCGGCTGCACGTACTGGGGGGAGTCGTCGGGGATCGAGGCGTAGTACAGCGAGGACGTGGCGTCGTCGCTGGCCACGATCACCACGATGAGCAACTCGCCCTTGGTGGGAAGTCCCTCGATATCGAAGGAGAGTTGGGACTCCACGATCCAGGCGTCCTGGCCGTCGACGGTGGTGGCCTTGTTCACCTTGTCCTCGCGGGTCACCTCGGTGCCATCACCGTAGAAGGTGCCGGTGACGCACTTGACGACGATCTCGGACCCCTGCTCGGGGGTGAAGAAGCCGTCTCCGGCGATCAGTTCTGCCACGAGGACCGAGGCCACCCAGGAGTTGCCTGCGCCGTCGTAGTCCGGGTGCACCATGACATCCTGCTTCATCACGTCGCGCCCGAAGGGGACGCGGTCGTCGCCTTGGGGCGGTCCCCAGGGGGAGGACAACCGGGGGAAGGACAGCGCGCCGCCGTGGACGCGGCCGTCGTTGTACTGCTTGGGCGCTGGGGTTCGCTGGGTCTGGTCGACGGGGCACAATTGCTCGCTCGGCGTGCCGATGCCACCGCCACTTGGGGTGGTGTTGATGTTGTTGACCGCGCCGCGGACGAAGAACGCCGCCAGCACGACGAGGGCGACGACGATGACCCCGGCGCCGATCCACCAGCCCATGGGGGACTTCTTCTGCGGCACGGGGGCCCCACCCCCCTGCTGAGGATGGGGGTTCGGCCCGCCCTGTTGGGGCACCAGGCCCTGGCTGGGGGGCGCCGCCTGGGGGTTGCTCGTCAACGCGGCCGACCAGGCCTGGCCATCCCAGTAGCGAAAGAGACCCTGCTGGCCGCCTGGATCGGGATACCACCCCGCTTGGATACTCACGGGCAGATTCTATAGCGGGGGAGCAGCCGCTCAAGCCGGGATAGCGCTCTTAGCGCCGCCTCGCCCTAATCTCCTGACCGTCGCCAACCGTAAGAGCGTGAGGGGTGCCACGTCACTAGGACATCTCGTTCACGGCGGCGACGAGCTTTTCGCGCTCGTCTTCGGGGATGGCCCCGGCGTGATGCACCCGGATCGCGGTCTGCCACTGACTGCTCAGGGCGTAGCTCAGGTAGTCCTTCAGCAGCGACAGCTCGCCCGGGTCCAGCCCGCTCGCGCAGGTCTGCACGTAGACCGGCCGCATGATGGGGTACGCCTTGTTCGTCGGTGTCGCGAGTTCGAGGTCGTAGCGGGGGGCGTCGCCGGTGAGTTTGGCCCCCTTCATCGCCTTGGCGACGCTGGATTCGTTGAGGGTGACGGTCTTGGATTCGGTCTTGATCTTCACCGCTGGCACGTCGACCGACTGCGCCGCCGGCCACTCGGTGAACCCGATCGAGCCCACCGTGGCGAGGACGTCCTCGGCGACGGCCCGCGAGTCGTCCGCCTCCTGAGCGCCCTGATCCCACTCCGCGGACCCGGACTCGTCCCAGCCGGAGGCGCCGGAGGCGGCCAGGTAACCGGTGAGGGCGGCGGTCGCGGCCGTCTCGCCTCGGGGAGCGATCACCGTGATGGGTCGATCGGGCAGCTTGGCCTTTGGGTTGAGTTCGGCGATCGCCTCCTCGTCCCAGCTCGCGATCTCTCCGCGCAGGATGCCCGAAAGCACCACGGGCGTGAGCGTCAGCTTCTTCACCCCTGCGACGTTGTAGACCACGGCGACGGGCATGGCCGCCAGCGGGAACTGGCTCACCCCGCTAGCGCAGCGCTCGTCGGCCTTCGTCTGCACGGGCCAGGCGGCCTCCGTGACGATCAGGGTGGTCTGGGAGGCCAAGAAGGCCTCCGCGGCGGCCACCGCGGAGGAGGCGGTGTAGCCGATCTGGGCTTGATTGTCGCAGGCGGCGCTGTAGTCGTCGGTGCTGGCGCTCGCCAACGATTCGTCGGCCACGGTGGCGGAGCCGGCGAGCGACGATCCCATAGGGCACCGCAGGGTGGTCTGCCCGCTCACCCCGACTTGTGTCCCGCTGGGGTTGGCGGTCAACCCTTGGGTCGTGACCGCCCCGCTGCAGGCGGTGAGGCTCAGCAGTGCGCCACACACAAGAATACGGACCGGTGCGGCGTGCGCGCCTTGGTGTCGTCGCCGTCGACGACGGTTCCCTGCCTCCATTCGCCACACTCTACGGACAGTCGAGGGCGACGCTCGGAAAGCCGGAGCCGTGTCGGTGGGTCCAAGCGTTCATCTTGCGTTCACTGCAGTTCCGACTCTCGTCCATCCAGGCCTGCTTGCCTTGCCAATGTCAGCCTCCTCGACCAAAGGACACCTCGTGAACCGCAAGACAATCGGCCGCCTGCTGGTAGGCGCGATGTCGGCAATCTCGCTCAGCCTGACCGGTTGCGCAGCCGCCAATGAGGCCCCGGCCGGCGGTGGAGCAAACGCGGAGGGTGGCCTCTCGGGCACCATCTCCGGCGCGGGAGCGAGCTCCCAAGCGGCCGCCGTAACCGCCTGGAAGGCGGCCTTCGAAACCGAGAACGGCGGCGTTACGGTGAACTACGATCCGGTGGGCTCCGGCGGGGGCCGCGAACAGTTCCTCGCCACGGCCACCAGCTTCGCCGGCTCGGACGCCTACCTTAGGGACGAGGAGCTGACCAAGGCCGGGGAGCGTTGTGGGGACGGCGGGCTGATCGAGTTCCCCGTCTACGTTTCTCCCATCGCGGTCGCCTACAACCTCGAGGGCGTGAGCGATCTGCAGCTTTCCCCCACCACCTTGGCGATGATCTTCGACCAGAAGATCAGCACGTGGAACCACGCGGCCATCAAGGCCGACAACCCCGACGCCGACCTGCCCGACGTGGCCATTACGCCCGTGAACCGCTCCGACGAGTCCGGCACCACGGAGAACTTCACCGACTACCTGGCCGACGCGGCCAAGAAGGCCTGGCCCCACGAGGCGTCGGGCGACTGGCCCGTGCCCGGGGGCACCGCCGCCAAGGGCACCTCGGGAGTCGTCGAGGCGATCGGCGCCAACAACGGCTCGGTCGGCTACGCCGACGAGTCACAGCTCGGCGAGCTGCCCGCCGCCAAGATCAAGGTGGGCGAGAAGTTCGTCAAGATCAGCGCCGAAGCCGCGGCCAAGGTCGTCGACTCCTCGGACCGCGTGAGCGGCCGCGGCCCGTTCGACTACGCCATCGACCTCAAGCGCGACACCACCGATTCGGGCACCTACCCGATCGCGCTGGTCTCCTACGAGCTGGCCTGCACCTCTTACGGCGACGCCAAGAAGGCCGAGCTTGTTAAGGCCTGGTTGGGTTACATCGCCAGCGCGGAAGGCCAGCAGGTTGCCGCCGACAGCGCCGGCTCGGCCCCGCTGAGCGATAAGGCCCTGAAGAATGCGAAGAAGGCCATCGACTCCATCAGCTGAACCGTGCCGAGGAGTTCGACGGACACGGACAAGGGTGGGGCACGGCTAGGATGTGGAGAAGAGTTTTTGAGTAACGCAGTTGCCAGACCGGCGAGGGCCAAGGGACGCCCGGCCGACAAGATATTCAAGGGCTCCGCCATGGGAGCCGGGATCCTCATCCTGGTCACCCTCGCCGGGGTGGCCGCCTTCTTGGTGTGGCAGTCCTGGCCCGCGCTCGTAGCCGCCCCCGAGGATGTCCGCGGCGGCCAAGGGCTCGTGCACTATATCGGCCCGTTGGTCTACGGCACGTTACTGTCCGCGGCGTTGGCCCTGATCATCGCCACCCCGCTCTCGGTCGGCATCGCCCTGTTCATCTCGCACTACGCCCCGCGCCGGGTCGCCAACGTCCTCGGGTACCTGGTGGATCTGCTGGCCGCGGTGCCCTCGATCATCTACGGCCTGTGGGGTTACTACGTGATCGGTCAAGGCATGCTGCCGATCGAGCAGTGGCTGATCGACAACGTGGGCTGGCTGCCGGTGATCGGCGGCCCGGCCTCGGACCGCTCGATGCTGGTGGTCGGCATCGTGATGGCCATCATGATCTTGCCCATCATGACGGCGGTGAACCGCGAGGTGTTCCTGCAAACCCCGCGGTTGCACGAAGAGGCCTCGCTCGCCCTGGGCGCCACCCGGTGGGAGATGATCCGCCAGGCCGTGATCCCGTTCGGGATGTCCGGGATCATCTCCGGGATGATGCTCGGCCTCGGTCGGGCGCTGGGAGAAACGATGGCCGTGGCCATCATCCTTTCGGCCTCGGCCCGCTACACCCCGGTGATCACCAGCCCGGCCAACCCGGGAACCATCGCCGCCGACATCGCGTTGCAGTTCCCCGAGTCCAGCGGACTGGACGTCAACACCCTCGTCGTTTCCGGCCTCGTCCTGTTCGGCATCACCTTGGGAGTCAACGTCTTTGCCCGCTGGATCGTTTCGCGGCGCGCCGAGTTCTCGGGAGCCAACTGATGAGCACACAGCTCAAGCCGCGTTCGGGAGACACCAAGCGGACGAGCGACATCAAGCTGTCGGTCCTGAGTAAGGGGTTGCGTCGGGCCATCCTCGCCGGGTCGGTGCTCGTGGCCGTCCTCGGGGTGATCTTGAGCCTCGGCTTCAACACCGTCGCCATCGTGGCGGTCGCCGCCTTGATGTACCTGATCGTCATCTACGTCGTGTCGCTGCGGATCGAGGGGCATCGCCACGCCGTCGATCGCGTCGTCACGGGCGTGGTCACCACCTTCTTCCTGCTCGCGCTGATTCCGCTGCTGTCGGTGATCACCAAGGTGATCCAGGAGGGCAACAAGCGCTTCGATGGCCAGTTCTTCACCTGGTCCATGCGGGGGGTGACGGGAGAAGGGGGCGGGGCCTACCACGCCATCATGGGCACGCTGATGATCACCGGCGTCACCACCGTCATCTCGGTGCCCATCGGCATCCTGGCCGCCATCTACCTGGTGGAGTACGGCGGCAAGTCCCCCTTGGCCCGGGCGCTGCGGTTCTTCGTCGACGTCATGACCGGCATCCCCTCGATCGTCGCCGGGCTGTTCGCCGCCTCGCTGTTCGCGCTCTTCCTCGGCCCCGGGGCCCGCGCGGGCATCATCGGTGCCGTGGCGCTCTCGGTCCTGATGATCCCGGTGGTCGTACGCAGCACCGAGGAGATGCTGCGGCTGGTATCCAACGATCTCCGCGAGGCCGCCTACGCCCTGGGGGTGCCGCGCTGGCTGACGATCCTCAAGGTGGTCCTGCCGACCGCGATCGCGGGGATCGCCACCGGCGTGACGCTGGCCGTGGCCCGGGTGATCGGTGAAACCGCGCCGCTGCTGGTGACCGTGGGGACCACCACCTCGACGAACCTGAATATCTTCGAGGACCGGATCGCCACCCTGCCGGTGTTCGCCTACTATTCCTACGCCACACCGGGCATCCCCAAGGAGCCCTTCATCGAGAGGGCCTGGGCCGCGGCCCTAACGTTGATCATCATCGTGATGGCGTTGAACATCATCGCCCGGCTGATCTCGAGGCTCTTCGCCCCCAAGACCGGCCGCTAAGCCCTTACCGCTCGACCTACTTCCAGATCCGAGGATCACCACGTGTCCAAGCGCATCGAGGTCAAGAACCTCAACATCTACTACGGCAACTTCCTGGCTGTCGAGGACGTCACCGTAACGATGCACCCCCGCACCGTCACGGCCCTCATCGGGCCTTCGGGGTGCGGAAAGTCGACGTTCCTGCGTTCGATCAACCGGATGCACGAGGTGATCGCGGGTGCGCGCTGCGAGGGCGAGGTCGTCGTCGACGGTGAGAACGTCTACGGCCGCGGCGTCGATCCGGTAGGAGTGCGCCGCAAGATCGGCATGGTGTTCCAAAAACCGAACCCGTTCCCCACCATGTCGATCGCCGAGAACGTGCTGGCCGGGGTGAAGCTGAACAACAAGCGGATCAGCAAGAGCGACGCCGACACCCTCGTGGAGGAGTCCCTGCGTGCGGCCAACCTGTGGAAAGAGGTCAAGGATCGCCTCGACAAGCCGGGCTCGGGCCTGTCGGGCGGCCAGCAGCAACGCCTGTGCATCGCGCGCACCATCGCCGTCAAGCCCGAAGTCGTCCTGATGGACGAACCGTGCTCGGCGTTGGACCCGATTTCGACGCTGGCGATCGAGGATCTTATCGACGATCTGAAGGAGAACTACACGATCGTCATCGTCACGCACAACATGCAACAGGCCTCCCGGGTCAGCGACATGACCGGCTTCTTCAACATCGCCGGCACCGGCGAGCCCGGACACCTCGTGGAGTACGACTCGACGGAAACCATCTTCTCCAACCCCACCCAAAAGGCCACCGAGGACTACATCTCGGGCCGCTTCGGCTGAGCCTGGCTGCCTGAGAACTCGAGGGGACGGTGCCCCGCCACGATACTAGGGTCGGTCCTTTTGCGGCCGGTGGCGCTCCACGGCGACGACCTCGCCGCCGGCGCCCAGGTGGATCGGCACGACCTCGCCCTTGCGGAGACTCCGATCGGGAACGTTCAGGGCGTCCAGCATGTGCGGGAGAACGGGCCGGTGCCCGCTCACGGCCGTGCTGACGCCGGTGCGGACGACGTCGTCGCGCAGCCTGCCCATCAGGGCCTGCACCCCGTCCGCGTCGTCGGTGCCCTCCTCCTCGCTGAGTTGACTCATCCGCTCGATCGTCAGCCCGCGGCTCGTGGCGTAGGGCAACAGCGTGCTGACGCAGCGATTGGACGATGAACTGACCAAACGCCTCACGTCGTAGGCGGTCAGCAGCGCGATGATGTCGGCGCTTTGTTGCCGGCCCACCGCGGTCAGCGGCCGGGCGGCGTCGCGGCCGCTCCAGTTCACCCGCTCCATCGCCTTGGCGTGGCGCACGACGAGAAGCGTCGACGTCATCGGCTGGGCGATGAACTGGGTCAGCAGCCGACGGTCGTTGCCGTGGGTGAGGGTGTTGAAGGCGTCTTCGAACGACATCCACTCCACCCGATCCACCTCGCGATCGGGTTTGCGCTTGCGCTCGGCCAGCACCCGGGCCGCCCAGTAGGAGACCTGTTTGACGCCCTTGCTGGTCGGATACTCCTGCCGGTCCAACGGCAACCCGAGACAGACCTCGATGCCGGTCTCCTCGGCGACCTCGCGGACCGCCGCTTGGGGCAAGCATTCGCCGGGGTCGAGCTTGCCCTTGGGCAACGACCAATCGTCGTACTGGGGCCGATGAATCACGGTGATCAATCGTTCGCTGCCGACGCCCTTCCAGACCACGGCGCCCGCGGCAAGGATCTCCTTTTTGTTCCGCATCGCGGCCCGATTACTTGGCTCGCCTGCGAGACTTGACCGCGATCAGGTGCTCGTGCATGTCGATCAACGGGTTCCCCTCTTCGTCGGTGGTGTGGGGTTCCCAGGAGCCGTCGGCGTTGAGCGACCACGAGACGGTGCCCGGATCGAAGGCCAGCTCGAAGATCGACTCGATCTCGGCGATGTGGGAGCGGTTGGTGATCGAGGCCATCACCTCGACGCGGCGATCCAGGTTGCGGTGCATGAGGTCGGCCGAGCCGATGCCGACCTTGGGTTGGCCGTCGTTGGCGAACCAGAACAGCCGGCTATGTTCGAGAAAGCGGCCCAGCACGCTGATCACTCGGATGTTCTCGCTGAGGCCCTCGACGCCGGGCCGCAGGGTGCAGATGCCGCGGACCCACAGGTCCACCTTCACCCCCGCCTGTGAGGCCCGGTAGAGCTCGTCGAGGATGAGTTCGTCCACGACCGAGTTTACCTTGATGCGGATCCGGGCCTCGCGGCCGGCTTTGGCATGACCCACCTCACCGGCGATGCTGCGTAGCAGCCCGGCCCGGATGCCCTCCGGAGCCACCAGGAGACGTCGATAGTCGGTCTCGCGGGTCATCCCGGACAGGTGGTTGAACACCCGAGCGACGTCCTCGGTGATGATCGGGTTCGCCGTCAGCAGGCCGATGTCCTCGTACAACCGGGCGGTCTTGGGGTTGTAGTTGCCGGTGCCGATGTGGGCGTAGCGGCGCAGGCCTTCGGGTTCGTCACGCACCGCCATGGCGAGCTTGCAATGGGTCTTGAGACCCACCATGCCGTAGACGACGTGGCAGCCGGCCTTCTCCAGTTTGCGGGCCCAGCCGATGTTGGCCTGTTCGTCGAACCGGGCCTTGATCTCCACGACCGCGAGCACCTGCTTGCCGAGTTGGGCGGCCTCGATGAGGGCATCGACGATCGGCGAATCCCCCGAGGTTCGGTACAGGGTCTGTTTGATGGCGAGCACGTGCGGATCCGCGGCCGCCTGCTCGATGAAGCGCTGCACGCTCGTGGCGAACGAGTCGTAGGGGTGGTGCAACAACACATCCCGCGCTTTCAGCGCGGCGAACATGTCGGCGGGCTGGGCGGTCTCCACCTCGGCCAGGGCGGGGTTGGTCTGCGGGAGGAACGCCGGGTAGCGCAGGTCTTCGCGGTCGATGGAGGCGATGGAGAATAACCCGCGCAGGTCGAGCGGGGAGGGGAGGTGAAACACCTCCCGCTCGGAGATGTCCAGCTCCTCGACGAGCAGTTCAAGCATCGTCGGGTTGATGTCGTCTTGCACCTCCAGGCGAACCGGCGGGCGGCCGACCTTGCGGCGCAGCAACTCCTTCTCCAGCGCGAACAGCAGGTTCTCCGCGTCGTCCTCCTCGACCTCGAGGTCCTCGTTGCGGGTGACGCGGAAGGTGGTGTACTCCAACACCTGCATGCCGGCGAAGAGTTGATCCAGCTGGCGGGCGATCACGGCCTCGATGGGCACGAACCGGTTTTGGCCCAGAGACAGAAACCGCGGCATGTTCGTCGGCACCTTCACCCGGGCGAACTGGCGAGCCCCGGTGTGGGGGTTCTTCAACAGCACTGCGAGGTTCACCGATAGCCCCGAGATGTAGGGGAAGGGATGAGAGGGATCCACGGCCAGCGGGGTCAGGACGGGAAAGATGCGTTCGGCGAACAGGGTCCGCATCTTGCTCTTCTCGTCCTCGGCCAGCTCGGCCCAATCGAGGATCTCGATTCCCTCGGCGGCCAACTCGGGCCGGATCGTCTCGTGAAAGATCCGGTTCTGCTCCACCAGGAGTTCGCGGGTGCGGTTCAAGATGGCCTCGTGCAGCTCGCGAGGCAGCATGCCGCTCGGTCCCGGAACGGCCACCCCGGCAGCGATCCGGCGCTTGAGCCCGGCGACGCGAACCATGTAGAACTCGTCGAGGTTGGAGGCGAAGATGGCCAAGAAGTTGGCCCGTTCCAGTAGTGGCACCCGCAGGGAGTCCCGGGCGAGGTCTAACACCCGAGAGTTGAACGCCAGCCAGGACAGCTCGCGATCGAGGAACCGGTTCGCCGGCAATGATTCCTTAGGCTGGCGCTCACCCGGCTCGTCGTGTCCGCCGGCGATCGTCGGGGTGCTGGCGGTGGTGGTCATGAGGCTCCTCGCTCGTTTTGCTCGCCGTTGGCGTACAACAGGTCTCGGTGCACGACGGCGAAGCCGGCCGAGGAGTACAGATCGACGACGTGGGCCTCATCGGCCTCCACGTACAGGATCACGCTATCGAGACCACGCTCGGCTAGATGGGCCATCCCGCGGTTCAGCAGGGCCCGGCCGATGCCGGAGCGACCAGCCTCAGGATCGACTCCCAATACGTACACCTCGCCGACGGGCGGGGTGGACTCGCGATGAATCTTCGTCCAGTGGTAACCGAGCAGCTTCTCGCCCCGGTAGGCCAGGAAGAACCCGTCCGCGTCGAACCAGGGCTCGCGCCGGCGGGCCGCCAGATCCGCCGCGGTCATCGAGCCCTGCTCCTGGTGGCGGGCGAACGCCCGCGCGTTGACCTGCAGCCAGGCGTCGGCGTCGGCGGGGGTGAAGGTAGATATGTGCACGCCGCCGGGAAGCTCGACGGGGGGGACGGGCTCGTCGAGATCGCGTTCCATGATCAACAGCTCGCGGACGGCATGGAGACCGAGCTTCTCGCTCAGCGCCTTCGCCGCTGCCAGCGCGCCGAAGGACCACCATCCCAGCTGGCGATCCGCCGAGCTGGCGAGAACGTGCTCGATCAGCGAGGACGCGTGTCCACGCCGACGGTGGGCTGGATCAACGCACAGCTGGGCGGTGTCGTCCGCGGCGAGCTGGGCGTAAGCGATGAGCCCGTCATCACCGACGATCAGCCAGTGTTGCGCCGGGGAGCGCTCGTCGAGGTTGAAAACCGCGGCCTCGTTCAGGGGCCGAGCGCCGTCGACCGCTGCGCAGCGATCGCCCAATGAGAGCACGGCCTCGCGTTCTCCGACGGTCAACTCCGTACGTATCTTCACGCCCTCCACGGTAGTGGGTCGGGTGCTCGACGCGGCACGTCAGTCACTACTGGCGTGGCCTGATGAGGTTATTCGGTCTCCTTGGCTTCGGGTGCCTTCTCGCGGACCCGGTGGGTTATCCGCCCCCTACCGTGGTGGTTGTGTTGATCGACGCCAGGCTGTGGGCGAGAGGCGTGGCGCTGGAGCCTTTCCAAACCGAACTTGCTCGCCATGTTTGGGCCACCGCCCAAGGATGACCGAATGACCGAGGCGGCGGGCCGGAGAAGGCAACCAGCAATCGGTCAGAGCCGTCGCCGCTCGAGTGAGTCGGTGCGGATGAGTCGATCGTGCTGGGCCAATCATGCACGAGAAAAAATGTCTGACCCTTCTGATTGGCTTGTGTCATGGAGGGAACGATTCGCGGGATCGCCGATGAGCTGTTGGAGGCCGTCGCTGCGATATCTCGTGCGGAGGTGCGTAAGGTTCGGCTGGTCGCCGAGCTGGTGGACGCCTCTTGCACGCTCGGCCCGGTCCAGTTGACCGGTGGGGAGCGGTTGGTCGGCTCGGGCGCGGACGGTACCCCGGAGTTCGCTGAGTTCCTGGTTTTGGAGTTGGCGGCGATGCTGAAGGTGGGGGAAGCGACGGCGTGGGCGCTGATCCGCGATGTGCTGAATCTGCGGCACCGGCATCCGCGGTTGTGGGCGGCGATGGGTCGCGGGGAGGTGGCGGTGTGGCAGGCCCGCAAGATCGCCGCCCGCTGCGCCGAAGCGGGCCTGGGTCTGGAAGCGGCCTTGCTGGTGGACCGGCGGCTGGAGTGCGCGTGGGGCCGGTTGGCGTGGCAGCGGATCCTGCGCCGCACCGAGGGGTTGATCGTGGCCGCCGACACCGCGCTGGCCGTCGAGCGGGCCGCGGCCCGTCGGGCGGAGCGGTTCGTCGCCATCCACCACGACGGCGACGGCTCCTCCACGCTGGTGGCGCGGATGAACACCACCGACGCCCTCAGCCTCAAGAACGCCATCGATTCCATCGCCCACGCCATGGTCGGC
>JBBSOW010000025.1:0-36276 GCA_038259365.1 Propionibacteriales bacterium
AAACCATCCCAGGGGTGTGGTGTCGTGGTCGTGTCGGCCCCCCGGAGCCGAGTCCCGGCGGCGCCTCTCAGCGGCCCATCACCCCCCGATTACTATCTGGGGGCCCGGTGATCGCGGACTCTCCGGCGTCGCCTGCGGGAGCTCCGAACCAGGTGGGTAGGCGAGCGAGGAGGTCGTCTTGGCTATCCCCGATCCAGGCGACATGACCGTCCGGTCGCTGCAGGACCGCGGGCGCGTCCAGCTGTTCGCTGGTGTCCACGACGTGGTCGATCCGATCCGCCCAGCCTTCGACGGACAACCCGCCGGTCTGGTCCAGCAACAACCCGCGGCCCTGGCGCATGAGCTGATAGAGAGATCCCCGCGACAGGGTGATGTCGCGCAGGCGCCGGCCGAGCAGGTCGGGTCCGTCGCCGAAGTCGTAGCGGACACCGATCGCGGTGATCCTCTCGGCCAGGAATCGGTTGACATCGTCAAAGTCCATCAGCTCGGTCAGCAACCGGCGCACCGCTTGGGGGCCGGGCTCGGGGGAGAGCAGCTCGCTTTGCGCCCGGGTGAGCATGAGCACGTCTTCCGCGACCGGTCGACGCTCGGCGCCGTAAGTGTCGAGCAACCCCTGCGGCGCCCACCGGTTGACCTCGGCCCCCAGCTTCCAGCCCAGGTTGAAGGCGTCCTGGATGCCGAGGTTCAGACCCTGGCCCCCCAGCGGGGGGTGGACGTGGGCCGCGTCCCCGGCCAGCAGGACCCGACCCACCCGATACCTTTCGGCCAGCCGCGTGGCATCGGTGAAGCGGGACAACCAGCGCGGCGAATGAACGCCGAAGTCGGTCCCGGCGTAGGCCCGCAGCTGCGTGCGGAACTCCTCCAGCGTCGGCGCCACCGAGCGATCCTCGGCCACGCTGGCCGCGGGCACCACGGCACGGTAGAACCCGTTCCCGGCGGGGCCGATGCCGAACCCCTTGTGGGTTTGGCGGACCTGGTGCATCTTCTGGGCCACCTCGCCCGGGTCGGCGCTCACCCTCACCTCACCCACGAGCCACTCGGCCCTGGGGGGCTCGCCGGGGAACAAGATCCCGAGCAGTTTGCGCACCAGGCTGCGGCCACCGTCGCAGCCGACGAGCCAGCGCGAGCGCAGCCGGGTGCCGTCGGCCAGCTGCACGTCGACCCCGTCCTGGTCCTGCGCGATTCCGGTCACCTCATGGCCGCGGCGAATATGAGCGCCGGCCTCGACCGCGCGCTCGCTCAGCAGTCGATCGGTGACCGGTTGGGGGATGCCCAGCACGTAGCCGTGGGCGGTATCCAGCTCCGGCGACGGTGCGTCGATCCCCGCGAACTGGCCCACGCCGGGATACCGCTGGCCGTGTTCGAGGAACCGCTCCAGCAGGCCACGCTGGTCCATGATCTCGATGCTGCGCGAATGCAGACCGAGGGAGCGGACCGCTTGACTTGGCCCCTTGTCCTTCTCCACCAGGAGCACGTCCACATTGTGCAGCCGCAACTCGCTGGCCAGCATCATCCCGGTCGGCCCACCGCCACTGATGATCACGTCGAACATGGGAAACCCCCTCACCAGAAACCACCTCCGGCCAGGCCGGATCGCCCCGAGCGGACCCAACCTCCGCCGGGATCCGAGCCCGTTTCCGCCGGGATCCGAGCCCGCACGCACACATTGTGCTACCCGATCGGGGTCTTGCGGCAAGCCCCCTTCGGAGCGATATTCTGGAAGCGGCAAGGGGGCAACGCTCCTTGACGTCTCTATGCGACGCGCATCGGCACGGCTGTTGTGGGGTCGCCACCGGACGAGGACTTTTGGACCCGTCGTTCTATTTGGCCGATTCGCCAAACCGGCTTTAGGGTCGTCACGTGGCGCGACCGGCAAAGTTCACCGTGGACCAGATCCTTGATTCTGCCCGAGATGCGGTCGGGGAGCGGTGGCGAGACGCCACGATTACCGATGTCGCCGCGCGGGCCGGCGCACCGGTCGGATCGATCTATCATCGATTCCCCTCGCGCGAGGCCCTCTTCGGCGCGTTGTGGGCCCGATCGATCCGACGGTTCCACGAGGGGCTTCTCCTCGCGACCGAGCTGGAGGATCCGCGGGCGTCGCTGGCGGCCATGTCCCGCCACGTCCCCCGGTTCTGCCGCGAGCACCCCGGAGACGCCAAGGCGATGACCCTGTACCGGCTGTCGGATCTAGTGGAGAAGGTGCCGCAGGAGCAGCGCGCCGGCCTGACCGGCATCAACGACGAGGTCGACGCGGCCCTTCGTCGCGTCGCTACCCGACGCTACGGCCGGCTCACCCAGCGCCGATTCCGCCTCGCGTGGGTGGCCACCCGCCTGTGCCCCTACGGCATGGTGCGCCCGTTGATCGGCCAGGAGGTTCCCCGTGCCTACGACGCCATCTGTGTGGCGGCCACCGAGGGCATCCTGGCGCTCGGTGACTGAGTGGAGCTCGCCCCCTCGGCGCGGTTCTCGCGTGGCGGACGGGTGACCCGCCAACCCGGACCTCGCTGGCCCCGATCACCAAAGCGTCGAACATGAGCCGCCAGGTTGTTCCGATTCGTTATAGCGGAAGCGTACTAGAAGTGAACCTCTAGATGGTGGTATTGTCAACTCCATGACGACAACGCTGGCGGAGGCGCTACCGAGCGCCCGGTTTTCAGAACGGCACCGGTTGGACATCGACGGTTCGCCCGCTCAGGTTTGGGCCGCCTTGTCCGCTGTGCAATGGCGAGATCTGCGCCTCACCGCGCCCCTGATGATGCTCAGAAGCTTGGGCCAGGCCCAAGGGTTGGGCGAGCGGCGGCTGCTGGACCAGGGCCCGGTGAGGCTGATGCGCACCGATCCGCCCCACTACGCCGCGGCGGGCGAGATCGGGCGTCCCTGGAAATTGCGCCCCGAGCCCGGCCCCAATCCGTCCAGCCTCCAGGACCTCGGCGCCTTCGCCGAACCCGGGTGGCTGAAGTACGGCATGGACTTCACCCTCGACACCGCCGGCCCGGGACGAACCCGGCTCACGACGACGACGCAGTGCGAACCGACCGACGAATCGGCCGCGCGCCGGTTCGGTGCGTATTGGAGGCTCATCCGCCCCTTCAGTGGGCTCATCCGGCGGGAGATGCTGCAC
Organism: Propionibacteriales bacterium; assembly: GCA_038259365.1. Taxonomy (GTDB): domain Bacteria; phylum Actinomycetota; class Actinomycetes; order Propionibacteriales; family Propionibacteriaceae; genus JBBSOW01. The sequence goes on from JBBSOW010000025.1 coordinate 3,125, forward strand.
GCGATCGCCCGCAGGGTGCGCCAAGCGTCCGCGACGGATCTGCCACCCGGTCAACGGGTCCTGATCGGCCCGGCCCCACGCTTCGGCCTGCCGCGGTACCGCAACGCCGCGATCACGATCCCCGAGGAGCCAGTGCTGCACGTCGGCGGGCAGGTAGACCGCGGGTTCAGCCTCGATCGCGCTGCCCTGGACACCGTCCCGCAGAGCACGAAGGCTTTGGACCTGCACTGTGTCATGACGTGGAGCGTGCTGGGCACCCGCTGGACCGGTTGGCGCTTCGCCGACCTCTGGGACGTTCTGTTGCGAGAGCGTGCCGACCCCGGCGTCACCGGGATCCTCTTCACCGGCCTCGACGGCTTCACGGCCAGCATCTCGCTGGCTGAACTGCTTCGCGACGACGTCCTGGTGGCCCACTCCCGCGACGGGCGCCCGCTGGCCCGCGACCACGACGCACCGTACCGGCTCGTCGTTCCCCAGTTGTATGGCTACAAAAACGTGAAGCATCTGTGCCGACTCGACCTCGCGAATCGGCACGTCCGCAGCCCGTACGAACCGTGGATCATGCACCGGATCGGGCGGGTCGCCCACGAGGAGCGCTTCGGCTGGGGAATGCCTCGCCTCGCGCGACTCCTCAACCGCGCATCGGTGCGGGCGAGCCTGCGCCGCTACGGCGTGCCCGAACAGGGGTTCCCGCACAACCCCTTCGGCCGTAGCGCAGTGGGCTGGTGACGGGCATGGTCTGGGGCGTTTGCGACTGCGATCGCCGTCGCTCCACTGCTCGCCCAGAGGTCGGTGGGTACACAGCGAAAAGCCCCCGCCAATGACGAGGTGCTTTTCTGAACCGAGAGCTTCTTTTGACGACACAATTTCCACTACAGACAATTCGCCACACAATACAACGACCTTAAGTCCCCTCGGGAACCCCATAATAGCGCCGAACATGTCCGGCCTTCAAGAGGCTGGGGCCGCCGTTCTCGCCCGAGTTGGAGGGAGATCGAGGATCGAGAGCACGCCCGGTGCGCGATACAGCGATTTCGCGCAGGTGAGGATCGAGCCGTGGAAGCCGTTCGGGTCGGCGGCGATCTGGCACAGCTCCTGATAGCTGTGCAGATGCACGTCGACGGGAAGCGGTACACAGGCCGTGGCATCGCGGATCTCACCGCGCAACGTCGCGGTGGCGGGACGGTCCAGCACGGCTAGAAGATCCACATCGCTGTAGCGGTTGTGCAGGCCCTTGGCGTAGGAACCGAACAGCAACAGCTCGTCAGGGTCGCAGACCGACACCACCGATTCGGCGAGCGCGGTGATAAAGCGTGGGAGGGGATCGCTCATGGCGTGCCGAACTGCAGCAACAGCCAAGCGTGCTCGACAAGATCTCCCGGCAGGGCGTCCCAGGTCGCGTCCGAGTCCCGTTTCACCGTGATCTGCCACTCGCCCAGGAGGTCTTGGGAGGAGGCCGGCCAGCTGAACGTCGCATGGTGCATGCCGCCGAAGGCAGGGTCCCTGGTAGCGGACACCGGCGCCGGTAGGGCTTGGCCCGGCGGCGCGATGCGGCAGTCGAACTGGTCGGCGTACTCGGACAGGATCACCAGGTCCGCCCGGGTCACGCTCAACCGGCTGCGACGAGCCATCCTGCGGTACAGGAACGGCAGGTCCTCAGCCCGCACCGCGATTCGCAGGGACTGTTCGGCACCGGCGTCGTTATGCAGGAACCGGAACCATTCACTGGCATAGGCGTTGTCCAGCGCGAACAACCGGGCACCGTTGGCGGGGGTGGCAGCATCGATGGCCGCCCGGGCAAGGTCGATCAGCGCCGGCCCGCCCTGCTCACCCTGATAGTCGAAGCTGAGCACCACGTCAGTGACGGTGGACACGTCGAACGCGTTGTCGCGCGGGTCGAGGGTGATAGTCCAGCGACTTATCAGCCCCGCCCCCTCGAACGCCGTGTAGCGGTCATCGACGGTGGTGTAGCCGAAGCTGCCGCGGTCGACGCTGGCGTGGCTGGTGACGATCCGGGTCACCGGGCTCATGGCCGCGAGGAACCGGTCGTCCCCGGCGTCGAACGGGTTTCCGAACCCACCTGAGGTGCTGTCGTTTCTGCGCACCACGGCCTGGGTCAGGGTCAACCCGGCGTGGACACCCACATAAGGCACGCTGGTGCAGGGAATGGTGACCGCCACCGACAGGATGCGCTGATTGATCCAGCCCGGGTGCTCGGTGGCGAGCAGCCACTCCGACAGCTCGATCGAAGTCGTGCCGCGGGTCTTCAGCTCGAGCAGCTTGTCGGGCATGACTGTGGCCAGGGAGATGTGGCTGGTCGCTTCCAACCGCCGGGTGTTGCTCCCGAGATGGACGGCCTCAAGCCGACGCAGGTCGTTGAGCAGTCGGTCTCCGGCCAACAGCCCCTTTTTCAGGCTGTCCCAGTAGCCGAACTGGATCACCGGCGGAGACGACTGGTCGCCCAACTCGTAGCGGTAGGCCCGTTCGGCGCGCCGCGCCATGTCGAAGGCCAGTTGGTAGGCCTGGAAGTAGACGGTGGACAGCTGCCCGATGGTCCAGTCGTAGAGCTCGGTAGCCGTGTACTTGGTCCGTAGATACTCCTCGACGCCCTTGGCTTGCTCGACCTGCGTCTCATGCGCAGCCTGCTCGTACGCGGCGATGCTCTCCCGCGCTTGGGCGGCGATGATCTGCTTCTCCAGCTGGGCCAGTTCGTGGCGGGCCGCATCGGCCTGGAACTGGTTGTTGTCGAACTGCCGTCGATAGTTGCCCTGAGACTCGAGCATCGAGCCCGCATTGTGCAGGACGGACGAGACGCCCTGCAGCACGGCCGCGAAGCTCGAAGCCGAACCGGCGACGTTGCCGCCGCCGAAGGAGGCAGTGACGGTCGGGGTGCCGCCGAAGCCGGAGACCCCGACACTGAACGAAGGGACCAGATTGGCCCCACCCGCCACGGCGTTGAGCACGGTCGCGACGACCTCGCTGACTACCCCGGCACCGTGGACAACGGTAGCCGTCACCTCCCAGGGGTTCATGTACGGGATGGCGGTGTAGTAGTCAATCCGTGCCTGGACCGTGTCGCGCCCCTGCTCGATGGACTCCCGGGCCCGTTGGGTCTCCAGCACCTGCGCGGTCCGAACATCGGTGATGGCGGTCTGCAGCCCCACGTCGTTGCTGGCCTGCAGCCGGGCCAGCGCCTCCGCGTCGCGGCGGTCCAGCGCGGCCAGCATTCGGTCGCCGAGGGCCCGGACATCGGCCGTGAACTCGACCGCCTTCATGAGCAGGGTCTGGAATCGGTAGGGCGATCCAGCTCCGGGTGTGTCGGCAAGCACACTGTCGAGATCGACTCCGGCCGCCGCGGCCCTGATGAGGACCGCCGGATCGATCGGCGGCTCGAACAGCGGCAGCTGGCGCACGGTACCCGACAGATCCATACAGTGCCTGACCTTGAACAGCCGGTCGGCCACCGTGTCCCAGCAGGCGAGCAGATCGGTGTTGGCCGGTATCCCGAAGTAGGCCAGATTGATGACCGGCAGCGCCACCCCATCGCTGGACGCCACCACCACGATCGGCCGATCCGCCAGGTTCTCCAGCTGCACCTCGACCTGGCTGTTGCCGAACGGATCGAGGCCGGACTCCGCGGTGAGCTCGGCGTAGGACTTTTCGGGCCGGGGCAGTGCCGCGACATGCTCCGGCCGGCGACCCAGCAACTCCCCGGCCAGCACGTAGAGCAGGGTTGCCTCGTTGATCGACTCGATGGTGTCCCGGCGGAACAGCTGGTCGCCCCACGCGACGAGGTTGTCGATATAGCGCATCACCACCGCCTTCTGGTAGGCGATGGGACGGAACCGGGCGATCACGTCGGGCTTGAACGGGTTGTTCTTCCAGGCCCTGATCTCGTCCAGACGCGAGGTGACGTCGGTGAGGAGCGACTCGATCCGTTGCCGCCGGTACGCCTCGTCGTTCTGCTCGAAGAACGGCAGCGTCACCCAGAACCGTTGCGGCGCTGACAGCGATTCGGTGTTGCTCGGATCGAAGACGCGGTGGAACCAGTCCAACGCCTCCTCGAACCGCTGGTTGGCCATCAGCTTGCAGGCGATCAGGAACGGCACGTGGAAGAAGGTCTCCCAATTGTAGATCGACATCGCGCCGCTGCGGCTGAAGTCGTTGCGGTCGCGGACCGCGTTGGCGTCAACGGCGGTAGTGGTCGAAACCGGAGCGTACGAGGCGAACGTGAAGGAGTTTCCCGGTGGGTACTGCTCCGGGAACCGCTGGATCTTGCGGTTGAGTAACCCGTCAGCCCCCGACCGGTTGAGCTCCCGCAAAAACAGCGCCGTATACGGGTGATGGAACGCGGCGAAGCTGTACTGGAGACGGCGCACGCTCGTGGTCGAGTCGATGAGGACGTCCGCCCAGGTCGAGGTGACGAAGTAGGCACGGGCGGCGTCGACGTAGAAGAACGGGCTGCGGTTGATGCCTGCGGTGTCGAACTGGGCGGAGTCCATCGAGTAGACCACCGCGAACGGCGGCTTGGCGCCGGTCAGCAACGTCACGCTGTTGCCGCCCTGCAGGACGGTCAGGGTGCCGTTGTTGGGCGTCCAGGTGTTGTTGACCAGCCGCCCGGACTCCAGGTGCATGCCCTCGGGCAGCATTGCCCGGGGTCCCCGTTGACCACCCCCCTCCAGCGGCTTGACCCGCTTGCCGGTGGGATCGGTCAGGCTGCGGACATAACGGTAGGAGTCGGTGGCAACCAGCGCCTCGGACGGTACGCCGGCCCCGTCGAGCGTGTGGTACTGACCGAGCAGAGGCTTCAGCCGAAGCTCGGTGACCTGGCCGTCGAAGACGAACGATGAGGAGTGCCACGGTCGGGCCGTCTCGTCGAAACGACGGGCCGTGACGAAATCGAAATGACCCGAGTAGGGGTCCCAGAAGGTCTCATTGTTGAACTCCAGGCTCATGGCGATGTAGACATCGAGCCAGAGCATGTTGTCGATGCTGCGATAGCGCGGTTTCAGGCTGTACGACGACACGGGCCGCTGCCAGGGGTGGACCAGCACCTGAGGCGCGGCCTGACGCGCGGACCATCCCGTGCCGGTGCGGACCGACCAGGCGAGCCGCAGTTCGAGCTGACGGGGAGGCTCGGGCGCCCGCTGCGTCGTGGCGGTGGGCTGGGCGGCGGGCTGTCGTCTGGTCTTCTGCGGCTTCTCGGTGATCTGTAGCCAGAACAGGTGCAGCATCCGGTTGTAGACCACCGGCACGACCTGGTCGGCGCTGATGTCGAGATCGACCTTCTCCCAAGGTGACCAGGAGGCGTCGTTGAGGTCGAACCGCCGGTAGAAGTACGTGGCCGGTTCGCTTCGGGTCCGGCCGATGACATGCAACAGGTTGACTGTCGGGGGGAGGTTGTCCCACGGGTGGTCGTCTTGGACCTCGTGGTGGATCCCGACCACCTCGAGGTTGCCGACCTCGTGCAGCTTCGCGAGATAGTGACGCAGCGCAGTCTCGCAGTTCTCGGAGGTGATGTCGCCCTGTAGCACCTCCTGTTCCAGCTCGACGAAGAACGGAGTCTTATCGTCGCGGAGCTCGGGGGTGATCCAGTTCTCCGGATACAGGAAGATCTTACGGTTGGCCTCCCACACCCGATAGCTCTTCATCCACTTCCACTGCCGCCAGCTGTCCAGCGTAACGGCGTCGGCTCGTTCCTCGCTGGTCACGATGACGTGCGGCTTCTCCAGATTCAGGAAGGCTCGCTGCACGAACATCTGCACCGAGCCGATGGCCGCCTTGATCCGTGAGGTCTGCTGGCAGGAGGTCATCTCCACGTCGATCAAGAAGTATCGCATCAGGTCGTTGCTGTCGCGCCACCGCCGCGGGTTGGCCCAGTTCTGCCCGTCGACCGTGACCGTGTCTGGTTCCGTCCTGGCCGAGTGCGCCAGCAGGTGGGCCACCAAGGCGTCACGCTTGCGCTCCCTGAGCGTGTCCTGCATGGGGGTCAGCGTGACCAGCCAGGCGGCGGTGTCGTGCTTGGACTTGGCGACGGACCTGATCTGGGCGGCGACCTCCCGCTCAGTGGGGGCGGCGGACTCGGGCTGCGACCAGCCGAGGCAGGTCGCGGCGGGGACCCCAATCCGAGCGCAGTGGCCCGCACAGTCCAGCAGCCGCAGCAGGAAGACCGGATCCCGGTAGCTGTCAACGTCGCCACGGTCCAAAATGGCAAGGGAGGCAGCGTCCATGCCGAGCAACGGCTCCGCAGCGGCGCGCGCCATCTCCACGGTGGCGCCAACGCTGGCGGCGGCGACGATCAGGTCCTCAGGCGTGGCACCGGAAGCGGTTGGGCTACCGCCGGGAAGCGTTGCCGCCGCGGCCGACCGCAGCAGCAGGGCGGAGCGAATGCGGAGCCAGCGCAGCAGGTTGAGCCAGCCGTGGATGAGCGGGTTCGCCGGTGGCACGTCGACCGGCAGTTGGGGCAGAGCAAGGCCACCGAAGTCTAGGCCGTGTGCGAGCTGCCAGGTCAGCTGCTCGACATCCAGGCCGGCCAACTCGACCACCCGCGCCATCTTCTGGAGTCTGCGGTAGACGAAGAAGAGACGGGGAAAGGCCGCTGCCGTGACCGGATGGAGATACCCGCCCGCCCCGTCGCGTGCCGTGAAGGCGGCGTCCAGGAACGGATCGAGGAGCGGGCCCGTACTGTCGGACTGCGCCAGCATCACCCGGACCGCGGCCGGTGTGAGCCGCAGCGGCCCGGACAGGGACGACGCGACCTGACCCTCCGGCTCGGCGGCGGGGTTGGTGCGCAGGCCCTCCCGAAGTGCCGTGGCGAACCCGGCCACGGTCTCGTCGGAAGCCGACAGGGGGGATGTGGTGCGGGCCCCGAGAAGATAGTCCGTTTCGGCCACCGTAGCGCCCGAACCGCGCAGCTCGTCAGCGGCATCGAGGAAGGTCTCCATCGCCGACGGGGAAGCGAACGGGTCGGCGACGACCGGTCCGAGCAGGGTGGCCAGCAGCAGCACATCGGAGATGGTGAGCCGGAGTCCACGGGCGAGCCCGGTCCACGACACCAGCGCGGACAGCGTGGCCAGGTCGAGCACGTTGCCTGTTTTCGCCTGGAGCGCGGTCAACTCCGCATCGGTGACCGCCAGCGCGGCCGACAGAGCGGGCCGGTGATCGTCAAGGCTGCCGCCGGCGGGCAGAGGGTCAAAAGCGACGTCGGGCGGGTCGACGACGGCCCGGTCGAGGAACCGTGTCACGTAGGCCGATCTGGCGTCCTGACCGCGATCGGTGGGATCGGTGGCGCCCGGGTGACCCTCTGTCGGCAGCGTGCCGAACCAGGTCGCGAGCTGTTCGGCGCTCAGCTGCAGGCGCTGCGCCACCCGGTCGGCCGCCAGCAGCGCGGCCAGCGTTGCGCCGTTCAGGTCGCCGCCGCCGAGCCGGTCCGCCCGAAGCAGCAAGTCGAGCTCCCAGACGTCCCACGGTACGTGTCGGCGGAGCCTCAGCAGCCGGTGCAGCCGGTCGAGCACCGCGGGGCTGACATGGTCCAACGACTGCGACGCCAGCGCCGCGCTGTCGGCCGGTCGCACCAGCACCACCTTCGGGTCGCTGGCCGGATTTATCCACTGTGTCCGCAGCGTGAGCAGCAGTTCGGGGTAGGCGAGGTTGGCGTGCTCGAGGACCTCCAGCACCGGGATCTGGCTCCGCGAGGCATCGAAGTCCCACAGGGCACCCTGACGCGCCTGCTGCGGTTCGGCGGTGGTCATGAGCGCCTGCTCGTGGGTGGAGATGCCGAAGTATTCGGCGGCGATGTCGGCGTCGTCCACCGCCGCCACTTGGAAGGCCCGCATCAGCCGCCAACGCGGCACCCCAAGGTGGTCGAGAAAGATCCGGGCCTGCTCTCGCCACAGGTCGAAGGAGGAGGTGAGAGGAAAGTCGGCGACCCTGAGCTCTTCGTAGGCGCTGTCGTCCTCATGCTCTGGGCAGGCGCGTAGCTCGGCTGCGGTCCAGGAGGTCTGGAGGGCCTGCTGACCGGCCGAACCGGGGATGGCCGCCTCGAGGATCTCGTTGATGATGTCGACTTGAGGCAGCGGCGTCTCGGTGTTGACGCAGTTCAGCAGGACGTCGTCAAGATCGGGACGCCGTTCGGCGAGCACCGCCCGAACCGTACGGTTTCCGGTTTCCGCCCGATGCGCATCGAGGAATCGAAGCAGGTCGGCCAGGTAGGCGGCAGGGCCGTACACCGAGGCGCAATGGGGGCAGTCACAGACGTCCAACGGCCCGAACAACGTGTCGAGGTCGGGAATGTCGCCGAGCAGAGTCGCCCGTTGCTCCGCGGTCAGGGTCTGCGGGGTGAGGGCGGCCGGGTTCGTGCCTTGCAGCTCGCTGCGGAACTCACCGAGCCGTTGCAGCACCTGCGCGTACTGGAACTCGGCGTAGCCCTGGATCGTCAGGGCCGCCCGCTTGGTGACCCCGGCGGCGGTCAGCCGCCGGACGACCTCGTTGGTCCCGAGGCCGACCAGTTGGACGGAACTGTGCAGCCCGTTTTCCAGCAGCGCCCGAGCCGTGGTCGAGGTGGGAGAAAGGCGGTGAACGCGCTGCAGGACGCGCAGGTCGGACCGGGTCTCATCGGTCAGGACGAGGTTATTCTGAGCGACGAACGCGTCGAGGTTGGTCTGCCGGAGATCCAGGCTCGGTTGGTCGTCGACCAACTGCTGGATCTGGGCCACCTGGGTCAACCCGGTGGCGTCGCTGCGGGCCATCTCCGCAGTTAGGGCGACGGTCGGATACAGCCGCTCACTCTGACTGGCCATGGTCTGGGCGTAGGTGAGGCGTCGCTGCTGCTCGTCCTCCCCGTCCGTGCCGGCCGGTACAGTTCCGCCACCTTCAGCGATCAGGGTGGCCCACGCGTCAGTGGTCAGCTTGGCCAAATCGCGGGACGAGCTGAGCTCCGGGTGGTTGGCGTCGTCGATCCGCTCCCGGAGGAGGGTCACCATCGGCGCGTGGTTCTTGGCGACCATCCCGACGTCGACCCCCACCTCCAGGTTGCTCACCGCGGCGTCGCCGCCGAAGCTCGCCGGGTCGGCGCGTATAGTCTCCCAGAAGCGCTCGCCCAGCCCGCCACTGGCCACGAACGCGTCGGCGACCTGTTCGAAGGACCCGGCCGGCACGGTGGAGTGCTCCAGCAGGATGCGAAGCGTGCCGTTGCCGACCAGCAGTGGCCGATCCAACGCGGCCAGGCGGCGCGCCCGCAGCAGCGCGGTCCGGATCGCATCTCGTCGGCCGGCCAGCGCGATCGGCACCAGGTTCTGCTCGAGGGCGATGTCCAGCGTCCGCTCCTGCAACTCGGTATCGGTGAACGAGATCCCCACCACCACCCGGTCGGTGAGCTGGTCGATCAGGGTCCAGTCGTGAGTCTGGGCCAGCAGGTCGTCCGGCAGAGACGGTGGCAGGCTCTGGGCCAGGAAGGCGTAGGCCAGCGGTGCGTCCAACGGCGGGGAGTCGAACTCCGTCGCGGTTCGCCAGGCCAGCACCAGCCGCATCACGTCGTCTTGTGACAATCCGCTGGCGGTCGCCGTCCGGGTCACCTCGGCCCTCTCCGGCGTCTCAACCAGCTCACCGGGATTGGAGATGCCCGCGGCCGCGAGCGCACCCATCTGCAATTCGTACTGGCTCGGCCCCTGGTAGGGATAGGGGCCCTGGGTGAAGTTGACCCAGGCGATCGACGATGGGTTGAGCAGGTTCTTGGTGCCGAGCAGCTGGCCGTTGGCTGTGAAGGTGACCCGCAGCGCCAGCGGTGTCACGGGCTGTCCGTTCACCGGGTTGGTCGGGGACGTGTACGGCAGGTCGTAGAAGCCGTTGGACAACGTTGTTCGGGTGCCGAGCAGCAGGCCTTCGCCCAGGATCGGGGCTGTCCGCAGCTCGACGGTGACGTCCGCTCGACCGGCCCATGCCTCGTCGCGTACACTGCCGCGGATGCGAGCCGAGGGCGCCGCAGCCGGGTTGGCAGCGAGGACGGCGGCGTTGATGCTGCGCAGGGTCGCAGCGTCCACCGCACCCGTCTGTGCCAGCCCACGGGCAGCCTGAAAAGCCAGCACGGCCTTACGGGTGGAGGGGCCGAAGCGGGCGGCCTTGAACTCAGTCTCGTCGCTGGGGTGACCGAGGAACGCCAGCGTCTTCTGCAGAGTCGGGACGTGTTTGTTGGTCATGTTGAGCCGGAGCTTCTTGGGCACGGGCGCCACCGCGGTCGGGTCGGGCTTGCCGACCTTGGGCACGGGCGGGTTGATGCTGGCAGCCGTCGCCCGCAGCCGCTCATAAGTGATCACGTCGACCTGGCCGGTCTCGGGGAGACCGAGCCGTGACTGAAGGGCGCTGACCGCGGCCCGGGTGGATGGTCCGAAGTCGCGCGACTTCATCTCTGCGCCGTCGATGTTCAGCGGCAAACCTCGAACCCTGGCCGCGCGCAGGACCGAGCGCTGCAGCTTTGCGATCTGCGTCTTGGTGGACAGCCTGACCTCGAGGGCGCGCTCGGTCAGGGCAGCGACGGTGGCGTCCTGGGCGAGCCCGTCGGCGGGCAACCCCACCGAATCCTGGAATTGCTTGAGCGCGGCGCTGGTCGAGTCCCCGAAGCGCCGCGTGTCGACCTCGGCGCGGTCGGGGGCGAACCCGGCGGTGTCGAGCATCGCCTGAACCCGCGCTGTGCGGAACTTGCTGCCAGAGACATGGGCGTGGGACACCTCGGAGCGCAACCGGAGCAGGGTCGCTTCATTGACCGCCCCGGTGGCGTTGATGCCGTTGCGCTGCTGGAAGGCTCGGATCCGCTCACGGGATGAGGGGCCCGACGGCTGGCCCACGCCGCCGTCGGGCGCTTCCAGCGCAGCGAGCGCTCTTGCGACCAAGGCGGTCGTTCGGCGACCCGGTGGTCGTGGGTTGTTAGCAAGATTTTCGAGTTCTCCTCGGACTCGTCTCAGCTCAGTGCCGGTCATGTCCCTCTCCTAAAGGAATCTCGCAACGGATGTAGGTCATTGGGGGCCACGGTGTTCGCGGCCCCTGGGCGAAAGCGCGGCCGGTCACCAGAACGACCCGATGAAGCCGGCGATACCGCCCACGACACCGCCGATCACGGCGCCCGCGACCGTTCCTGGTCCGGGCAGGATCGAGCCGAGGACGGCCCCGATGGCGGCGCCGGCTACGGCACCGGAGGCTGTCCCGGCGGCTACTCCGGCGGTTCTTCCGTAGCCGGGGGTGACGGCGGACTCGACGATGTCTCCGACGAGATACCCGCCGGCGGCGCTGGCGAGTACCGTCGTGGCCGTTGCTGCGGGTGCGGCTGCTGCCGCGGCCGCTGCGGTGTTCACCGCCGCGTTGGTGATCCCGAGCGAACTCACCACGTACGGGGCCGCAACCGCCGCCATCTCCGCCTCGACGAACCCGGGCACGAATGCTCGAGCCGCCGCGCCGCCGAACTCGCTGAACCGGTTGGTGCCCTCCATGGTGAAGACGACGCGGCGGTAGGTGTTGGAGACGGACTCCCGGAACCGTTCCCCGGTGGTCTGGGACGGCAGGCTATTCGACACGCCGCCTCGGAAGGTGTTGAACAGGTTGCCTTCCTGTTCAAGGATTCCCCGGTTGATGGCTTCCTCCGTCACCGCGGAACCGGTGGCTCCGGCCGCCCGGATGGCGTTCTGGCGACTGCGCTCGAAGATATCCTCTCGGTAGCTGACACCGCCGGGCTGGTTCCGCAGCCGGGTGGTGGTCGGGTTGTCGGCGTTGGGTCCGCCGCGGTTGCCATGGGTCTTGTTCAGCGCCATGTCCCGTTCCACTCGGACCGTGGCGTCTCTGCCGTACTGGGAGTCGCCGTAGTCGGACTGACCGGTTCGGGGATTGGTGGTGAGATCGCGCAACTGTTGCCCCGGCATCACATGCTCGTTCTCGGTGAGCCGCGTCCCGGGAACACCCGGGGTGCCGTACTGCGCCGGTGGCTGCTGATTCTGGGGCGCGACGCTCCCGTACTGACCGCTGACCGGTGGCGTGGTCGGGTTGAGGGGTTGGGCCGACCCACCCGCTCCCGGCTCAACCCGGGTGAACGACTCGACCCCCCAGACCTTCGTCTGCGGGTCATAGGTCGGCGTTCCGCTGTACTGCACGCCGGCCCCTCTGGCCCAGGTCTCGAAACCCTCCGGCGTGGTGACGGTGCTCGGCACGATCCACTCGACCGGCTGCAGCCCCGATGGGTCGGCCAACGTCGCCGGGTTGTTCTTGGCGTAGCGGTAGAGGTTGAGCCCGTCGACATATCCGGCCGGATCCGGACTGATCCAGCGGCCGAGCCAAGGGGCATAGGCTCGCGCGCCCAGATGGTAGAAGCCCGTCTCCTCGTCTCGCTCTCGGGACAGGAAGCGATAGCGGCGCAGACTGACATCCTCGGAGGCGGCGGCGGACCGGTAGGCGGTGCTGCCGTACGGGTGATACTCCTCGTAGCCGACCACGTCGCCGGACTCGTTGGTGACCAGGGTGGCCGAGCCGAGGTGGTCGTGGTGCAGATATCGGAGCACGGTGCTCGAGGCGGGGGCGCCGTTGTCCACGGTCACCCTGTCGAGCCGTGCGGCAGTGGCGCCGTCGACACCGAGGCGGACCTTGCGGCGCTCGCGGCGCAGCCCCCCGGCGCTCCACTCGCGGGTGATCTCGGTTGTGCCCAGGTAAAGTGTCTCGACCAGCAGACCCCCCTGCTCGACGACCTTGCGAACGCGGCCGCCCGCGGCACCGTAGCTGTACGAAGCGCTACCGCCCCCGCCGAGATCGGCGCCGCCGAGCCTGCCGAGGACGTCCCAGTCAAGGCTCGTCACCTGCGGCAGCGTGACCAGGTTGCCCAAGTCGTCGTAGCCGTATGCCTGAGAAAAGATCCCGTCGGCGTCGCCGGGTGCGTTGGTCGCGCTCAGCTGGTTCGTCGGGTCCGCCGCGTTCAGCTCGTAGGCATACCGGTACCGCCGACGCCACCCGTTCCCATCGGCGAGATGCCTGACCTGGGTGACATTTCCCAGGTCGTCGTAGCTGAACTCCTGCGCGTAGGATCTGACGGCCTGAAGGTCGTTGGCGTGGGGCAGGGACTGCGCTGGCGCGTCGTTGGCATCCGGCATGCCCAACGCGGCCAGCTCACGGCCGGTGGCCCGGGTGAGCTGATACAGCGCGTCGTAGGTGAACGTCCGGCTGGGGCTCACCACGGCGTTGGCGAAGAAGCGGGTCTGCTGGGCGGCGTCGTCGACACTGGTCACGTTGCCTACCGGGTCGTAGCCATAGCCGAGGTCCTGCAGCGGTCCACCGACTGGGGCTACGGTGAGTTGGCGGTCCAGTCGACGGCTCAGCGCGTCATAGACGAAAGTCGTGAGGACCCCGCTGCCGAGCCGCCGCATGACCGGTCGGCCGGCGGCGTCGCTCTCCTGAGCCTCGATGACGCGGATCACCGGTCCGGCGCCGCCCGGCTGGACGTCGAGCGTGACGAGCCGGTTGCCGATGTCGTAGACCGGGGTAAGAACGGTGTCGTCCGGCAGCTCGACCCGCGTCGCCCTGCCGAGCGCGTCATGGGTTGACCTGCCCTGCCAGACCTCAGCATCGAGCAGCGTCTCCGCGACGAGGTCAGGGTCAGCCGCAGCCGCCACCGCAGCCCAGTCGGGCAGACCACTGCGCGAGGAGACGTAGCGCCGCCCGACGCTCGTGGGGGCGCCGATGAGGTCGTACCCGGCCACGTCGATGCGCCCGGCCCCGTCGTAGGTCTGCACAGGGCGGCCGACCGCATTGCGAGCGGCCGCGGCGGGGAGGTCGTCGCCGTAGCGCAGCCAGGACAGCAGGGTCGGGGCCCCGACGCCTGTCGAGGCGCGGACGCCGACCGGCCTGTGCAGGTCGTCGTAGTCCACCGTGTAGCGCCGGCCCAGGCGGTCGACGCTCAAGACCTGCTGCCCGAGCGCGTCGACAAGCGTCACCGTCCGGCCGCGTTCGGCGGAGTCGCTGACGACCGGCTGCCCGGTCAGGTCCGACCACGTGGCGACAACCCCGCGCTCGCGGGTGTCGAAGACGACGCTGCGAAGTCTCGTCAGGTCCGACTCGACCCGTGCGGTGCGTGAATCGGCCTCGCCGTTGTCCGACTGGGCAAGCACCACTCGACCCAGCGTGTCGAGGTATCCGATGGAGGGGGTGGCCGCGTTGCGGGCGGCCACCCAGGCTGCCCGGGTCTGCGTGTCCGTCGGCTCCGCTCCGGCCGGGTCAGGGCTTCCGCGTTCGGCGTACCAAAGGCTGTCCAACACGGTGTCCACGGCGTCGTGGCTGATGATCCGCCACGGTGTGATCTCCACCCTGGCGAACGTGCCATCGGGACGCTCGACCTGCTCCCGGCGACCCAACGGGTCGTAGCGCACGAGATCACTGACCCCGGCCTGGACCAGCGTTGCGGCCCGGTCGCACTCGGCGGTATCGGAGAAGTATGGCTCGTACTGGCGAATCGGCAGGCCCTTGTTGTTCAGCACCGTCCGACCGGTGCCGACCCAGCGCGGGGCGGGTGTCGTGTCGACCTCAGTCACTGCCGCGGTCGCCTCGTCCCAATGAGAGGCCAACCCGGGCGAAGCTTGAGCCTTGGTCGCCAGCACTCCACCGCCACCGTCGAAATAGGTCCGCGACTCCTGCCAGCGCGGGTTCGCTGCCCCGTGCTGTTCGCGCGCCTCCACCCGGACCACGGCAGGCAACCCCGCATCTCGCCACCGGTTCAGTGAATAGCTCAGCCGCACGGTGGGATCGTCCAGGGTGTCGCCCTCGCCGGCGCCGTCCTGGCCCATGGTGGCCGATGCGACGACGCAGCCGAGCGGATCGAAGCGGCAGGCCGACCGGTTGCCGTTGACGTCGGTGATCTGGCTGACCTCCAGGGCTCGGAGGTCGTAGTCGGCTTCGCTCCGGTGGCCTCGAGCATTGGTCACGCCGGTAACCAACAGGTCGTGGAGACGCTCGACCGTGGTCGTGCCACCCATTGCGTCGACCATTCTCACCGGCTGCAGGAAGTGCTCGCGCGCATCGGCCGCGTACTCCATATGTCCCGAGGGCAACCACCAGCCGTCCTCGCCAGCGAGGTGCACATATCCCGCGTCGAGCAGGGCGGCGTCGTCGATGCTCGGGCCCAGCCAATCGCCCGCCAAGGCGGCAGTGAGCGCAAGTTGATGGCTCTCCCGCGGCAGCCCGTGGGCGGCCTGCTGTCCGACGGGCAGCGCAGCGCCGAGATCGTCGGTCAGGAAGGTCCTGCGGGACTCGCCGAGCAGCCGACGGAAAAGGCCGCCCGGGACCGTGGCGCCCGGATCGAGGTCTGTCGCGGCACCAAAACCCGTCCGTAGGTCTGCCGCGACGGCTGCGGTGCCGGCGGGCACGTCGATGCCGGTCAGCTGATAGCTTCGGGTGCGCCAGGGGACTCCGAGCCGGTGCCGGTCCGCACCGGTGATGTCGACCGTCAATTCCTGCGCGCTGATCGTCACGGTGAGGACTTGCTGGGCGGCGCGGACGGTCGCCGGCAAGCTGGCGTCGTCGATCCTACGCGGATGAGTGATACTGGCGGCCAGGAGGACACGGCCCCGGTCGTCGGTGTCCAGCACGACGCTCTGGCTGACCCGTGGGTCGGCCAGGTCGCGCTCGGTCTGATAGCTGACCTCGCCGGCGGGGATTACCTGGAAGACCGGAGGCTCCCGGGTCGACCGGCCGGGCCGGGCCCGAGGTTCCGCGCCGCCCGGCTGGAGCAGTCGCAGCTCGACCGTGCGTTCGGTAACCAGGTAGGGGATACCGGCGAGCTCAGAACCGTCTTCGGCGTAGGTCTCGGACCGAAGCTCGAGCCCGGCCAGCGCTCGGGTGGCCCAACGTAGCCCGTCGGCGTCGAGGTCGGCTGGAAGGTCGGGCTCGGGCAGGACCGGTGCCTGCACGTCCGCGTACTGCCCGCGCGCGGTATGCAGCACCGCCGCCTCCTCGGCGAACGCGGCGCCAGTGTGGAACCAGCGCCTGACCAGCACTGGCGGCAGGTTCTCTGGCCCGTCGACGAAGGCTTGCGTGTCGCGCTCGTCGATCCGGCCGAAGCCCATGAACTGGCGGTCCGCACCCTCGTAGCGGCCGAGGTGATAGCTGCGGGTGGCCGTGACTGTGGTGTCGCGGATCGCGTCATGGGTAACCACCTCGCTGAGGCACTGGACGGGGAACGGCAGTCGGCTAGGCCATGGTGAGCCGTCCAGGGCGTCTCGGAGACCGTAAGCGGTGGAGGGAGTGTAGCCGAGGCTGACGGAGCACCCGAACCCGTTCTCGTAGGAGGAAAGCAGGTACGGCTTGCCAGAAGTGGCGAGATCCAGGTAGTGCATCACCAGCCCGTCGGGAGCCGGTGCCGCGGTGGACCAGACCAAGGCGCCGGTGCCGCAGCCGAACAGGTCGACTACCGCGGCCCTGGTCAGTTGGTCGGGCGCGGGAACGCCTCGGAGCACCGTCGCCGGGGACCAGGAGTTGCCGGAGCGGTTGCGATACAGCCTGGTTTGGTCCGAGGCCAGGTAGATGAGGTCGACCGGGCCGGTGCCGTCAACGTCGGCGAGCAGCACCCGGGACGGGTCGAAGCAGTCGATCGCGTCGAGTACCGGGCTCGTGTCCATCACCACCCGGCCGCCGAAGCGGCCGTGGCCGAGGTTGGGGCGATAGCTGACGACGGTCCGGCTGACCTCTACGAGGTCGGCGAGGCCGTCGCCATCGAGGTCGGCCAGCAGCACTGCCCGGTGCTGGTCGGCGTGCAGCAGCAGCGGGTCGTCGACGCCCGAGTCCGACGGGGCATCGATATGGGTAGGTCTGGCTGCGGCGAAACCCTCGACCCCGCGACCCGGGTGCCACCGTGGCGCTAGGCCGTCCGCGAGCAACAGGTCGAGCGAGCCGTCTCCGGTGAGATCCACCAGCGTGCGGCTGGTGTCCTGGTGTCCACGAGCCGGGTCGTCACCCACCGCGGCCAGCCGCGCTGCCGTCGGGAACGGGCGGTAGGGCTGCCAGCTGGCGCCGGACCGTAGCGCGGCCCCCGGAGCGATGCCGTCCAGCAGCAGCAGGTCGACTCGACCGTCACCGTCCACGTCGACCAGCGCGGGCGGGTGGGTGACCTGACCCGCCTTGGGTTCGGACGTCAGGTGTGGCAGGCCGGCGGGGAGGTCGACGACGGGAACCGCGGCCGCGAACCTGGCTCGTGGGGTTCCCGGTTGGGCGTCGGCCAGGGGACCCAGATTGCGTTTGTAGTACCAGACTCCTTGGCGACGGGCCAGGATGCCCGGCGCTCCGTCGCCGTCCAGGTCGACCCACTCGTAGTCGGTTCCGTCGATGCCGACGGGAGAGCCCACCAGTTGAGCAAGGTCCACCGGCTCGATGTGCCCGGAGAGCTGCGGGGAGACGTAGGAGAACCGAATCGCTGGGAGGTCGGCGGTTGCGCCGTTCTCAGCGTGCCCGGTGCGGGTCACCTGGGTCAGGAGGGAGACAACTTCCTGGTCGTCTCCGTCGTAGTCCAGCCGGGTGCTCCGGACCAAGACGGGGGCCGGGCCGAGTTCCGCAAAGGCATGGAACACCAAGGCCCGGCGGCAACGCCGGTAGGTGCGGATTTCGAACCCGGCGCGGTGGTCCGAGGAGGGGTCGGGCCGAACCGGCCAGTCCGTGTCGGGATCCAGGCCCGGGTCGGCGTCGTCATGGTCGCCATAGTCGAGGACCAGGTGAAACAACCAGTCGTCCGGCTCCGGACTCGGATCGGCAGCGGCCCCTGGCGCGGGCAGGTAGGGGGTGCGGTTGCCGTAGGACACCAGCCGCAGGTAGCGGTTGGCCGTCCTCATCAGCGCGGTCCGCGGCGCCTCGTGCACGGCACGCGGGTCGACCCCGGTGGAGTCTTCGCTCCGGTAGCGGTACCGGATGGCGTTGCCGCGGTCATCGTAGGACAGGCAGGGCAGCCAACGTGTGATCCGGCGCGGGTCGGCGGGATCGAATACCCGGCTTTCGGCGTCGTTGCCGTACCAGGTGGTCACATTCGCGCCGGTGATCACGCGCCACCGAACATTCGCGCTGTCCACGGTGTCAGCCCAACGCTCGATCCGCGCGTACGCCGCCTCAACCTGTGGCCGGTAGGTGGTGATCGCGAAGACGGTGCCGTGCACCGCCCGGGTGAGTTGCTGGACTTGACCGTGGTCGTCGCGGGCGCGCACCAACCGGGTGCCCGACAGCATCACCTCATCGTCGCCGTCATAGCTCGGCACGCCGGACTCGGTACGTAACCGGACAAGATCGAGCGAGAGGTCCCAGCCCAAACCGTACGGTCCCGTCCCACTCGAGGAGGAATAGCTGAGTGAAAGACCGGGGGTGAATCCGGCGCGGCCAGCCGGAACATCGAAGGAGATCGACAGTGCGGCACCGCCGGTCACCGTCGCGCTGAACGTCTCGCCAAGTCCACGGATTGCCCCGCCACCGCGCGGTAGTTCGATGGAGGGCGCCGCCACCGACCAGGCGTCGCCGCTGGGTCCGAACGCCACGGACCCAGGGCCCGAGCGTCGGGGTCCCGACTCACCGCCCGGTGAACGGCCAAACGCAGCTGGGCCGCTCGCTGGGCCTTGTCCCGTCCCACCGCTGGGGACGACGGCGGCCACGTCGCACGCTCAACGAGGCGCTGCGCCGATACGGGAAACAGCCTGATGCCACACCGTGAACCTCCCACCGGGAACGAGGAGGGCCCCGTTCATGATCGACCCATCACCTCAATCTCATCTTCCACCCTGCCGACTCCGCGCACAAGGGTCACGGAATGAAAATAGAAGAAGACGTCCACCGAGCAACCACTGGGCGGGTTAGCCGCAGCGGACGCACACCGGCTTGGAGCCTTCGAACCCCGAGTCCATGATGCTCGTCGTCGTCGCGGCGACGACCGTCACGCTGTCACTCCCGCTTTCGAGGGTTCATCAACGGCCGGCCCCTGGCGCCTGACCGAATGTTCAGATAGGACACTGATCATGCGTTCAGTACGAACTGAGGATCAGACGGCCAAGGCTCGCATCCGAGAAGCGGCCATCGACCTGTTCGGCCGCCAAGGCTTCGGCGCCACCACGGTGCGACAGATCGCGACGCAGGCCGGGGTGAGTCAGGCGCTCGTCATGCATCACTACGGCGACAAGGAGGCGCTGCATCAGGCCTGTGACGAGTACGTGGTCGAGGAGGTGTTCGCCCACCAGGCCCACCCGGCGCACACGGATGTGTCCACCATCGATCGGCTGGTGCGCGACTCGCTGCCGGAATCGCCGTCGATCCGGTACATGGTGCGCCTGCTCACCGAGCCGAGCGACGTGGGCGACGGGCTGTGGGACAAGTTGGCCCCGGGGACCCGCGTCATGTCGGCGGACGGTTCGACGGGGGTGAGCGCCCGCCCCGATCCCGACCGTGACGCCCAAACCCAGGTGTTGCTGGCCGTGGGAATGTCCCTCGTCGTCTTCGCTCGCCACATTGCCCGGGGACTGGGCGTCGTCGAGATGGACGCGGCCGTGCCGCATCGTGATCGTCATCGTGCGACCCGCGGCGCCGCCGCGGCCAAGGCGTAGGTGAACAGCGTGCGCGGTTCCACGGCCGCGAGGTAGAGGCCGATCCGCCGTGGCGTCGAGAGTCGCGAGGCGGGGTTCGGGGCGGGGAGGGACCGCGTGGCCCCCGGCGGCGGTCCTGGCGCGGTGAGGACGGCGGCGGCGACCCGTTCGGGGTGCAGGCGAGGTAGCCGGTCACGATCCGCGCCCCCCAGGAATGGCCGACGAGGACGACGCGCTCGGTGCCGGTGAAGGCTCGGACGGCCGCAAGGTCGTCGATGGAGCGCGTGAGCGTGTAGTCCGATATCGACGGCAACCGGGTGGAGGCCCCGGTGCCGATCTGGTCGTATACGTAGAGGTCATGGTTGCGGGTCAGCGGGGCCAGCGCCGCGACATCGTGAGGCGGGTCCGAGATTCCGGGCCCGCCGTGCACGAAAATGACGGGCGGTCCGGTGGGGTCGGCGGTCCGGGTAAGCGACACCGCGAGCCGGGTGCCGTCGGGAAGATCGATCATCGTCGGCGCGGCGGTCGTGAGGGACACCGGCCTGGGGAGGGCTCAGGCGGCGCTCAGCACCATGGCCACACCAAGCACCAGCACCGCCCCGGCCCTGGTGCTTCTCCCGGGAGATCCAGCGCTGGCGGCGTCTCGGCGCAGCCGACGCCGGTGGGGGAGGGTTGCCAGCGCCACGCTGGCCGCGATCAGGGTCGCCGCGCCGATGACGAAGGCGGCCGCGGCCGATGAGGTGCTCCCTCGCGAGGCTCCGCGCCACCGGATTGCAGCCCAACCCCGCCGAGCGACATCGTCGTTAGCGCTGGCCGGGCGCCTCCTCTTCATGTGTACCATATGGTACACATGAAGAGGGGAAAGCGATGAGATCATTCACGAGCAGCATCCACATCGACGCGCCGCGCGAGGCGGTCTGGACGGTGCTGATCGACGTGGAAAGCATGCCGGAGTGGACAGAGTCCATGTCATCGGTACGGATCAGCGAAGCGATGTCTCGGCGTGACTCGTGACGGGCTCTGACGAGACTCGACCCACGATGGCCGACGACGGCGTTTCCTCAGAGAGCTCCAACGGGATCGAGGCACGGGTCAGCCTGCTCGACACGGCCATCGAGGTCATGGCTTCCGAGGGCGCCACCCGCTGGACGTTACGGGGACTGGCGCGGCGCATAGGGACCAGCCACCGCATGATCATCTACCACTTTGGCTCACTGGAGGGTCTGCTCGTCTCCGTGGTCGGCGAGGTCGAGCAGCGGCAGTTGAGCCGTCGGGCGAGGCTGGCCGTGGAGTTCGAGGATCCAGCCGATGCGGCCCGCGCGTTGTGGCGCGAACTGTCGGACCCGTCCATGGCGGCGTATGAACGGCTCTTCTTCGAGCTCTACGCGGCGGGCCTCCAGGGTGAGGCGTACGCGGCGCCTCTGGTCAGATCCGCGGTGCAGCACTGGGTGGAGCCTCTCACCGAGGCGTTCGCGCAGGCCACAGAGGACCGCGACCAGGCCGCCGTGGACGCGCGCCTCGGCCTGGCCGTGATCCGCGGGCTCTTGTTGGATCAGCTGGCCACCGGCGACCGAGTGGCGGCCGAAGCGGCACATGAACGCTATCTCCAACTTTACTTAGCGTGACGACCTCACACGGTCCACGGTCGGGGCCGTCGAGGCAGATCAGCGCCCGGGGGTAGTCGAACGCCAGGTCCGGCTGGTCTCGCCGGCGGTCGTGGCGAGTAGGACCGCGCTACGGGGGTCGGTGGTCATCGCCGTGAGCCTTCCGGGGAGGTCGGTACCGGCGGGATCCTGCCGTTCGCGGAGGTGCACGACGCGGGTGGTGTCCCCTTCGCTGTAGGCGACGGTGTCGGTTCCGCGGTCGCGGTGACGGCGATGGTGGGGGTTTGCGTGCGCAAAAGCGTCGGCCGCGACCATCTCGAGCGCCGAGACCCCTGTTGGCGACCCGCGCTCCAGCCGCACCCGCCACTGGACGACGTCGTCGCCTATACGACCGGCCACGGCGCAATGGTCGGTGGTGCAGGCCAGCGCCGTCGGTCGCTCGATGCTCGCGTCCGTCGTCGGGGAGGGCATCGCCCGCCACGGGCCGGCGGGGGAGGACGCCGTCCACAGGGACGCCTCGTCGCGGACCGGCGCGCCGAGCACGGTCGTCCACCCCACCGCGACGTAGCCGTCGGCCAGGGCGGCGACGGCCCCGGCCGAGGGCAGGCGAGTCGGGGTCGCCTGGAGGGCCTTGCCGGGGGTCTTGGCCCGGGCCCACACCTCGATGTCCTGTGCCCACACCGCCACGTCCGGTCCGTTCTGGCCGGGATTGGCCCAGCTGCCGAGGATGATCGCCCCGGGGCGAGAGACCGCCGTGCCGATGAGCGCGCCCGCGCATCGATCCAATATTTGCCGGCAAGGATCCGTCGTCAATCGCTTTTAGTCAATAGGACCGGGTGGCCAGCTCGACGACGGTGACGAGTTGTCGGGTGTAGGCCCCTAAATCGAAGGCTGGATCGTTGACGAGCCGGCCGGAGGCGGTGTCGATGGCGCCCCGGACGAGCACCGCCAGGGAGCGGGCGTCGAAGTCCCCGAAGTCCCCGGACGGCTGTCCGCCCTCCAGCAGGTGCTGCAGGTGTGCCAGCACGGGATCCTCGCCCTGGGGGACGAAGCGGAGCGAGCCGTCTGGGTGGCGGGCGTTGGCGGCTATCTCGACGACGGCACGGATGTCGTCGAGGTGCTCGGCGAGGAAGGACAGGTTCGCCTCCAGATAGCCGCGGACGACCGCCGCCGGATCAGTCTCGTCGGCGATTCGTTCCGCGATCGCCGCGCCGGCGCGGCCGTAGACGTCGCACAGGACCTGCCCGAGTAGCTCCTCCTTGCCGGCGAAGTGGTAGGACACCACGCCCTTGCTCACCCCGGCGCGGCGCGCAATCTCCGCCAATGACGCGCCCTGAAACCCGACCTCGGCCAACGCCTGGACGGCACACTTGATGATCTGGGCCCGCCGCGCCTCTTCGATGAAGGTCCGCGGCCTTTGGGTCTCGTCTGGCCGGATGGCTAGAGCTTAGACGCATGCTCGATCGGGGCGTGCGCGTCACCGATGGTCATTCTCGCGCCAAATCGCCAATCGCCAAGCTCGATTCTGTGACCGGTCCGAGTGCCATCCTGACGTGGAAGGTAGTCATTCTGGCCGCCTTGGCGAGTCGATGGGTAGAGGTGTCTGCGCCGCGTACGACATGGCCAGCAAATGGTGTGGTGCTGTCGAGGCGCCGCGCACCTGATACCAGCGCGGCCACACGCCACGGACGGGGGCGTAAAAGAGATTGAACGGGCGGGCCCTGCCCTCACGGTTTCTCACAGGGGACGGGCGCTGACGTGTCAGTGAGCGCTGGCGAACAGCTCGATCACACGACCTCGATCTCGCAGCCGAGCTGGGGGGCCCTGCTGAGTCTGATGTCTGCGGTCAGCAGCGGCGTCGGTCTTCCCGACGAGCACCAGGACCAGCGCCGAGGCATCGAGTACGTAGTCCTCGCTCACCGACGGTCGGCGGCCAGATCGGCCACGATGGAGTCGCGGGTGGCGCCCGGGGTGTTGCTATCCGCCCGCGTCGAGGCCAGCATGGCCAGAACCTCCTCGGTGGTGGGGCGGCCCGCGAGATCCACGACAACGTCGCGCATGTAGGACTGGATCGAACGGCCCGAAGCTCGGGCCCGCTTCCGGATGACCTCGTAGGCGCTCTCCGGAATCTCTCGCATCTGAATGGTCGCCATAGCGCCATAATAGCGCCGTCGCGCTGAAGGCCCGCTGAACCTCGTGCAAGCGTGGGTCATGGCGTGAGGACGGGTCATCGGGCGGCGTTGCGGAACCGCCGAGCCGCCAGCGGGAGAAAGACCGCCGTCAGCGCCATCGGCCACACCAGGATCTGGACGTAGGCCACCGACTCCACCGACGCGGCCCGTCCCCGACGGACAACCCCACCCACAACAGGGCGAAGCGCGAGAGCAGAAGCGCGCCGAGGACTCCCACGACCTCGCCGGGTGAGGTGTCGGGACGCCAGCCAATGGCGAGCCCGAAGCCGGCCAGGAGCAGCAGAACCGCGAGCGAGTTGAGGGTGTCAGCTACGCAGCGCCCCAGCACGATGGCGAATGCGCTGATCGGTAACGATCGGAGTCGGTCATCGACCCCACGGGCGGCCTCGGCCGCCGCGGACCGGGTCGTGGTGTCCAGCCCGAAGAGCATGGCCACCACCAGCATCCCGGGCTTGCTGCTGACGCTGCGTCAGGTCCCATGTTCGTGCCATGGACACGAAAAGCGCTGCGACCCTCCGCGTCGGGGAGCTTGCAAAGGCAACCGGACTGACCGTGCGGGCGCGGCGCCACTACGAGCAGATCGGCCTGCTCCCCCCGGCTGAGCGCACCGCGACCGGGCCACCGCCGCTACGGTCCGGAAGCGGTCGCGAGGCTCTACCGGTTGACCAGGTTAAGGCGGCTCGGCATGTCGCTGGACCAGATCCGGCGCGCCCTCGACGACCCGGACTGGAGCCTGGGCAACGCCCTGCGACACCACCTGGCATCGGTGGACGCCGAACTGGCGGTGCTCGCTTCACTGCGCAACGGCGTCAGCACCGCACTGGCCAGTATCGACGGCACGACCGACCAGACACCGGACCTATTGGAGGTTCTTTCCACCATGGACACCCTGGACAGCCATCTTCGCCGCCGGATCTCGATCATGGTCTACCGCGATCCCGGCGCCGCCCACCACCACCTGGTGAACGTGTTCGGACTCACCCCGGGGGGAGATCACCGGCGGACCCGACGGCACCGTCGTCCACGCCGAGGTCTCCGCCGGCGACGGGGTCATCTGGCTGCACCCCGAAACCGACACCTACCGCCTGGCCTCTCCCGACACGCGCGCCGCCTCGACCGCCACCATGGCGGTCCTCGTCGAGGATGTCGATGAGCACCACCAGATGGTCAGAGCGCGAGGCGGCGACATCGTCTACGAGCCCGTCGACCAACCGGTACCGGGCCTTCGGTGCGCCCCGGACCTGGCCTTATCCGTGGACGAGCTTCGAGCGGTGACCGCCTTCAACCTGGCCCGTGCCCGACGAGTCATTGATATCGTCGCGTCGGTGAGGGCGCACGGCAGACGTCCGCGCGAGGCGCTGGCCGCGGCTGCGCACTTCGTTGGCGGAGGTGCGAGGTCGAAGGCGCAGCGAGTCAGCGCCTTGGGTCGTGCCGTCGCCGAAGTGATGAGCGCCCTTGATAGGCGTCGCCGGGCGGGAGCGACCCGGTGATGGATCCCCAGGTGGCACCCGGAAGTGAGCCAGCAGACGATCGCGTGATCGCCGCAGGTCGTCGGCACTCCGTCGCCGTTGGTGCGGATGGCAGGGTGACGACGGCAGGGATGTCCACCGCGCCCGAATGCCGTCTGGGCGAATGGCGCGACGTAGTCGCGGTGGCGGCGGGCAACGTTCATAGGGCCGCCAACACGGGACGATCACACTCGGTGGGTCTGCGTGCCGACGGGACGGTCGTCGCGGCCGGCTGGAATGGCGACGGGCAGTGTGAGGTCGGGGACTGGCCGCACGCGGTTGGCATTGCCGCGGGCTGGAGACGCACGCTCGCCGTCCTCGCGAACGGAAACGTCGTCGCCGCAGGTCGCACGAAGGACGGAGCGTGCGACGTGACCGCGTGGCGCGAGGTCGTTGCTGTGGCCGCCGGGGACTGGCACTCAGTGGGCGTTCGAGCAGACGGCACGGTCACCGCGACGGGCCTCAATCGTCGCGGCCAGGGCCAGGTCGGAGGCTGGCGACACGTTCGCGCTGCCGCGGCGGGTTATCTGCACACGGTCGCCGTGACGGACGCCGGCAGGGTTCTCGCTGCCGGGGACGAGGGTGCTGGCGGGGCCGAAGCATCTCGATGGCGCGACATCGTCGACGTCTCCGCAGGTAGCTATCACACGGTCGGGGTCGACACCCGAGGCAGGGTGTGGGCCGTTGGGGACAACAGCCGCGGGCAATGCGATGTCTCGTCCTGGCGCAATGTGGTGGCGGTAGCCGCCGGGTCAACCCACACCCTCGGGCTGTGCGCGGACGGGACAGTCCTGGCCGTAGGTAACAACGATTTCGGCCAGTGCGAAACAACGCAGTGGCAGCTGGGACTCCGATGATGCCCGCGAACGCGCTCACGCTGGTGCTGAGCGTTGCTTTGACCTCAGGAATCCGCATCCGAGGATGCCAAAACAGCGTGCTGGCCTCCGGTGCGAAGGGACGCCCCGAAGGGTCGCGACCATGACGCTCCCCTGGCATTGTGGAGCCATGCCGACAGCAGGGTCGGGCGTGATCTTTCTCGCCTACTTCTGGGCGGTGATCGGGGCGGCCGCCTTCCCAGTCCGGCCGCTATTGGAGGGACGGTTCTCTTAGCGCAGGACGTCCTGGGTCGGCTGGGTCGTTTGGCTGGTGGTCGCGCTGCCGTCGCTGCTGCAGATCCCTTATCCGGGGTTCTCCGAGGCCTGGCACCGCAGCCCCTCGGCCGTCCTTGAGGATCACCAGTGGTGGCGGCTGGCTACAGCGTTCGTGGTGCAGGACGGGGGCATCGCGGGCACGGTCTCCAATCTCGTTCTGCTGGCCGTGGCTCTACTGGCTTGCCTGCCGCTGTGGGGGGAGCCGGTGACCGTCTCGGCCCTCCTGTTCGCCGGAGTCGGGCTGAACCTCGCCGCGGTGCTCACGGGAGCCGACGACGGCGCCGGCAACTCCGGCGCCACCTTGCCGCTGCTGGCCAGCCTGCCGCTGTTCGCCTTGGCCGTCGTCTCCGGTCAGCGATGGCGGGCCGCGGTGGGTGGGGGGTCACCGGCGTCGCGGCGATCGTCCTGCTCGTGGTGAACGACGGGCACGGCATCGCGGTGCTCATCAGGCTCCTGCTCGGCGTTGTGGGCATGCCGTACGCACGGCGGCGCGCCCGAGCCGGCCTAATCCCGCCGCCGACTGACCCCCCGGTTTCCCCCTCCTGATCACAGACACGAGATCCCTGGTACCAGGCGAACTTCCGCGCTCGAGGGCGATGGCGGCAACCGAGCGCTATTAGCCCGGGTGCCATCGGTGCTGAGCGCTTGTCCCGGGCCGGGCAGCTATCCACCCGCCGCAGCGAGATGGCGTTGTCCGACCTCCTCGGGCTCCCGTTGAGGCGTCTGTCGCACCGGCCGCTACTGCGGCGGTGCTGGAGTTTGCGCGAGAACCTGACCATTTACGACGCGGCCTACGTCGCCTTGGCTGAGACGCTCGACCTGGTCCTCGTCACCTCTGACATTCGGTTGTCCCGTGCCCCGGGTCGCCGATGCGACGTCGAAGTCCTATCCAATCCTTGAGCCCCTGGGCGGCGGCCGCGAACACGGGTGCAGGCGTCTCAGGTGGCCGACCAGCCTTGGCCGTCTGCCGATTCGGCCGTGCTCCGGTCTTCGGCGTGGGCGGCGCCGCGTCGCCAGGGCTCGTGCTCGTGCGCGAGCCAGACCATCTCGGGATCGAGCGCGCGGATTAGCCGTTGTCCTTCGGTGCGCGGATCGTCCAGCTCGCCGAACCACACCGCGGCATCGCCACAGACGACGACTGGACGCCCGCCGGCCTGCACCACCACGACCTGTGTTCCCGGGGTGTGACCTGGCGCTGGGAGGAGCCGGATCCCGGGCAGCAGGTCGTGCTCGCCGTCGACCGGCACGTATCGCACGCCGGGTGCGTCGACCCACTCGCGAATGGTGTAGTCGTGCTCGCTGCGAGCGTCGTCGAGCTCTCGACGCTGGACGTAGATCCGCCGACCGGCGAACAGGTGGTTGCCGCCGCAATGGTCGGCGTGCAGGTGTGTGTTGACGACGATGTCAATGCCGGCGATGTCGAAGCCGTGGCTGCTCAGTGG
The DNA here is from genome assembly GCA_038259365.1 of Propionibacteriales bacterium. Lineage (GTDB taxonomy): Bacteria > Actinomycetota > Actinomycetes > Propionibacteriales > Propionibacteriaceae > JBBSOW01. The sequence goes on from JBBSOW010000025.1 coordinate 30,584, forward strand.
ATAGAGGCGGGGATCGAAGGCGGCCACGACCGCCGGGTGCAGGTCCGTCATGCCGGTGTCGACCAGAACCCGAGCATCGGGATGGTCGATGATGTGCACGTAGACAGGCATCACCCCGCCCTCGACGAGCAGGTCGGCGACGTGGATCGGCGTGACAGTGATGTTGGTCATTCGGATGCTCCTTGCTCGGCGTGGGCCGCGTTGAGATACCTGGCGAGGATGCCGAGGAACGGCTCCTTCTCTTCGGGGCCGAACGAGACGGTGCCCCAGCCGGCCACCATTTCGGCGAAGAACTCGTTTTCCCAGTCCGCTCCGCTCCCGTATGCGCTCGAAACGACGCGGAGCACGCAGCTGCCGCCGGATGCTGCCTCGATCAGGAACTCGGTAGCGATTGGGGAGATCGACGCCAGTTCTTCATCGGTGATCGCGTGTCCGGCGGTGTCGGCCGCCCACTGGCGCATCTCCTCGGTCATCGGCCACGGTTCCTCGTAGGCGAACCGACGATGTGGGGTGTAGTCGGTGACGGCCCCCGTCGACCGGAACCCGCCGTGATCGAACGACACCTCGCCACCGATCAGCGGGTCCAGTCGGGCGGGCACCATCCAGGCCGAGATCCCATCGGCAGTCGCAATCGCCTCCCACACCTGCTCGGGGGTAGCGGACACCTCAAGGGTGAACTCCGCCCGGTGCTCGACGCGGTCAGGTCCGTCGGAATCGGTCACTTGGGCTCCTCTGGTCGGGGATAGGACGAAACGGTCAGACGGTGTGGGCGCCCGTCGTCGTGGTGGTAGCTGGCGACCAGCGCCGCGATCGCCGCCTGAAGCTCGAAAGCGAACGCGGCACGATCCTCCGGCGACTGGAACCCGATGACCGTGTCGACAGTCAAGGTAGGCATCCGCGTTCCCGGCGCCACACCGCGCGTGATCGCCCCGACCTCGGACACGGTCCGAGCGTTCACCGCCACCAGATAGCCAGCCGAAAGACGATCGGCGACATCGTTCGGATCGGGGAGTCTGCCGGCGAGCACGTCGGGGGCGACGACGAGGTGTCGCGCCGAGCGCCGCACGTAACGCTCGGTGATACCGCCCCAAGTGCGTTCGCCAGCAGGCTCGACCAGTCCGTGCGCCTCCAACGCCTTCAGGTGATAGTTCACCTTCTGACGAGTCAAGTTGACCATCGACGCCACCGACGCCGCCGACCCCGGCTCAGCCAGGGCGTCGAGGATCGAGGCCCGAATCGGATCGAGCGCTACTTCGACGACGCCAGCGTCACTGAGTACTCGAATGTCGTCCACGGTGTCCAGGATAGAGTTTGACAATAAATATTGTCAAGGCCCTGCGGGGCATTCGAGGGCACAGACGAGGTAGTGAGAAGTCTGGAGCAACCCGGCCGCCGCGAGGTGCGACCGCTCAGCGAAGCAACGACTCCGGGTGACGGATGTCGTCCGATCCGCAGGATGAGCTGTCTGACGGATCACCAGCGTGCCGTTGCGATTCGCTCCGCGATGCCAGCGATCTCATCCAGGTCGCCAACGGCGATGCTCATGACCAGTTCGTAGGCTTGATCGTTGGACAGGGTGAGCCTGTGCCCATTGACACCTAGAAATGCGATGGTCGCGGCCAGAGCCAAGCGTTGGCTGCCATGCACGAGCCCGCGGTTGTGGGTGAGCGAATGCAGCAGCGCCGCGGCCTTGTTCCCCAGGCCGACATATGCCTCGTCGATGATGCGCAAAGCCCTGGGCCCGACGCCGTGGAGTTGCTCGAGTTGCTTTTGCTCCGCGTCGATCAACTCGTGCAAGGTCGTGAAGCCGGCGGCGGTGAGTGCTCGGGTTGCTGGTGCCCCGACCTTGGGGAGTTCATCCAGTGGTGTCGTCATGACGTCCCTTCTGCGATTCACCCGGCGGACGTCCGGCGGGGGCACTTAGCCACGAAGTCATCCACGGCCTCGAGATCAGCGAGGCGCTCGGCCTTGAGCCACCCCCGGGTGGACGCCACGGGTTCTCCACATTCCCGGCCAGCGACTGCATCAGGTCACCTTCGGCCATCAGCGTGGCGTCGTGTCGGGCTGCGCGGTCGGCGAAGCGGTTGAAGTTGCCGCGCGCTCCGAGGACGCCGCGGATCACGGCCCGGCCCGAGTACCGGTGGCCATGCTGAGGTCGCGACGACCTCGCGGACCCGCCAGCCGTCACACAGGGCGGCCCGGTCCCAGTCCCGCGGCGTGAGTCCCTCCAAGACGGTGATCAAGCGGCGACGCTCGGCGACGGGGGCGGCATACAGGGTGTCGTGGTGGGCGCTGGGCATCGGGCACGCTCCTTAGTGTGGGGAAGTGTGGGGATTCCCTTCACGGACCTCTACGGCTGTCGGCCCTAAAACTCATCGGTGGGCGTCCATGTCGTCGAGCGGCAGTGGGGTGGCAGGCCGAATTCGGCGAACCGGTCGCCGGTGCCGACGAAGGTGGCGACGTGGCACACCGCGCCGTCGCGAACCTCCACCAGCACGATGCCGAACGGCCGGAGGATCCCGTTGTCGTCGGGGCGGTACTGGCCGAAGCCTGGGAGCCGTTGACCCGGGTGGGCATCAGCCGGGCACCGTCGCACACCCCGGTCGCCATCAGTTCGGCGAGGAGGTCGCGCCCCTGGACCCACCACGGATACGGCGGCATCGAGCTCCGCACATCCGCGCGGATCACGGCCTTCAACTCCGCGACGTCTCGAGCAGGACGCGCTGCGCCTCGTCGGTCTCATCCAGCGGGTCGGTGGGGGAGCGGCTGTGCTCGGCGAGGGCGGCCCGGGCCCGCTGCAGCGCGCTGTTCACCGCCACCGTGGTGGTGTCCAGGATGCCGGCCGTCTCATCCAGCGGGGCGCCGGCCTCTGCGGCGGGCCCGAGATCCATGGCCACGGCCCTGCGTCCCCTGGCGCGGAGCATGTCGATGCAGACGTTGGAGGCGATGCGAAACACCCACGGGCGCAGCGGTCCGAGCCCGGCGTCGAAGCGGTCGGCGTGCTTGACCGCCCGCAGCATGGTCTCCTGGACCGCGTCTTCGGCATCCGAGGCACCACCCAGCATGCGGTAGCAGTACCCTCGCAACGGCCGCCGCATCTCCTCCAAGGTGTTCGTGAGGTCCATGCGTAAAAGCGTAAGGGCCTGAGGACCGCGCACCGTGGAGTGTCATCTGTCGAAGAAGCGCTGCCATGGTTCGGGCGCCACCGTCGACCACGATCGAATGAGTCACCTTGCGGGCCCCGCGCTGCCGAGGGGCGGACGTCAGGGTCAGCGGACGAGTTGGTCGCGACGGCGGGTGAGGTAGGCCCGCTCTGCCGGGTTGCCGGCGAGGCGGATGGCCTCATCGTAGGCCGCCAACGACTCGCCGCTGCGCCCCACCCGCCGCAGGAGGTCGGCGCGCGCGGCGTGAAAGGCGTGATAGCCGCCGAGGGTGTCGATGAGGCGGTCGCATTCGGCGAGCGCCAGGTGGGGACCGTCGAGTTCGGCGAGCGCAATCGCCCGGTTGAGAGCCACGATCGGCGAGGGATCCACCGCCGCCAGCCGGTCGTAGAGAACCACGATCTGGGACCAGTCGGTATCGCGCGCGGATGGCGCGTCGGTGTGCACCGCGTTGATCGCGGCCAGGAGTTGATATCGCCCCGGTGGCTCCCCGCCGGCGGCGACCACAGCGATCCGCTCACGGACCAGGGCGTGACCCTCGGCGATGAGGTCTCGGTTCCATGCGCCGCGGTCTTGCTCGTCCAGGGTCACCAGCTCTCCGGTTTGAGACAGGCGCGCCTGCCGTCGGGCGTCCGTCAGCAGCATCAGGGCGAGGAGACCGGTCACCTCCCCGTCCTGGGGGAGGAGGGCGCGCAGCAGGCGTCCGAGGCGGATGGCCTCGTCGGTCAGGTCCGCGCGCAGCGGGTCGTCTCCCGCGCTGGCCAGATAGCCCTCGTTGAAGACGAGGTAGACCACCGCGAGCACACCGGCGAGCCGCTCGTCGATGTCCCGCGCCGACGGCACGCGGTAGGGCAGGTGCGCCGCCTTGATCTTCGCCTTCGCGCGGGTGATCCGTTGCGCCATCGTGGTCTCCTGGACGAGGAAGGCGCGGGCGATCTCGGCGACGGTGAGCCCGCCGAGCAGGCGCAAGGTCAGCGCCACCCGGGCCTCCATCGCGAGGGCGGGGTGGCAGCAGGTGAAGACCAGCCGGAGCCGGTCGTCCTCTACCGGTCCGGTCGGTTCGGGAAGGTCGTCGAAGAACATCTGGAAGGCCTGGTGCTTGGCGTCGCGATGGGAATCCCGACGCAACCGGTCGATGGCCTTGCGCGTGGCGGTGGTGGTGAGCCAACCGCCGGGGTTGGGCGGTACGCCGTCGCGCGGCCACCGCTCGACCGCAGTGACGTACGCCTCGGCTGCCGATTCCTCAGCAAGGTCGAGGTCGCCGAATCGCCGGGCCAGGCCGGCGACCACCCGCGCCCACTCCTGGTGGTGGGCGCGGGCGATCGCATCCTCGACCGGGGACTCGGTCACGACTCCAGCAGCGCCTGGATGGATTCCGCGGACTGGAAGGGACGCACTTCGACCCTGCCGCGGCACGCCTTGGACCCCTGCGCGGCCAGGGCGAGGGCCTCGTCGAGGTCTGCGGCCTCGATGACCCAGAAGCCGCCCAGATACTCCTTGGTCTCGAGGTAGGGCCCGTCGGTGATGATCGGCCGCTCTCCCTGTCCGTCGACGGTGGTGGCGGTGGTGGCCGGTTCCAAGCCGTCGGCGAAGACGAAGTGCCCCTTGCGCTCCAGCATCTCGTTGAACGCACCGGTGTCAGCGAACGCCTCCGGCATCGCCTCCTTGGAGGGATAGTCGCCGAACTCGTTGCGCTCGGCCGGTCCGAACACCGACAGCAGGTATCGAGCCATGTCACTCACTCTCCGGCGATTGACGTTCGATGATCTCCTGCACACCGGAGGGGAACCGGTGCACCTCCTGCGGCCAGTCCAGCGAGACGGCCAGCCGACCAGCCCAGTGGCGAGCCGCTTCCTCGTCCGGCACGTCCACGACGGTGAACCCGCCGAGGTGCTCCTTGGACTCGACGTAGGGCCCGTCGGTGAAGACCGGATGTCCGTCCTTGCTCACAACACTGCAGACCGCGGTCGAGGCATCGATCCCCCCTTCCGCGAACACAAAGACGCCGTCCGCCTTCATCTCCTCAAGCAACGTGTGCGACGCCGCGCTCTTGCGGTGTAGCTCGTCTGGCGTGTGGTCGGGCACCCATTCAGCGTTGAATGCGATCAGATATTTTGACACTGTCGTCTCCTCTCGTCGGTACCAGGGCCACGTCGTGGCTCCCCGGCTGCGGCGCCCCGGTCGGGGTCGCTCACTTACTCCACGAAGGGCGGCACTCAGATACGACAATATCGCCGAGACCACCATCACAACGGCCCCGCCCGGCCGGCCAGAGCGTCACACTGGACCGGCAGGATCGCGCCGGGTGGGACGAGGTTGCGAACACCGGTATTGCTATAGACGACGACCGCAGGGAGGCTTAGAATGCCGGAAGACGTGCAAGAGAACGAGGAGGTGGTACCCGTGAACGTATCGACGTGGGCGCTCCCCTCTGGAGTCACGGTCGGGCGATAGGTCGCCAGGAGCGCCGTCAACGGCACTCCTGAGAGGAAAGACCATGCACTTCACTTCCGAACAGAGTCTCGACGACGG
>JBBSOW010000026.1:0-35369 GCA_038259365.1 Propionibacteriales bacterium
GCAACTCAGACACGGCCCCGGCGTGTCATCCCCTTGCTCCCGGGAATCGCACCGGATATCCATCAGCCACCCGTTGCAGTCTGGGCACGGCGGAAGCTTGGGCCGCATCCACGACGACCCCCGACTGTTGATCCCGGTGATCAAGAAGTCAGCCGCCACACCGATCACCGACTCATCCATAAACTCCACCATCGACCGATCACCAGCACGAACAGCGCCGGTCACGTCCGGCTCGACTACCTCGACCTCCGACGAAACCTGATCTCTCATCTGAACAGTCATTGCTTCCTCCTCTTGGTAGATCTCCTCATTTGCAGATGACTACAAGACTGCTAGACACTTAGGGGCGTTTAAACCACCCGAACGGGACACTTTTGGACACTTGTATGCCTATGATGGTCCTATGAATGTCCGACTCAGCAATGCCTTGATCGGCGCGAACCTCACTAGGGACGACCTAGCTAGCAGGGTCGAGGTCGACCCGAAGAGCGTCCAGCGCTGGATCAGTCAGGACCGGTTGCCGCATGCGAGGGTCCGGCGTCGTGTTGCCCACGTCCTGGGCCAGGAGGAGACCTATTTCTGGCCCCGCCTGATTGACTCTCGCGAGGCCAAAGCATCCACCATGAGCGAGATCGTGGAGGTGTGGCCCACCCGTGGCGGTATCCCCGGTGATGTTTGGTCGTCAATGTTCGATCAGGCTGGAACACAAATTGATGTCCTCGTCTACGCCGGAACTTTCCTCATCGACAGCCACAACTTCCTCGACGTGGCACGCACGAAGGCCGCTGCTGGTGTCTCAGTTCGTCTCCTCGTCGGCGATCCCTCTAGCTTCGCCGTGGCTCAACGGGGACGCGATGAACGAAAGCAATCACTACCGCAGCGTTGCACAGCCACGTTGGAGTATCTGGCGGAGATCTCCGACGTGGCCGGGGTGGAGATCCGCACCCACCAAACCACGCTCTACGCCAGCGTGTACCGCGCCGACGAGACCATGTTGGTTAACCCACACACTTACGGGCTGTGGGCCGCAGAATCGCCGGTTTTCCATCTCCGCCGAGTCCCCACCGGCAACCTGTTTGGTTACTATGCCGCCGCCTACGAGCGTGTGTGGGAAACCGCTAGCCCTGTAGTTTGGTGAGCATGAGCCGCCGTATCGATTACTTCGATGATCCAGCAGCCCCGCCCGCCAACAGCGTTGTTCCCAGTGCCTCTGCGTTTGTCCTGCGCGACAATCGGTTGCTCTTGATTTCCAGGTCGGATAACGACAACTGGGCCATGCCTGGGGGCGCTCATGATCCGGGGGAGTCGTTGCCCCAGACTGCGGTCCGAGAGACCTTTGAGGAGAGCGGGGTCACCGTTCGCCCCGTGGGACTTGTGGGGCTTTTCACCGATCCTCGCCACTTGATCCACTACACCAGCGACGACGAGGTGCGCCAGGAGTTTACTATCGTCTTTCGTGCCGAATACGTCTCGGGGCAACCGACACCCAGCGAGGAGTCGCTACAGGTCGAGTGGATCCCCGTCGATCAGATCGACGCATTGCCGATGGATCGGAGCCAGCGCAAGCGGATCAGGTGGGGGCTCGATCACCCCGATCAGACGTGGATCGACCCAACGGGGGATTGACCAGCCTCCAGCAAATCGGCCTCGGCTCTGCGAATGAACCGGCTCACCACATCATCCGGGCCGTAACGCCGTTGGATCTCGGTCAACCGCCTCTCAACGGTGACCGACTCCCCCTGAGGCCCGGTGGTTAGGTCGGCCCACCACAGCACGCGGTGCGCGCGCCCAAGGTCAGCATCAACCGCGAAATCTTCGAACAACGCCAAGTCGAGACCTCGCTCCTCTGCCTCCACATGGCTGGCCGTGTGGCACAGCACCAAGCGGCAGATCACCGGCGAGAATCCTTCGCGCTTCAAGAACCGCGCACCATCAAGAGCGTGCAAACCAGTATCCCGGCACGCATAACCCACATCGTGCAGGGTCGCTGCCGTCGCCAGATCGTCTCTCAACTCGGCGGCCACCAGATCGACGCGTCCAGCAGCCTTCGCACCGACCGCCAGCGAGTGCGTCCGCCGATCTTCGTCGAGCACCGCCAACGCTTCCTCCACGCTCACCATAGGCTCATCATGCCCCACGACTCCGACCGCTCCACGACTGCACAAGCCAGGCAGGCTCTGACAGCCGGGTCTAGGCGGGACGAGCTTCGCAAGTGTTCAGTCTGTCAACCCACTCGTAGGAAACAAGGTCCGTCGCGGAGGCCCAGTCCGACGGACCAACAATCCGACCACGGCATCCATCCTATCTGCGGAGCCGTGCGGAAAGCGTTCGCCTCGGTATAAACGTTCGAGGTGTTGGCAACGTAGGTGTGCCTGTCGCAGACATTGGGGCAGGACTACTGTTTCCCGTATGGCCATCGCTCAGACGGAGAAATCTTGAACACGCCGCCGCCGGAGTCGAAACGTCACGGTGAGGCCGTTCAATCCAGCCAGCGAGAACCCTGGTTTTGGAAATCACTCGTTCAAGGGATCGGGTTTGCACTCGTTGTCGCAGTGGCATCAGCCAGCCTCGTACCGTGGATCGCGCAGAATGTCGTTAGCGCACTTCGGGAGGCGACATGTAATGACTCGCGTGACCTCAAGCGCGTAGTGCCAGTTCTGGTGAAGTCTAGCTCGGAGCACCCACCTGAGGATGTCAAAGATGGTCGCCACCTCGAGTACACGGCGGAAATGGTAACAGATGGAGACACGGGAACCGCTTGGGTCGAGGGCGTCGAAGGATTCGGTCAGGGTGAATGGATCGAGTTCCATTTCAGTGAGCCACAAAGGCTAAGGCTGCTTTGCATCGCGAATGGCTACGATCTTACTTGGGATTTGTACCGGAGTAATGGCCGAGTTAGGTCGTTCGAACTTCTTGGAGCAGACAGCAAGGTATTGACGACGGGATCACTCGCCGATTTGGCCTCGAAGGATCACTTCGCCTATTTCCAAGAAGTCCTTCTCAGACATGACATGCCACCGACAGATGTTCTTCGATTGAGAATTACGAGCGTCTACGCAAGTGACGGTCGTGAGCGCGACAGCAGCACCTCTCTAAGTGAGATCGAATTTTGGATCAAGTGACAGGTGTCCGCCGCCCGTTAGTTCTCCGCCGGGCATCGCATGGCCGCTCCGCTTCGACCTACTGCCGCGAATCAAGCCGATGAACCCCGGTGAGGCCTACCGCCCCGGAACCCAGGGACTCCTACGCTTACCCGTCTGGGTCCGATCAGGGAGACCCCAACACCACCGACCACCTCTCTGTCATCGAAGCAAGCCGGTGGTTCGAGTCCACCTGGACCACGGTCGCAACACCGTGGCAACCCAGTCAGTGAACAACAGCACATAGGCCCGCTGCGACTCTCCTCAACAGCACCCATGTCTTCCTGGACTTCGACGGCCCCGTAACGCACCTATTCACCGATGGTCGAAAACATCCGCGTGGCTGATCGAATGAGATCAGCGCTACCCAAGTCGGTGAAGCTTCCTAACCGGTACAGCAATACCCCGGATCCTCTCCTCATCCTTCATTGGGCCTACGCCACCTTGTCTCGAATCGATGCCGGCGATCGAACAAGCCCGTATCGACGGGGAGTTGGCTGCCGTCCAGCAAAGTACGCCTACTGCTGGAGCAGCTTCTTCAACAACATGAAACACCGGGCAGCCCGCCATCGTCAGCAACAACCATGTATCTGCGACCGCACAATTTCTTAATGACCACAACCTTGAACACCTCATTTCGCAGACCGTAGGCCGCACCTTCGTCCATCCAGAACAGATGAAGCCTGAGCCCGATTCGATCCTTAGTGCACTTCGGCTCTTACACGCATCACCACCCCATACCGTCCTCATAGGCGATTCCGTATCCGACGTTCAGGCGGCCGGAGCAGCGAAGGTTCGTTGCATCGGCTACGCCAAAACAGCCCAGCGAGGTGAGGAGCTTCGACACACCTGGCGCGACAGCACCCTTCGTCACCATCACCGAGATCCTCGTATAAGATAAACGTTGACTAGACTCATCAACTGTCCATACCGCTCCAAAGGTATCTAGCGTCGACGCGCCCTAAACACATATCGGGCTACCTCACCAGGCCACGACACTAACGATCATGATTTCTAGAACAGCCACAGAGTAAGGAGAGAACAAACCCCTCGGTCATTGTCGGGCTCACTCAACTATCGTTCACCGACAACAATACTAATAACGTAGTACACGGCCCTTCCACCAATCTTGAGACCCACTAAAGCCGAACTCGCCAAAAGCTGCTCCATTCCCAGTTGAATCGGGGTACTGTCGAACCTTGACATCGACGTTGGTGATCGGGGATGAGACAGTCAAGTATGGATACTCTTCCATAGTGTGAATCTCCCATTGCCAAATGGTACCCCTGGGTATTTGCCTCGGCTGTAACCGCGCTTGCTTACCTTTTAAGTCAAGACCGATTAATGTATTACTTGTTAGGATCCCGGTAGTTGACGCACCTAGACTTAGTGACAATGGCACCCCATTGAAAGCATCAACAGTAACGTCTTGCGGGCCTTTATTCGTTAGTCGCACCTGAACGATGTATTGAATCGGAGGGTCAGGCTCAATAATTTCCTCTTTACCGTCGGGCATCCTCAGACAAATAGCTATCTTTTTGACATTTCTGGTGTCTACTATCAACTGGCTTCGCCGAGTACCATACGTGCGAGTAACGAAAACCGTTACCACAATTGCGATAACTGCTATCACCAAACCCATGATCGTAAGAAGCTCACTAAACGAGAATAGCGGGCTGTCTCCCGGCGTTGGCTCAAATGAAGGCATGGTTAATTATACCCTCTGCCGAGGCGCATTCACTCATTGGCACCCACAAACATACAAGTCGGGTTAGGTTTTGGGAGCAGCATAAGGCTTCGTGCACTTCTCCACCATGGCAGAATCGTTGGCGGTTATCTACGTTGTCCGAATCTTCTACCTCGTCCTATGATTCGGCGCTTGCCGTTGCCGAATCTGCCTCTACTTAGTCAAGAGCGCTCGCTCCGCTCGCGCTGCTGCGGTCCGTGTCCTCGCTACGCTGCGGGCCGGTCCTCGCGACGTCATGTCTTCAAGCTCACGCCTGCGCGGACACTATTTGGAAGCAACCTTGCCGTGAAGGTCAGATACCTTGCGCAAGTATTGTTCGATACCCACCATAGAACTGGTCTCTTGTTCGAAATAGTTCGCATGAGTGACGCGAACGGTTTCGAGTGAGTCCGAGCCGACGAGCACGATGTCCATCGACTGCTCGTGCCGGAACTGCTTCTCGAGTTCCTCATACCTCGCAACAGCCTTCTTCGCGTCCGAGCCGAACCGCTCCACGCCTTGAAGTTTGCCTTGCAAGTGGTCAAATACCAGCAAAAAGTGTTGGATTACACTCGACATAACAACTCCTAGACTTCGGGAAAAAGAACGTTGGTCAAAATATTGTACGTATCGATCAGCTCACCCGACACCGGTGAACCAACCTCGTCTGCAGCCAGAATTTGAGACAGGGCTTGGGCCATCTGTTGAAACTCGCTGTCACCGTCTTGCTTGTAGTTCACCCCCACAGCACCAGAGTACCTCTCTACCAACATGGCCCATGCATGCATCGGTAGGGTCCGAAGCTGCACCTCGACGGGCTTCTGCTCCTGGCCGTACAGCAAAATCAAATGCACCCCTCGATAGCCTGAGCTCCTGGGCTTCGCAACGTAGTCGTTTTCACCGATCGGCGGGTGAATCTTCACAATGTGGTCTCGGAGCTTCCACAGATCCTCAAGCGTCTCAACTACCGCTCTGCACCCACCGACATCTTGCATCCGGTTCAACGCGAGGTTGGGTTGTCGTTCTAGCTTGTCAAAAATTGTAGACATCCGCTTGAGACGTTGTGTGACCTGGGCGTCACATCCAACCGTTCGGGCCATCGACCTCAACCCGTTGTTCGCCGTGACCAAAGGCTTCTGGTGCGCGGCTCTGTGCAACTGGACCACAGTGATAGCTGCCTCCACTGACCCCTGGTCCACCGGTTCGCCACGTAAATGCTTGCGGAGCGTACTACCAGCCTTCTTCACCGCCGAAGCGCTAGGTATGCTCACCGCGTCGACGGTACTACACCGGGCGCGTGCTGGCACCATATTTGCATTCAGGCCGCACTGAGGCCGGAAACGCCTGAGACCGGAGCCAAACCGCTGCAAGTCTAAATTTCACTGATACCACAGCTGACTAGGTAGTTCGTGACGGTTGCGAGCCATTGCGAACCGTTCCACTCTCGCCTTGGGATCATTCCTAAACCTTTGGTTCAACAGGACGGCGTGGTATCGAGCCGTAGCCTCCCCAGTGTCGACCCCCGGCATCAAGAGCCCGGCGTCGGGACTTCCACCACGTCCTTCGGTCAACGCCCGCATCTCAGCCCAAGCGCAGGCCTTCCGGCCCAGGATCAGCAACACCTCAGCTAATTGGTCCTCCTCGGCCCGCCACCTCGCTGAACGGCAATCGCCCTTAGGTTTCCGCCGACCGCTTCGCCACCGGGCACCCCGTTACCGGGCTTGTAAAGTTGCGGAAGCAGGGAGCACTTGCTCGCAAACCACGCGGCGAGAGCCGATCACTCGTACTATGTCGGCAATGAGAGGCCGCCAAGTTGCCACTCACCCGTATCCCTGCCGAACCTCAAGCCCAGAAGGACTCGCCCGTTGCCCATACTGGTCCTCATTCTCCTGCTTCTCGCCGCATTGATCATTGTCCCGGCGGCTACCGGCAGCTTCCTGTTGACGCTGATCGCGTTATTCGCGATCCTCGTCGCGAGCCCCATCGTTCGTACCATTCGCAAGAACCGTTACTTCGCGTCTGAGCACTTCCAGATGCTGAAGTCGCAGATCGCCTCTTTGGTTGCTGAGCACAACGGTGTCGTCTGTTACGTCGCGGAGATCCGCGCTCAGGGTTCGTTCGAGCTCGGATCCTCATCAACGGGGGAGTACGCTCACCTCGCCTCATTTGAGAACACCTCCGCATGGAAATATCGGCGCGACCGTAACGTCGCCGTCTTCACCCCGCACGTCCACAACGCGTCCTTACAAGTGGTTCGCAACGCGAGCGTTGACCCAGTCAAATACATGATGAAGTACTTCGAAATTAAGGCTGATCAAAACACTCTCGCCGACGTGCAGCGCGTCGCTGACAGCATCTCGCGGCTGGAGGAAGCTGTCGCCAATGTTATGGAGCGCGAGGAGGACATCACTCGAACGATCAATCCGCCGCCGTTCATCCTCAAGCACTACAGCGAAGAGTTTTGGAGTCAGGTTGGCGTTCACCTATCGCCCATCCAGGTGCCCTATCCGCTGTACAAGTTCCAGTACACCTCTGCTGGTGGCAACAGCAGCCAGGAATCGGCCATCGAACTCAACACGCCGACGCTTGAAGCACTCTCCGCCGTCCTCGTCGACAAGATCCGCTGGGCAAAGTCTGCTGCTGGGCAGCGTGCACTGATGACAACGGCGTTGCGCAGGCACATTAAGGACCGCGACAACCATGCCTGCCTGAACTGTGGAGTCTCGCTGGCCGCCGAGCCCCACCTGCTTCTCGAGGTTGACCACATCATGCCTGTTTCAAAGGGCGGGCTCAGCGTACCTGAAAACCTTCAGACGCTGTGCTGGAAGTGCAATCGCGCTAAGGGTGCCAAGCTTTTGGCCTAAGGGGAGCGGTTCACCTGCGCATAACGTCGCGAATGAGGACCTTTCAAGCCACTTCTGGCCCTAAAGGTGGGTCTCTGCCTTACGTGGCCCAACCGTGGCACGGCAAATGCAGAGCTGATGCCAGTTAGTGCAAACCGCCCAGTAGCCAATAGTCCACCTGACAAGGGCTTGCACCTCGAAGCGTGCCGCTCAGTTGGTCCTCATAATCCCTGGGTCGCGGGTTCGAGCCCCGCTCGCCCCACCAACCTGAGGGCAGCCCTGGTTCAAGGCAGGTCTGGTCACCGGAGAAGGCGGGAAACGGATCGGCCCAATGAAAACAGGCAACGGCCTCCAAACGGGCAGGCCTGTCTGGAGCCGACGATTCGGAGCAGGTAGGAATGTACGAGAAACCAGACCCCAGCTGTCACTATCGACACCACCATCAAGATGCGAACACCCTTGTCCCCGTGCTCGGGCCGAGGCCTGGCTGACTTCGACCCTTGTGTCACCAGGGAATCCGCCCTGGATCCAACAAGCCCTGCAGTTCAGCTACAACGACATTGACCACAGGTGGAGTTCCTTCTCGTGATCTCCTAATGACCGAGTGAAGGTGCCGCCTTCCCGACGAAGTGCGTCGCCCCGAGTGCGTTAACCAGGGAGCGTTTGACACACGCAGCCGCCCGCCAACCGCCGTGATGGATACCCCCTTGGGGTACTATCAAACACGAATCCGGCGTCCCTGATGTGGACAGCCCGATCGGCGACCAGGCGGTCGCTACCGCCTGGGACGAAGCGGGCGACTATTGGTTGGCTGCCGGCTGATTCAAGCGGGCGAGCGGGTCGAGGCCCGAGGCGACGTAGATTGACGGCGAGTGGGGGCGGCGAATTCTTCGAGGATGAGAGGTCGACGGCGTGAACGAGCGTGTGGCGCGATACCGGCAGATCGGCGATGTCCTTGCCCGCCATGGACTGGGTTTTGTTGTCGGTGTCACCGGGCTGGGCAGGTGGGTGCCCTTTCATCGCGGGCTGCTGGGGCACCAGCGCAGGGGAGACCCGTACCGGACCCCCGAGCATCTGCGGTTGGCCCTGGAGGAACTTGGGCCGGCGTTCATCAAGCTCGGGCAGGTGTTGTCGACGCGCTCCGACCTGTTGCCACCCGACTATCTGGCGGAGCTGTCGAAGTTGCAAGACGACGCGCCACCCGTGCCGACGTCGGTTATCCAGTCGCTGATCGAGCAGGAGCTGGGGGCGGGCGTGGGGAAGTTGTTTGCCGAGTTCGAATTGGCTCCGTTGGCGAGTGCCTCCATTGGGCAGGCCCATGCGGCCACCCTGCACGACGGAACCCCGGTGGTGGTCAAGGTTCGAAGGCCGGAGGTGATCTCTACCATCGAGACGGACCTGGAGATCCTGCAAAACCTGGCGAATCAGGCCAGCCGCCGCTGGCCCGCCGCTGCCGACTACAACCTCATCGGTCTCGCTTCGGAGTTTGCCCAGAGCCTGCGTGCCGAGCTGGACTACCTCGAGGAGGGGAGAAGGGCCGAGCGTTTCTTCCAGAACTTCAGCGAGAATCCCCACGTCCACATTCCCCGGATTTTCTGGGACACGACCACCTCGAGGGTGCTCACCTTGGAGCGACTGGCCGGGGTGAAGGTGAACGATCTCGACGCGTTGGACCGCGCGGGCATCGACCGTCAGGCGCTGGCGAAGCGGGCGGCCGGATTGGCGCTGACGATGGTGTTCGAGGACGGGTTCTTCCACGCCGACCCGCACCCCGGCAACGTGTTCATCGAGCCCGACGGGCGGATCGGTTTGATCGACTTCGGCATGGTCGGTGAGGTGAACGACGCGCTGCGTGGCCAGCTCGGCGCCCTATTGGCTGCCTTGACGAGTCACGATCCCGCCCGGGTGGGTGAGGCCTTATTGGATCTTTCGGTGGTCAAGCGGCAGGTGGACCGCAGCCGACTTCGCTCCGACCTGACGCAGTTCATGTCCCTCTACCAGGGACGACGGATAGGCGAGGTCGACATCGGCTCCCTCATAAGGCACCTGCTGCGGCTGTTGCGGAACTATCACCTTCAGCTGCCGCGAGACGTCCCGATCTTGATCAAATTCATCCTGATGATCGAAGGGATCGGGATACAGCTCGACCCACAGTTCAATCTGGGGGAGCTCCTGCGGCCGTACGCCCGGCGGCTGGCGATGAGTCAGTTCTCGGCCGGCACCTTCGCCAAGCTGTTCGCCAGATCAGGTCGCGATGCGGCAGAGCTGGCGATCGAACTTCCGGGGAACCTGCGCCGACTCTTCGAGCTGATCGACGATTCAGGCGTGGAGGTGCATCTGCGTGCCGCTGAACTGGACCCGCTGATGGGAAGACTCGAGCGCGTGGGAAACCGGCTCGTGGCGGGCATCATCGCGGCCACCTTCATCAAGGGAGTCGGCGAGCTGGCCGCGAGCGACAAGCAGCGGTGGGGCAGATGGGAAGAGCCCCTGATGGGGGTTGGGCTTACGGCCTCGGGTGTCCTCGGCGCCTATCTCGCGTGGACGGCACGCCACCCCAAGGACCACCGCCGCTAACCCCGTCCGCATGGCTCGCAATCGTGGGTGGCGATCGTCCGCGTCGCCTATCTCGCGTGGACGGCACGCCACCCCAAGGACCACCGCCGCTAACCCCGTCCGCATGGCTCGCAATCGTGGGTGGCGATCGTCCGCGTCGCCGCGACGAAGCGCAGCCAACCGGTCCGAATCAGGCATCGAGATACTGGTTTGGATCCGTCTCAAAGCTGGTAGCGCAGGGGCCGGGAGCACAAGCGTAGGTATGTTCCTGCGGGTCGAGACGGTCGCCCCATTTGGGCGCCTCTACGCTCATCCCGGCTGGGGCTCCGTAGAGGAGGCCGAACTACCATTTGCTGGCCAATCCGCCTGCCGCGACGTGGGCCAGGGCCAGTGATTGTGCGGGGGAGGCAAGCAGCTCGCGTGAACGCTCAAGCCATTGGCGGCACGTCTCCAGCGCCGCCGGTGCATCCCCGACGAAGGGTCCCTCCTCGACGACGAGTCGCTCGCCCAGACCGGGCGCCGCGCACAAGCGGGCGAGGGTGTCGATGCGCTCGGCCAACGCGTCCACCCCCTCGCGCACCTCGGAGATGGACCGGCCCAGATCGGCGCCCTCCAGCTCGCCCGAGAGGGGCGCATGAGTCGTGGTGGTGTGGTCGATTCGGTGCTGCATAGCCCCAGGCTGCCCGACCCACTGAGTAAGTGAAAGCGACTTCTTCTGCATCTGTGAACTAGTGTAGATGAATGTCCTTGGATCCTCACCGCCTCCTCGTGCTGCGGGCGGTACACCGCGCCGGCGGAGTGCTGCCGGCGGCTCGCGCGCTGCACCTGACCCCGTCCGGCATTTCCCAACACTTGACCAAACTGGAGGCCGAGGCAGGCGTTGCGCTGGTCGACCGTAGTCGTCGCGGGGGCGGGCGAACGTTGACCCTGACCACAGCTGGCCGGGCCCTTGCCGATCACGCCGAACAGCTTGCGGCAACACTGGCCAGCGCCGAGCGGGAGATCGACCGCTTCAAAGAGCACCGCAACCGCGTCGTCCGTGTTGGGGGCTTCGCGGCGGTGATCAACCGGCTCGTCGCGCCGGCGGTCCTCGCGCTCTCACTGGCTGAACCCGGCATCGATCCCAGGATCTTTGAGGTCGATGAGGCTGAGGGGCTCGAACAACTCGTCGCCGGCGAGTTGGACCTCCTCCTCAGCGAGCAACCTGTCACCAACGATGTTGCACGACCAGCCGGCATCCATGAGACGAAGCTGATGCGCGACCCGTGTCGCATCGTGGTGCCGCACACCTGGTCGGTCGACGATCCCGCGGCCCTACTGGCCAGACCCTGGGTGCTGCCCAAAACCCACGCTGCCCGCCGTGCCCTTGAACGCGTCGCCACCGCCCATGGCCTCACCCTCGATGTACGCCACATCGGCCAAGACACCTCGACGATGCTCGCCCTCGTCTCCGCAGGCCTCGGCGCAGCGATCATCCCGGCGCTGACGCTCAACTACCAACCCCACGGGTCCGTGCGCCTCCACACCGGCCCTCCCGACCCAGGCTCGCGAACCCTCACCCTCCTGCACTCAACCAAAACCGACCCGCCATCGGTCGAGCGATTCGCTCAAGAACTGCAAGGCCAGGCGATCGTCGTCGAGCACACGCTCCTCACCGAGTGAGCCGGTCACCATTGCGTCGCTTTGGGCGTTGTCGTGTCGTTCCTCAAAAATCTCGCAGTTCGTGACAGCTGGCTCCTCGTCTTCAACGCTGTCATGACCAGGTTTTGGCCAACCTAAGTGGTCTGCTCGACACAGTGCGCCAGAATGTCGTCGACGACGCGCACGACCGGGACGGTGGCGTCGATCTCAGTCGCGTGGCGTGGAACGTCCTCCTTAGTGCGGTGTAACCGCAGGATGAGCTCCCGGTCGTCGCTGGTGTGACCGAACTCGTCCGCCGCTCGTTCGTCAAGTCGCTTGTTCACCGTGTGCAGGTCCACCTCGAGAACGAAGACACCGTCGAAGAGATCGATGAACTGATCGAAGTTTCTAGAGCCTCCGCAAAAGAAGGTCAGGGGCTCGTCCCGGTTGGCGATGAGGGCTTTCACCTTGTCGACGCGCCAAATGTGGCGCTCGTGCGTTGCGCCATCGGTGGGCTCACCGGTGTTGGGATTGCCCTGGTAGGCCAGCTCCCGGTCGCCGTGAATGGCGTGGTAGCCGCGTCGCTGGAGTTCCCGACAGACGGTCGTCTTTCCGGTACCGGAGACGCCCTCGATCAAGTAGTTGTTGATCCCCACGAACGGATGGTAGCGCTTTATTGCCCTGGCCCTACCGCGCAGCAAGGGTATTCATCTATTGCTGTCCATCGACTGTCGGTATGGGCGTCGCTGACCTCGGATCTGATCGCTGCCTATTCTGCAAAGCTTCATGACTCCTCGGGCGGATACGCGGACCAGAGATACTCGCCCGCGGGTAGGGGCGGGGTCTTGTCCTTCGGTTCTAGATCGAGCGGGTCAAGACCCAGGCCGCCACGCCGAAAGCGCTTGAGACCGAGGTGGGCCAGGGCCCCGTGGAGGTCGGATTCCACGAGCTCCTCGATCCACATGGGCATCCAGTCGACCTTGATTTGTTGCCGCTTCTCGGCGGGCTGCCCGGTCAGGCCAGGAATCTGTTCCTCGGTGAGGAAAGCCTCCACTCGTCGACGAGGTGGGGTTCAAGGTTGACCAAGACGTCGCGGTATTCACCGACGATGCGCATGGCTCCCGCCTCCACATTGAGATCGTGGACGTAATCCGACTCAGCCAAGAGCTCGAACAGTAGAACACTCATCATCCACCTCATTCCAATGGTGCTACTTCCGATCAGCGGTTCAGCCAGCATGTCCCTATGTGGTCACAGCTGGAAAGGGGATCTGTTGAGGCTATCGGAACTGGTTACGCGTCGACCCTGGGTTATCCGGATCCCGGTGAGCCGCGACGGAGCGCCGACGCTTGGATGGGTAGATGCTGACCTGAGGCGATCTCCGTGGTGGGTCAGAACCGCGAAGCCTGCTGGACAATAGAGCGGCTGAGGCTAGCTGTCGGCCGGTGACACGGTCCTGAAGTGCTCGACGACCGGGATCGGATCGTAGAAGTGATGGAGAAGAATTTTCCAGCGCTGGTACTCGGCCGACTCGCGGAATCCGACAGTGTGGCTCTCCACTCGATCCCACTCGACCAAGAGCAGATAGGTGCTCGGCGATTCGATGGACCTCGAGAGCGAGACGCCGCCGAAGCCCGGCATGCCAGAGATGAGTGGTCGGGCCTGTTCGAAGGCCCGCTCGAAGTCATCTTCGCGGCCGGTAATGACGGGCAGGAGGGCGTGTTCTAGGATCACCCAGCCATCTTGTCAAACGTCCTTGCGTGGATTGATAACGTCGGAAGCATGACCGCCATATCAGCCCCCTGAAACCATGGGTCCGCAGCTGCACGGAAGCCCTAGATCAGGCGCAAAGCACTCTCGGGGTTGAGTCCGGCGCTCTGAACGCAACGATTGCCATACCCGAGCCGCGGCTTCGATGATGTTATGACCAGCGAGCTTTCGCGCTTCGCTATGGCGTACGGCATCTTGCTTGAGGAGCTCACAAACCCAGCACACGTCGAAGCCCGCGGTCGACCTCTCGCAGGAGGCCTGCGGATAGGTTCCCGATGTCCTCGCTGAGATCCGACTTATCGAGTGTGATGAGGGCGGTTACGTTGACGACGGAGTCACGCGGTAGTCCGGTCACAGACGAGGGGAGGAACACATTGCCTGGCATGGCGGCCAGGGCTGTGTTGGAAGTGATCACCGCGGCCAGGACGGTTGCCAGCTGGCTAGCGTTATAACCGTCTGCCTGAATCACAAGTACGGGTCGGCGTTTTGCCGGACGGCTGCCGATGGCGGGGCCGAGATCAGCCCAAGCGATGAGGCCCCGCTCGATCACCACTCGTCCTCGGAGCCCAGGAGTCGATGGGCCGACGCCACGGCCGCCATGCTGGACTCATCGTTGGCCCCTACCCGAGCCACGACGTCGTCGATCTGCTCGGTCACGGAGCCGGCATCCAGCGTGTCCAGGTAACTATCGGCCGCTCGGGCGAAAAACTCAGACCGGCTCAATCCGAGGTCCTTCGCGCGGCGGTCTGCACGCTCGAAAATGTCGTCGGGAAGCGAGATGGCTGTCTTCATAGAGCTAGTATAACCTAGTATAACTACGTTAAAGAGCTAGAAGTCGATCTCTCGCCCCTCCAGGGAGCGGATGGTGAGCATGCACGCTGTTTGGGTCTCGCCAAGTGGATCCGAGGCGGTGACGGCCACCGACTCGAACCCGGGCCGGCCGAAGCGTCAGGCGTGGTTGAGATCGCGGAACCCACGCCCGAGCCAAACCGTGCCAGGACGCCTTGGGCTCACTACCGAGCCGTCCAATCGTAGGCCCATCGTGCGAGAGCGGTCAGTGTTCCTGGCGGTATGCACGTTGCCCGCCGCCCCAGCGACGACGTCACGCCACAAGCCGACTCGACACTGGCCAGCCCCATCGCTGCCCGCCGCGAGCACGGTCCCATCCCCGCGACGACCGGCTGATTGACGCCGCCCAGCCGCAATCGCCATTGCCTCAGGTTCCACGGCGCGACTTCGCCTGGGTCACAGCTCCAGGGCCGTCTGCAGTGCCGCAACTCGATTCGGCATGAGCGTTTGCCGCGATCGACTGAGCGCACTACCCCGAACCACGGCTTCACACTTTCGAAGCAGCGAGGCCAGTTCGACCTCGGCGCGCTCAAGATCACCTACGTCCACGCGCTCCATAGGAGACTGCCGGACGTGCCCATGTACCTCCCACGGCGGCCGGTAGCGCAGCGCTCCGGCCGCAGTGTTGCTGCGGACCCATGCGCTGAACGATCGTCACCATAGCGGGATCGTGCTGCGGGACAGTCGCACACCGCTATGAGCAGTGGCTCCCGGGTCATCCGAGGAGGTCGATGACCGCCCAGGCCAGCTGGTGGCGGATCTGCTCGCGTAGCGCGTTCTCATTACGGTCGGCGAGTCTGGTCCACCCGCTCCCGTCGGAGGACCCGTCGGGGCGGACACTCGTGGTCCAGAGGTCACCGTGGCGCCATCGCCGTGGGCGACGCACGGTGGCAGTCACCGTGCCGAGCTGGGTCTGCACACGACCCGGATGCCCCGCCAGGACCTGGGACACCGCACCATCGACGGCAGCTGACAGCCACGGTGGGAGTCGCAGCTGATGGTTGTCCGTCGGCTCGGCCGGCCACGCATCGATCCGGCTGTCCCCGACGAGGTGGTCGATCAGGTCCGCTGAACCGCCGATGTAGGTCCACGCAAGGTCCAGCTCGCTGGCGACGCACCATGCACGGTCCGTCGGCCACCACAGGTTGGGCGTCTGCTGCTGGGTCTCGACGAACGCCGACGCCGCGTCGAGTTCTCCTTTGTAGAGGAAGTACTCACGCCCCGGCATCTCTACCCGCGGCCCGTCCCGCACCTCGCGGGGTATCGGGTCCTGCGGAGCGCGAGGCGGATCAGGCATGCGGACGTCCACGTTGGGGCCGTCATAGACGCCGGGCCCGGTTCCTGGCGAAGGCTCGTCAGAGATGGGGAACGGCATCGAGTAGGACGCAGTCGAGTCCCACCCGTAGCCGTCCCACAAGCAGAACCAGCACTGGTCGGGGGACGTGGTGTGCTGACGCAGGAGGTCGACCAGCGCTGTGGTCTCTGCGGCGCAGAGCGTGCCCTCCTCGGGTCCGACGATGTCCCACGCCTGGTTTCCGTCGCCAGGGGGCAGCAGCGCAATCTCGGGGAAGTGAGCGTCACGAGGCAGCTCGATCCCGTTGCGGGCCGCGACCTCTGACCAGCGGATCGGACGCTCCTCGGAGTCGTGCGCCGGATGCAGGACCCGAGCGTATGCGTCGAAACCGGCCGGCACGACCGAAGTCACCTCACCCGATTCGAACGGGCCGAGCCGTCCCCGGATCCACTCCACCTGCCCCACCTCAGTGCACCACTCGACCTCCGACATACGCTCCCGTCACCTCTTCTCGCGGCTACGACGGGCACCCCGTGGTGCCGCTCCTCGTCTTTGGTGTCGACATCGGACCAGTGCGCGCCGCAGGCCACGATGCGCCCCCACCCATCCTCGCGGAGCCAGCCGTCCGCGTCGACCACTCAAGACAGCGGGTCCTCATCGCATCCCCGCGTCGCGCGGGCTAGGAGATCGGGGAGCTTGAGGTCAGCGTCCCAGAGGGGACCGGGCAAGCTCCAGCTTCCCATCCTCGGACTCCGCAACAGAAGTCTGGCCACGGCGTCCCCGGCCCGTGTAGGGCATGCGGGACGTGGCCAGCCAGTGAGGTCGTCGAGATCACGCTCGATGCACCGAACGCCTCCCGCGCCGAAGGCGCTGAGGTTACGGTGAGAGCGCGGACAAGACGTCGTTCGGCCAGGCGTCGATGTCCATGCCGTGCCGGCTCAACAGCGCCAAGGTGGCGCGCTCCAGCCCCAACCCGGCGCACGCGGAATGAGCGGGGGTCTCGTCGGGCAACGAGATCTTGAAGTTCACGCCGAAATGGTCTTGGTGAGCGTCGGCGAAAGCGATCGCGGTCGGGCCGTCGCCGCTGATCTGTACGAGTACCTCGAACTTCGGGGACACCGCGCCTTGCCGGGCGGTCAGCATTTTGCTCGAGTGCCCGAAGAAGGGATCGTCGGCCACCTCGAGCTCGAACTCCAATCCCACCTCGCCTATGAGATCGACGAGCTTCCCCAGCCACCGTTCGCGGTGAGCCAATGCTCGCTCGGCGTCGGCGATGATGACCTCCTCATGCATCCGGAAGGACACCAGCCGCGCCGGATCGTCCGACGGTTCGTACCGGAAGCACTGGCCGACCAGATCGAAGCGGCGGGGCTGGTGGATCGTCGATCCTCCGAGAATGCCGTACACGGGCTGACATGCGGCGGCCGCGAGCATCAGGTCGGATTGCCCGAGTTGCGCGGCCCAGTTCCCTTCGGGGTCCCGCTGGGCGAGTAACACCTCGTCTTCCGGCGTCCCGTCGACCGATACCCGTACGGATCCGATCGGCCGAGCAAACGGGCTCACGTCGTCCGCCAACTTGAAGAAGGCTTGAGAACTAACCGGCGGAAAGTTCAAGAACTCAACCGGTGCGTCGTTCTCGACACGAGAGCGCAGGGCGCCGCTGAGCCCGCTGACGACCGATTCGAAGCCTCGGCTACGCCCCACAATGCCCGGGGAGCCCGTCGGTATGGCGTGGCCGCTGTCGATGAGCTCCGCTGCGAACTCCGCCCGGGACAGATTCATTGGGTGTCGCGGAGATCAGGCGGCGTCGATGCGGCGTGGTTGAGCATCCGATCGTTGTGCACGATGAGGGCGACCCCGCGGGCGTCGCGCTTCCAACGGCCCAAGGAGAGCTCCGATTCGTCTCTCGCAAGGACGGGCCACCAAGGCAGTTCTCGATCGGCTTGGTAACGCTTGCGGGTGTCGATTCGTGATGGGTCGTCTGGTGCCGTGGTCTTCGGTGTCGGGGTTCGCTGGGTCGCGGTGTCTTTCGTCGTCGTCATCGCGCCTGCCGGCCAACTAGCCCTTGGGGGGCCAGCATGGGGAAATGCTTCGGAAAGTGCCTCGGCCACGTGAGTGCCTGTCCGATGAAAGCTTCGTGCATAAATCCCTGTTCCGATTGGGTTGCTGGACGTATGAAGGCTCGCGGTTGCTATTTGCTCTCCAGGTTGATCAAAACCAGGAGACTTAAGTGCTTAATTGCTGATGCTTCCGCCGAAAGAAACTTGGTTTGAACGAAAGTGTAGATGTCGATGGGCAGCCATCAGCCCCAAAAGCCGATAGTCGGCGGAGATCGCGTTGATCAGATGACTCGTCTCACGGTCCGGCCAGCGTACGAGGACCAAACGTGCGCCGCAGATGGCCTCCCCCAAACGCGCCAGACAAGGAGGAATCCGGATGCCGCCTCACGGTCGAGCCCATGCTGTGAACCATGAATTCCGCGTATCTACTGCGCCGACCCGAATGGTGCCGAGCGGTTAGAAGGCGCCCGCCTTCCCGACCACGGCGCCAGCGGTCTTCCACAAGATCAACATGTCCAAGCTGAGCGACCAGTTCTCCACGTAGCGAAGGTCAAGGCGCACGGATTCCTCCCAGCTCAGCAGGGATCGTCCGCTGACTTGCCAGAGACCGGTCAGGCCGGGCGTGACGAGAAGGCGACGATGGGTGAAGTCACCATAGCTGGCCACTTCTCGCTCCAGCGGAGGACGCGGACCCACCAGGGACATCTCGCCCTTCATGACGTTGAACAACTGCGGTAGCTCGTCTAAGGAGTAGCGACGCATGAAGCGGCCCACCCGGGTGATACGCGGGTCGTCCTCCATTTTGAACAACGGCCCGTCGCCCTCGTTCAGTTCTCGGATGGCGTCCAGGCGCGCCTCGGCGTCGGTGACCATCGAACGGAACTTGACCATCCGGAAGATCTCGCCGTTCAACCCCACCCGGGTCTGGCGGAAAAAGACCGGTCCGCCATCGCCGAGCTTGACGATCAGGGCCAAGCCCAGGAGGAGGGGGCTGATCATCAGCAGGCCGAGGCCGGAGGCGGTCAGATCGAAGGTGCGCTTGAGGACGCGGCGCCACCCGAAGAAGTGCGGTTGCTCGATATGCAGCAGGGGCAGGCCGACGTGGGGGCGGATGTGCATCCGGGGCCCGGCAACCTCCATGAGACCCGGGTGGACGAGGAGATCGACGTTCTCACCTTCCAAGCTCCACGCAAGGTGACGTAGGTACTCCGAAGAAACCCGGTTGATGACGGCGACGGCGTGGCACCCGTGCTGGCGGACGACGTCGCTGACGTCGTCGAGGTCGCCCAGCACGGGAAGGTCTGTCTTGATGGCGTCCTCGTGCTCGATCCCTGGCAGGCAGACACCCACGATGCGCAGGCCACAGTGTGGCTCCGCTATCAGAGTCTTTTGCAGCTGAGTGAGGTCGTCGAGGTAGCCCACGGCGATCACATCACGTAGCAGTTTGCCATGGGCCTGCCAGGCGTGCAGGACCTTGCGGGCGACGAAGCGCGAGACCAGGCTGGCCACGACCGCCACCGGCGTAGCGACCCCGATCAGCCACAGCAATGCTCCTGTGTGCGTTGTCGCCTCGTAGAAGGATGCGATCACGACGATCTTGATCATGGCGGAGAAAGCGCCCTTGAAGTCGTCGTTGCCCACCCCGAAGAGTGCTCGCTGATAACCGCGGGATGCCAAAATCGATACGGGCCAGATTATCGCGGCGGCCAAGACGATCCGGGGCGTCAGGTCGAGTCCGGCGCTCGCGATGGGCCCCACGACCATGACGGCAGCGCCCCCGATCGCAGCGTCGATAAGGACCAAGACCATGAGGTAGTTGCGGGTCCAGCGCGGATGACGGGGCCGCTGATCTCGGCCCCGCTGGGCTGCATGTCCGGTGAGTAAAAGATCGTTGGACCAGTCGCGGCTGAAGTCCGGATTCGATCGAAGTGATACGCCTTTTTGCTTGGCTGTACCGTCGCGCGTAAAAGTAAACACTGCTTTGGTCCCCCGACTTGCGCAGTAGTGTGGCGGACCATAGTGGCCCGCGGAATCAATCAAAACATTAAGATCGTGGCAGGTGATCCCGCAACGACAAAGTAACAGTAGCGCTTCCGTGGACAGAAATCAGGTGAATTGAGCGAATCTGTGCGACCCTTTCCTTCGGGTAGACGGAGTCTGAGAGTTCGCTGAGATTTGTGATAATATCTCGCGTAATTTGATTACCGCCGCACGACACGAACCTTGGTTCTGGCCATGAAGGATGGCCGCGGGCAGCGTCAGGTAACAAGCGGAGTCAGGTGACAAACCGTGGGATTACTCGGTACGTCAGCAGGCCCATTTGCCAAGAGCGGCGGTTAGGGAAGCCGGCAAAACTGTTCAACCAGGCGTGTTCGGCCCGACACGATCAACTCATCGCCTTCGAGGACGACCGTTTCCGGCTGGGCGTAGGTGAAGTCCACGTCGCGGCGTTTCACCCCCACGACCGTGACATGGAAGGTGGAGCGGATGACCGACTCCGAGAGCGGCCTACCCCACGACATCTGGGGAGCCGAGGTACGGGCGATCGAGAACCCGTCCTCGAACTCGAAGTAGTCGATCATAGAGCCGTAGACCGCGTGGGCGACGCGCTCTCCCATGGCCCGCTCGGGATAGAGCACGTGGTTAGCGCCGATTCGTTCCAGGATGAGGCCGTGCTTCTTGGTGATGGCCTTGGCCCAGATCTCTTTGACGCCCAGTTGATGCAGAGCCAAGACCGTCATGATCGAGGCCTCGATATCGGAGCCGATGCCGACGATGGCCTTCTCGATGGAGTCCACGCCTAGCTGGCGTAGCGCCTCCTCATCGGTGGAATCGGCGACCAGGACGTGGGTCAGTTGATCGGCCATCCGCTGGACGAGGGCAGGGTCCTCGTCGATGGCCAACACGTCGCTGCCCGCGGAGACCAGGGAGGTGGCGCAGGCGATGCCGAACCGGCCCAAGCCGGCCACCAGGACGGTTGTCGATTCGGGTCGGTTGGGGTGGCGAAGTCTCTTAGCCAACAATGGGGCTCTCCTCGGGTAGGTGGTAGCGGTGATGGCGGCGGTTGACCGCGAGCGAAGTCACGGTGGTGATGGTCCCGACGCGGCCGACGAACATCAACACCATGAGGGTCCACTTGGCGATCTCGGGGAGTTCGTGGGTGATGCCCGTGCTCAGCCCCACGGTGCCGAACGCCGAGATGGTCTCGAACAGTACGGTGTCGAGCCGGTAGGGGGTGTCGGCCAGGACGATCATCGTCGCGACGGCGACGACGCCCACCCCCAAGAGGGCCACGGTGAGGGCCTGGCGCTGCACCGCCGGGCCGATCCGGCGATGCGCGATCTGGGTCTCGTCCTCACCACGAATCTCCGACCAGATCACGAACGCGAGCAGGACGAAGGTGACGACCTTGATCCCACCGGCGGTGCCGGCCGAACCCCCTCCGATGAACATCAGCACGTAGTTGACGGCCAAGGTTTCGGGCTCGACGAAGCTGTAGTCGATGGAGTTGAATCCGGCGGTGCGCGGGAAGACGCCGCCAGCGATCGAACCGACCACCTTTCCCCACTGGGTCATCGGACCGAGGGTCTGTGGATTGCTCCATTCGTAGAACGCGAACAGAACCGTGCCGGCGACCAGCAGGACGAGCGTGCCCAAGACCGTCAACCGGGCGTGCACCGACCAAAGCCGGTAGTGCCACAGCCGTCGCCGGCGGCTCAGCTCGAAGTAGACCGGGAAGCCCAACCCTCCGGCTATGACCGCCGCGCAGATGGGGAAGATGATCCAGGCGTCCGAAGAGAACCCCATCAGGTTGTCGGAGTACAGGGCGAAACCGGCGTTGCAGAACGCCGAGATGGCGTGGAACACGCCATGCCAGATGGCCGTCGGCCAGTCCGGGTCGTAGCCGACACGGAAGCGGACGCTCAACCAGGCGGCGACGGCCGCCTCGCTCGCGAGCATGGCGACGGCGACCCGAAACGGTATCTTGCGCACCTCTCCCAGGTTCAGGCTGTGGGTTTCCGTCGCCGCTCCGAGCGTGGTACTCAGGCGTAGCCGCCCGCGCACGAGCAGCGTCAGCAGGGTCGCCAGCGTCACCATGCCGTACCCCCCGATTTGGATGAGACACAGGATCACGATCTTGCCGAAGTGGCTCCAGTGGGTCGCGGTATCCAACGTGATCAAACCCGTCACGCAGGTGGCCGAGACGGCGGTGAACGCGGCGTCCATCCAGCGCGTCGATACCCCGGCGGGGGTCGAGAACGGCAGTTTCAACAACACCGTGCCGAGGATGATGACCGTTAGGAAGGACATGGGGACCACGCGGGCGGGTTGGAGCAGAACCTTGCGCATCTCTCCTCCGCTCGTCTCGCGACGATTCTGCTCCCAGCGGGGCCGCGGCGTCTAGTGTTGCGCGCCGTCGTGCAGTTGCCGAGGCGATCCGGTGCTCGCTTCGTCCGAACTGGTGGACTGGCGGGGCGCGACGACGAGGCAGACGATCAACAAGCCCACCCCGAGAGCAGGGGTGACCGAGGACAAGGCGATCTGGGAGATGGTGTAGGTCAGCTCGACGTCACCACCGCTCGGCAGCTTCTTAAACGGCGCCAGCGCTGCCCACCCGACGAACGTGTAGCCCACTACCCGCGCGGCAACGGGTACCCCGGGCCGAGCCAGCAGCAGTCCCAGCGGCACGATCCAGACGAAGTGGTGCGACCACGAGACCGGTGAGGCCAAAAGCCCGGCGACCCCGGAAAGGCACACGCCGAGCGCCGCGTAGCCCCGACGGTGCCACCGCGCGCCGGCCCACACCCCGAGCGCCGCCACGACGCCGGCGAGAGCCAAGCCCAGCAACTCCGAGCCCGGGCCGAGCCGGAGAATGCGCAGCCAGGCCCCCATGACGGACTGGTTCGTCAGGTAGACGATGCTGCCGCCCAGCCCGGTCTCGCCCTGGGCCAGCCGCCCCCAGAAGGTCCGCGATTCGCTCGGCAGGACCAACGCCGCCAGCCCCGTCGCCGCGAGGAAGCTCGCCCCCACGCCGATCGCGGCACGTCGACGCCCGGCGAACCACAGGTAGGGCAAGGTGATGCCCGGGGTCAGTTTGATGGCCGCGGCCAGTCCGCTGAGCACCCCGGCGGGGAGCAGACCTCGACGGGCCCGTCTCCTCGGGTCGGCGGTCTCGGATCGGGTGGACAGGAAGCGGCGGCCGGGCAGCACGTCGAGGGCGACCAGCGCCACCAGGACGATCCCGAGCTGGCCGAAGGCGAATGTCATTCGCACCGGTTCGACGGCCACGATGACCGCAGCGGCCGAGAGACTCAGGATCCAACCGCGCACCCCGCAGCGGTACAGGATGGACAGCAGGCAGCCGACGTTCAGCACCACCCACGCCACCTGCATGAGCACTGCTGGCAGGATCGCCAGGCCGGCCGCGAGCACCGCGGCGAAGGGCGGATAGAGAAAGGGCAACCCGCTGTCGGCGTCGTAGATGTCGCCCGAGCCGCCGACGATGAGCCCGCCCACCCGTCGATAGACGTCGAGATCGACCATGTTGGGGCGCCACGGCGACAAGGTGCCGTCGAACGTCGTCGCCGCCGCCCAGAGGCCGGCGAGCATGGGCAGCGCGCAGATCAGCAGGATCCTGGCGGCCGCCGAGACGTGGTTCCTCACGTCCTGGCCTAAAGCTTGGATCGCGGGCTCGGCGAACCGGCCTCGCTACCCGAGGGGGTCGGCTCGGCGCTGCCCGGGCTCTCGCTGGGAGAGGCCGAACCCGGCGCCGACGGTGAACCCGACTGTGGAGAGGGGGATCCCGATTGCGGCGATGGCGATCCCTCCTGCGGTGAGGAGGACTGCTCGCTGGGGGGCGGGGGAGACACGGGGGGTAGGTTGCGGAACACCAAGATGGCGATGAGGACGGCAAGGGCTGCGAAAATAAGGGTCAACAGCCAGGCGATGAAGATGGACAGCCAGCCGGCCCGATCGGTTCGACCCGGCCACGGCAACGGCCACATCCGCGCGAGACCGGGTTGCACCCGATTGATCCAGTAGTGCTCGTAGTCCGGCCCGCTGGGCGAGCCCTGGGGTGGGAGCATCGACAGTTGGACTTCGTCCAGCAGGTGGACGGAGATCGCGTCGGCGTCGAACCCCCGATCCCGATGCAGGGCCACCCAGGGAGCACTGGCGGCGCCATCGGGTGAGGGCGGCGCGCCTTCGGTGCCGCGGAATCTCTTGGCCAGTCGGCCGGCGTCTTGGCCCTTACCTCCGCGGGCGATCACGGCGTCGAGATGAAGCTTGTTGACGAGCCCGGAGAACCGGTCGCGAGCGGCCGCGTCTTCGGCGGCGCCCTGAGAGAGCAACACCAACAGCACCGGGGTCTCGCCCTCGCCGGCCGTTTGCTCCTGCTCGTGGGCCAGGTAGACCACGCCGGACGCCCGTGTGGTGAGGCGGGCGTCGAGCCAAAACCGGTCGATGCGGGCCATGTCCTGGGCAACGAGGGGGTAGGCCCGCCTGGGACTGGCCTGGGGTGTTGGGACCGTGGTCTCATCCGCATCGGGGTGGGGGGCGGCCGCAGGCGTGGGGTTGTCCCCGCCATCGAACGGCCGCTCGGAAGACATCGATCCTCGTTTCACCTGGTTGGCACTAAACGGCGCTAAGCCTAACGGTTGGCACAAAGTGGTGTGACCTTCGACGTGAGGGCCCGAGCAGCGAAACCACCCGCGTCGATGGACTAGGGTCTGTTTGCCTCATCTGTCAGAATGGCAAGGATCATCGGTGCGACGGGAGCTCTCGTGCGCCGCTGTTGGTCAGCGACCAACCGTCGAAGACGTGATGATGACGCCAGCTATCAGGAGATTCTGAGTGAGCAACCCGGCACACCAGCAGTTCGGCAATGCCTCACCCGGACAGCCGTCTGCCAACAGCGACCTCAACACCGCCAACCAGGCGAACGCCGAAGCGGCCCGCCTGCTGGGCCAAGCCATTGCGCAGGTGCAGCGCGTCATCGTCGGGCAAGAGCACATGGTGCAGCAGTTGATGGTTGGCCTGCTGGCCCGCGGTCACATCCTGCTCGAGGGCGTGCCGGGCGTGGCGAAGACGCTCGCCGTCCGGAGCTTCGCGACCGTGGTGGGCGGTGACTTCTCCCGGGTCCAGTTCACCCCGGATCTGGTGCCCTCCGACATTGTCGGCACGCGGATCTACAAGGCCAGCCAGGAAGGCTTCGACGTCGAGCTCGGGCCGGTCTTTGTGAACTTCGTCCTCGCCGACGAGATCAACCGCGCGCCCGCGAAGGTGCAGTCGGCGATGCTGGAACTGATGGCGGAAAAGCAGGTTTCCATCGGCGGCAAGACCTACCCGGCGCCGAAGCCCTTCATCGTCATCGCCACCCAGAACCCGGTGGAATCCGAGGGGGTCTACCCGCTGCCTGAAGCCCAGCGGGATCGCTTCCTGCTCAAGGTGGACGTGCCCTACCCGCGCGGCAACGAGGAGTTCGAGATCCTGCGTCGGATGAGCGTGGACGCACCGGAGGCCGATCGCGTGCTCGATCCCGAGACCGTACTCCGCCTGCAGCGCCAGGCCCAGGAGGTGTTCGTGCACAACCTCGTGGCCGAGTACATCGTGCGGCTCGTGTTGGCCACCCGAACCCCGGCCGAGTTCGGTCTGCCGGATCTGGAGTCGGTCATTCAGATCGGGTGTAGCCCGCGCGCCACCCTCGGCCTAGTGGCTGCCGCCCGGGCGCTGGCGCTGATCCACGGCCGCGACTACGTGCTTCCCACCGACGTGCAGGCCGTGGCCCGGGACGTGATGTCGCACCGGCTGACGCTCGGCTTCGACGCCGTGGCCGACAACATCGAGCCCAGCCAGGTCATCGAGCGCATCGTCGCCATGGTGCCCCCGCCGACGCCGGTCTGGAATCAAGAGAACCGCGAGGCCAGCCACCAGCAGCATCGCTACCAGCCCGACTACAACTGAGCCGGCCGAGTTTGTCGAATACCGCGAACGTCCCGCCCCCGGCCAGCTACCCTGGCGGCCCGCCGGGCGGTTATCCCCCGGGCGGTTATCCGCCGGGTGGCTATCCGGGCGGGAACGCGCCGTCCTTTCCGCCGCCCTCGGGGCCCCCGGCTTCGGTTCGGCCGCCCGCCCCGGCCGTGGCGGCGCCCGACAAGGCCGCGTCGGTCGTCGGCGTGCCGACCGGGGCAACCGTTCCGCTCAACAAGCTGGCCCCGGAGGCCGCCCTGCGTCGCCTCGAGCTGACGATCGTGCGTCGGCTGGAGGGTTTCCTGCAGGGCGATCACCTGGGTCTCTTGCCCGGACCGGGCACGGACAGCAACGATGCGCGGCTCTATCGCGCGGGCGAGGACGATGTCCGCAAGATCGATTGGGCCGTGACCGCGCGCACCACCCAGCCGCACGTGCGCGACACCATGGCCGATCGGGAACTCGAGGTGTGGGGGCTGCTCGACGTCACCCCGTCGATGAACTGGGGAACTGAGGGCGTCACCAAGCGGGATCTCGGCATCGCCGCCATCGCCACCATCGGTTTCCTGAGCCAGAAGATGGGGGATCGCTTCGGCGGGATGATCATGCGCCCGGATTCGATTCGCCGGCTGCCCGCCCGCAGCGGACGAACCGCCCTCTACGGGCTGTTGAGCCGCATGCTGGCCGAACCTATCGTGCCCGATCACGCCACCGGCGGCATGACTTTGACGAAGGGCGTCGAGGAGTTGTCCCGGAGCCAGCGCCGTCGCGGACTGCGAGTCGTGGTCTCGGATTTCTTGATCCCGGGCGATCACGAGCTGGACCCGAGCGTCGAGCCCGAGTGGGAGCGTTCCATGCGTCGGCTCGCGGTGCGCAATCAGGTGCTGGCCATCGAGGTCGTGGATCGCCGCGAGGTGGAGTTTCCCGACGTGGGGGACATGCTGATTCGCGACCCGGAGACCGACTTCGAGCGCTACGTTAACACCGGCGACCCCGGGGCCCGGCAACGCATGAACGCCGCCAGCGCTGCGCAACGGGAACGAATTCGCATCTCGCTTCGTCGGGCTGGCGTGGGTCACATCCAGTTACGCACCGATCGGGATTGGGTGCAAGACATCGCCCGCTTCGTGCTCGCCTACCGCCGGGTGGCCAGCATGCTGCACGCCCCGCCGCAGGGGGTGGCGCGGTGAGCTTCCTCATCCCCGAAGGCTTCGAGGCCGGCGGCCGGCTATGGCTGCTGCTGTTGATCCCGCTGATCGTGGGCCTCTACGTTTTCGCCATGACGCGCAAAGACCGTCGCGGCATGCGCTTCACCAACACCTCCATGCTCGGCGCGGTGATCCCCAAGCAGTCGCCGTGGCGGCGCCACCTTTCGCTGGCGCTGTCCTTGCTCAGCCTCATCACCTTGACGATGGCCTTCGCCCGCCCGACCCAGCAGGTCGACGTGCCGCGCGAGCGGGCCACCATCGTGGTGGTTCTGGACGTTTCGCTCTCGATGAAGGCCGTGGACGTGAAGCCGTCGCGCTTCGAGGCGGCCCAGACGGCGGCGGCGGAGTTCGTCTTGTCCCTGCCCGAGAAGTACAACGTCTCGCTGGTCTCGCTCTCGGGCAACCCGCGCGTCGTGGTTCCCCCCACCCTGGACCATCAGCTCGTGGCCCGCTCGGTGCAGACCCTCAAGCTCGAGGAGTCGACCGCGATAGGGGAGGGGCTCGCTGCGGCCATGCAGGCGCTCGCGCAGGCGCCGGCCGACAAGAAGGATCCGCGGTCGGTGGCGCCGGGGGCCATCGTGTTGCTGTCCGACGGTGAGAACACCGCCGGCCGGGCCCCGCAGCAGGTGGCGCAGGAGGTCGCGGACGCGAAGGTGCCGATCTACACCATCGCCTACGGCACCGAGAACGGGTTCGTCGACGTGGATAAAAAGCGCGAACTCGTGCCCCCCGACAGGCAGACCATGAAGGATCTCGCCCGAATAACGCGGGGACAATATTTCGACGCCGACAACGCCGAGGAGCTCAAGGTGGTCTACTCCAAGATCGGATCCGAGGTGGGCGTCGAGAAGGCGACCCGCCAGGTGACCGCCCGGTACGCCGGCTTCGGTCTGGTGTTCGCCGTCCTGGCCGCCGTCGGCGCCATCCTGTTGGGATCGAGGCGGGCATGATGGCACTGCTTGCCCCGCTGGCGCTGATCGAGTTCCTGGAGCCGCAGCGGCTCTGGTTCGTCATCTTGATTCCGGTCCTGGTGATCAGTTACGTGTTGTTGAATCGTCGGCGCGGGGCCAGCAAGAACCGCACCGATGCCCTGAGCCTGATGTTGCCCAAGCAGCGCGGCTGGGTGCGCCACGCCGCGGTGGGGTTGGCGATCATGAGCCTGGCCACGTTGACGATCGCCTACGCCAAGCCGAAGCAGACCGTGCTCGTGCCCCGGGAGCGGGCGACCCTGGTCGTCGCCATCGACACCTCGCTGTCGATGCAGGCGCAGGACGTCGATCCCACCCGGTTGGCGGCCGCGCAGACGGCCGCGAAGGAGTTCGTGCAGACGCTGCCGCCCAAGTACAATGTGGCGTTGGTGTCCTTCGCTGGCACCGCCGCCACGGTGGTGCCACCGACCACCGACCGGGGTCCGGTGATCGCCGGCATCGACAATCTGACGCTGCAACCCTCCACCGCGATCGGTGAGGGGATCTACACCTCGCTGGCGACCCTGGCCCAAACCCCTCCCGATCCCGACGATCCCGGCAAGCTGCCGCCCGCCCGCATCGTCTTGCTGTCCGACGGCAAGACGACGATCGGGCGCCCCGCGTCGAAGGCGGCCCAGGAGGCGAAGGATCAAAACGTCCCGATCTACACGATCGCCTACGGCACGCTGACCGGTTACGTCGAGATCCGCGGCCGCCGCGAACCGGTGCCGGTCGACAAGGCGGAGCTGGACAACGTCGCCAAGGTCTCGGGCGGGGAGGCCTACTCCGCCGCCTCGGCCGGTGAGCTGAAGAACGTGTACAAGGACATCGGCTCTTCGGTGGGCAAGGAACGCGTCGATCAGGAGGTCACCTCCCGATACGCCGGCGCGGGTCTGGCCCTCGCCGTCCTCGCCGCCCTTGGCGTGGCCTCCATCGCCGCCCGCTGGCCCTAGGCCGTCCGGCCCCCATGGGGCCAGGTCCCACACTCCGCACGCCAGCGTGAGATACCTGCTCGGCGAGTGCCTCCGTGCCCGGCCGGTGGACGGGTTTCCCGCTCGGGCCCACCGAACCGTCCAGGTGAGCCTCAACGCATGGGTTCCAACCTCGGTGCTGGCGAGGGCGTCTGGCATATACGCCAGATAGGCGCTGTAGCCCCGAGGCTGGAACCATGACACCTGGTGTCCAGGGACGCGGCTAGTCTCGCTGTTGTGACCAACGAACTCGCCGAAAGACTGCACGCCATCCAGGATCGGATCGGCCTCGCCTGCGAGGAGGCGGGCCGAGATGCGAGTGAGGTGCGGCTGCTGGCGGTCTCCAAGACCAAGCCAGCGGCGGATGTCGCCGCGCTCCACGAGCTCGGGCTGACCGATTTCGGGGAGAACAAGGTGCAAGAAGCGGTGGCGAAGGCGGCCGAGCTGAGTCACCTCGACGGCCTGCGGTGGTCGCTGATCGGGCATTTGCAGAAGAACAAGGCCAAGTTCGTGGCCGAGTTCGCCGCGGAGTTCCAGGCGCTCGATTCGATCGCGCTGGCCAAGAACCTCGATCGGCGTTTCGAGGCGGTGGGCAGGGCGCTGCCGGTTCTCATCCAGGTGAACTCCTCGGGCGAGGAGAGCAAGTTCGGCCTCGCCCCCGAGGACGTGCCCGCGTTCGCCCGCGAGCTGAGCGCCACGTCGAGCCTGCTGGTGCGGGGTCTGATGACACTGGCGACGAACAGTCAGGACACCGAGGAGGTGGCGAGTTGCTTCGCCCGGATGCGCGAACTGCAAACGCGGTTGCGCGACGACGGCCGCGCTGCGGGGAGCTACGACGAGCTCTCCATGGGCATGTCGGGGGACTACGAGCTGGCGATCCGGCATGGCGCGACGTGCGTGCGGATCGGGCAGGGGCTCTTCGGTGCCCGAGATTACCGCTCCGGTTGATATCTGGTGGTCTACCTCCCCACCGGGACTGGTGCAGATGTGAAAGGTGAGGCAGAATAGGGCCTGTTCCCACGCGGAGCTGAGGATGTCGGGGAAGGCAAAACTCAGCCCTAGGAGGAACGCAATGCATTCGACACGAGGTGTTGTCTACATTCACTCCGCGCCGTCCGCGATGTGCCCGCACATCGAATGGGCCATCGGCGCGGTCTTTGGCATGCCCGTGTCTCTGCATTGGGTGCCGCAGCCGGTCGAGCGGTCCAGCTACCGGACCGAATATTCCTGGGCGGGACCCGCGGGCAGCGCGGCGAAGATCGCCAGCGCCCTCAAGGCCTGGAACCGCATCCGCTTCGAGGTCACCGAGGAAGCCACGTCGGGTAGCGAGGGCGAGCGCTACTGCGTCACCCCGCAGCTCGGGGTTTTCCACGCCGTCACGGGCCTGCACGGCGACGTCATGATTCCCGAGGATCGGATCAAGGCCGCCGTGGCCGCCGATGTCCTGGGCGGGAAGACCCTGTTGAAGTCCCTCGACGAGCTGCTGGGCAGCGCCTGGGACGAGGAGTTGGAGCCGTTTCGCCACTGCGGCGATGCCACCTCGGTCCGCTGGCTCCACCAGGTGGTGTAGCGCCGAGCCTCAGCGGGTGACGTTGGCGTTGGTGACCGCGATGGCGACGTTATGCCCGCCGAAGCCGAAGGAGTTGTTGAGCGCCGCCAGATCGCCCTCAGCCAGCTCGCGCGCCGAGGTGGCGATGTCGATGCCCAGGTCGGGCTCGCGATCCTCGAGGTTGATGGTCGGCGGGACGATGCGCTCCCGCAGCGCCAGCACGCTGGCCAGCGTCTCCAGAGCACCGGCGGCGCCCAGCAGGTGACCGGTCATCGACTTGGTGCCGGTGACGACGACGTCGTCCACCGCCTCGCCGAGCGCGCGGCGAATGGAGGCTGCCTCGGTGAGATCGCCCTGGGGGGTGGAGGTGGCGTGCGCGTTGATGTGCTTGATGTCGTTCGCGCTCAGCCCCGAATCTTCGAGCGCCTTGATCATCGCGGTGTACTGCCCGGTGCCGCTCGGGTCGGGCTGCACGAGATCGTGGCCGTCGGCGGAGATGCCGGCGCCGGCCAGCGTCGCGTAGATGCGGGCCCCGCGGGCCTGGGCCGATTCGAGCGTCTCGATGACGAGCAGGGCGGCGCCCTCGCCCAGGACGAACCCGTCGCGGCCGGTGTCCCAGGGTCGAGAGGCGCGCTGCGGCTC
Source organism: Propionibacteriales bacterium (assembly GCA_038259365.1). GTDB lineage: Bacteria > Actinomycetota > Actinomycetes > Propionibacteriales > Propionibacteriaceae > JBBSOW01. The sequence goes on from JBBSOW010000026.1 coordinate 31,162, forward strand.
GTCGTTGCGGCGGCTGAGAGCGTGCATGTTGGCGAAGGCGGCCATGGGGAGGGGGTGGATGACGCCCTCGGCGCCGCCGACCACGACGATGTCGGCGCGGCCGAGGCGGATCATGTCCAGGCCCTGAGCGATGGCCTCGTTGCCGGAGGCGCAGGCCGACACGGGAGCGTGGACGCCGGCCTTGGCGCCGACGTGCAGGGCGAGGTTGGCGGCCGGGGCGTTCGCCATGAGCATCGGGATGGCCCAGGGGCTCACCCGGCGCGGGCCGCGGTCGCGTTGGACGTCCCAGGCGCCGATCAGGGTCTGCAGGCCGCCGATGCCGGTGCCCACGGAGACCCCGACGCGCTCGGGATCGAGCCCGCTGTCGGCGTCGAAACCGGCGTCGGCCCAGGCCTCCGCGCCGGCGACCATGGCGAGTTGGGTGGAGCGATCCATCTTGCGGGCCTTGACGCGATCCAACACGCTGGTGGGGTCGACGGCCGCCTCCGCGGCGATCCGGCACGGCAGCCCTTCGGCCCACTCGTGCTCCAGGGTGTCGATCCCGGAGCGGCCCTCGCGGAGTCCCTGCCAGGTCGCGGCCACGTCACCGCCGAGGGGACTGGTGGTTCCCAGGCCCGTGATGACGACAGTTCGAGTCATGGTGGATGCGCTCCAAATCTTCAACGATGGGTGAGGACAGTCTGCCCGGGCCGCGTGCGCCCGTCGTCACCCGGGGGCGCAGAAGTGCTGCGCCCCCGGGTGCGCGCCGGTCGCGTGCAGGTGGAGGCCCGGGCCTCAAGCGGTCAGGAAGAAGCGCGCTCGATGTAGGCCACGGCGTCGCCGACGGTCTTGAGGTTCTTGGACTCCTCGTCGGGAATCTCCACGCCGAACTTCTCCTCGGCGGCGTAGATGATCTCGACCATCGACAGCGAATCGACGTCCAGATCGTCGGTGAACGACTTGTCCTGCTGGACATCCTCGACGGGGGTGCCTGCGACCTCGTTGACGATCTCGGCGAGTTGGCTGCGAATCTCTTCGGTGGTTGGCATGTGGTGTTTCTCCTAAGTTGTGAGGCGGGTGGGTCCGCCCCGTGGTGGGTTAGTCGGTTGGGTGGTGAATCGGTGGTGCTACATCCCGAGAAGCGGGAACTCTACGGCAGCTCGATGACCTGGCCGGCGTAGACCAGCCCGCCGCCGAAGCCGATGATGAGGGCGGTCTGGCCGGACTTGACGGCCCCGTCGTCGTAGAGCGCCTCCAGCGCCAAGGGGACCGAGGCGGCCGAGGTGTTGCCCTGCCGGATGACGTCGCGGGCGACGACGACGTCCTCGCGCAGCTTTAAGGTGCGCAGCATGGCGTCGGTGATCCGGTTGTTGGCCTGGTGCGGCACGAACACGTCAAGGTCCGCGGGGGCGATGCCGGCCCTGTCCAGGGCTTCGCGGGCCTTCTTGACCACGGTGTAGGCCGCCCACTTGAAGACGGGATTGCCCTCCATGGCCAGCGTGGGGCGGTCTCGCTCGGGGTCGGCGGCGTCCATGTAGGCGGTCCAGGATTCGCTCTGTCGGATCAGCGAGGACTGGCTGCCGTCGGAGCCCCAAACCACCGGTCCGATGGCGGGGGTCTCGCTGGGACCGATGATCGCCGCGCCCGCGCCGTCGGCGAAGATGAACGCCGTCGAGCGATCCCGGGGGTTGGTCAGATCGCTGAGTCGTTCGACGCCGATGGCCAGGACGTACTTGGCCGAGCCGGCCCGCACGAGGGAATCGGCCATCGCTACCCCGTAGCAAAAGCCCGCGCAGGCGGCGGAGATGTCGAACGCGGCGGCGTCGGGGATACCGAGTTCGGTGGCGATGATCGGGGCGATGGCCGGAGTTTGGTGCAGGTGGGTGACCGTGGCGACGATCACGCAGCCGATCTCTGTGGGATCGACCCCGGAGCGCTCGATCGCCTTGCGCGCGGCGGAGACCGACATCATCTGCACGGTCTCTTCCTCGGTCGAGAAACGTCGCTCGACGATGCCGGACCGGGTGCGAATCCACTCGTCGGAGGAATCGATCAACTCACAGATCTCGTCGTTGGTGACCACGCGTGAGGCGCGGTAGCCGCCGATGCCGAGCACGCGGGCGTAGCGGGCTCCGGTAGACGTCTGGATCACTGGGTCACCTCGGGGGTAGTTGATGCACTGGTCTGGGGGCACTCGGACTGGTGGGCGCGCACGAACTCCATCGCCGCTGGCAGCTGATCGGGGGTGTTCAGGGCGAACAGCTCGACCCCCTTGAGGTTACGTTTGGCGATCCCGGTGAGGGTGCCCGACGGTGGCAGCTCCAGCATCCCGGTAACGCCAAGGTCGGCCATCGTGGCCATGCACAGATCCCACCGGACGGGGTTGGCGACCTGGCCGACGATGCGGGCCAACGCATCGGCACCATCCTTGACCACCTTGCCGTCGGCGTTGGACAGCAGGCGGGTACGCGGCTCTCCTGGCGCGACCGCGCGGGTCAGCGATTCCAGGTGCGCGACGGCGGTAGTCATGTGCTCGGTGTGAAAGGCGCCCGCGACGCTCAAGGGGATCAGCCGCGCTCGCTTCGGGGGATTCTCGGCCAGGCGGGCCAGCTGCTCCGCGGTGCCGGCCGCGACGATCTGCCCGGTGCCGTTGTTGTTGGCCGGGGTGAGCCCCTCGCGGGCCAGGGCTTCGAGGATTTCGGCGGGCTGGCCGCCGATGATGGCCGTCATCGAGGTGGGACGCACGGCGCTGGCTTCGGCCATTGCCTTGCCCCGCTCGCGCACCAGCACCATCGCCTGTTCGATGCTGAGCACGCCGACCAGCGCGGCGGCGGCGAGCTCGCCGACCGAGTGACCCGCCACCACGCCGATGTCTGCGGCGTGCTCGGGGGCCGGGAACAGCTCGCGCGCGGCCAACGCTCCGGCGGCCACGAGCAGCGGTTGGGCGATCGCGGTGTCGCGGATGGTCTCGGCGTCGGCCTGCGTGCCGTAGTGCACCAGATCCAGGCCCGCCACCGTCGACAGCCAGGCCAACCGGTCGGCGAAGGTTTCCTCGCTCAGCCAGGAGGACAGGAAGCCGGAGGTCTGGGCGCCTTGTCCGGGGGCAACGATTGCAAGCACGGTCTCCACTCTGGTGCCTCCGGGCGCCTAGGTGTGGGACCGAATGCCACGAACTTGCATCGGCGATTTTGTAGGGTTCCTACAAAGAGTTCTCACGCCCCTCGTACTCCTCAAGGCTTCGGTGTGGCCCTGCCCCCGGATGGTGGACACCGGGCTATGCGGCTTGTTGGCCTGCCGCGGTCTGGGTTGAGTATGGCCGTAGATGAACCGCACCGCCCGGGGCTTCTTGGCCGACAGCTTCAAGCCATCGGCAAAACAGGCCGACCTGCCGCTCAATGTCGTCGAGGTGGAACCCCAATGACCGGCGCATCACCAAGTACTCGCCCAAGCGTTCATACAGCGTCGTTTTCGTCATCTCTATGGTCATCGCGGCACCTGCCCGAACGGAACGACCAGCTCTCTCAGCGAGGTGAGATCGACCTTCGCGTAGACCATCGTGGTCGCGGTGTAGGCGTGACCCAGAAGCTCTTTGGCTTCGACCAAGGTGCCGCCCACCACTCCTGACGGCTACCACCAGGCCATATCGTTTCTGCGCGCCAGCGGTGAGCTGGAACAGGTCGGCATCGAGGGCGCGGCCGGTTATGGAGCAGGCATCTCTCGGGCCCTGCGCGCCGCGGGCGTGAGCGTTGTCGAAGTCGCCCGCCCTGCGCGCGGCGACCGGCGACGCGCCGGGAAGTCTGACCAGCTCGACGCCTACCACGCCGCCCAGGCGGTGCTGGCTGGGCGGTTCACCCCGGTCAAGGATCCCGTATCGACGCGATACGCGCCCTACATCTGGCCCGACACTCAGCAGTGAAAGCCAGTACCGCCACCATGAATCAGCCGGTGGCGTTGTTGGTGATGGCCCCCGATCCCGTACGCGAGAAGTTTCGCGGCCTGAAGGGCAAACCCCTGATCACCGCGCTCATCCGAGCCCGCAACCCTCTCACCTCGCCAACCCATCACACGCTCACCGCGTTGAAGATCCGCGCTGAACGCCACCGCCATCTCACCGGCCAGATCGAGCAGCTCATCGGGCAACTCGACCCGCTGGTCGGCTCTCGCGCGGCGGCGACCGAGCCGCGAACAACGCCCTCTACCGCATCGCGGTGGTCCGCATGTCCAATCAC
>JBBSOW010000027.1:0-35359 GCA_038259365.1 Propionibacteriales bacterium
ACCAAGGCCTCGATCTCATCGCCGACGGAGACGACCTCGAAAGGGTCCACGTCGTGCTTGATGGAGAGTTCCTTGGACGGGATGACGCCTTCGGTCTTGTAACCGATGTCGAGCAGGACTTCGTCCCGATCGACCTTGACGACGATTCCGTTAACGATGTCGCCATCGTTGAAGTACTTGATTGTGGCGTCGACGGCCGCGAGAAAATCTTCTGCTGTGGCGAAATCGTCGACTGCAACCTGAGGCGCTGCCTCGAGGGAGGAGGTCATGTAGTAGGGCTCCGTAGTTGGACTGAGAGTGATGTGTGCGCCGAGACCGTGAACGTGACGCCTTGACGCCATGGCCTGCCCCGCTCTGTATGAGGGCGTGCGAGTCTCAGAACCCTCTCAGCCTACCGGCGCGGCGGAGCGAGGGTCAACACGCGCGAGGACGGTCGGCAGCGAACCGGGACCGGCGTAAAACGGGTGGAGCCGGCCGCCTCAGCCCCGTAGGCTGCGCGATCATGGGCCACATTGACGTTTCGGGAATCAGCTTCTCCCTTCCCGACGGCCGACCGCTGCTCAACGACGTGGGATTCAAGGCCAGCGAGGGCGACGTCGTCGCGCTCGTGGGCGCCAACGGAGCCGGCAAGACCACGCTGCTGCGGATCGTTTCGGGAGATCTCATCGCCGACGAGGGCGCGATCACCCGCCAGGGCGGGCTTGGGGTGATGCGCCAGTTCATCGGCAGCATCCGCGACGACTCCACGGTGGCCGATCTGCTCTTCGGTCTCTCGCCGGCCCGGATCCGCAAGGCGGCGGCCGAGGTCGACCGCCTCGAACTGCTGCTCATGGACGACGACACCGAACCAGTGCAAATGGCCTACGCCAGCGCGCTCGGGGAGTTCGCCGACGCCGGGGGCTACGACGCCGAGGTCACCTTCGACACCTGCACCACCGCCGCCCTGGGCATGGGCTACGAGTCGTGCAAGTGGCGCGAGGTCAACACGCTCTCGGGCGGGGAGCAGAAACGCCTCGCGCTGGAGGTGCTGCTCCGCGGCCCCGACGAGGTGCTGCTGCTCGACGAGCCCGACAACTACCTGGACGTGCCCGGCAAGCGCTGGCTGGAGGGGCAGCTCCGCGCCACCGACAAGGCGGTGCTGCTCATCAGTCACGACCGCGAGCTCCTCGCGGCGGCGGCGACCCACATCGCCGCGCTCGAACTCGGCGCGGCCGGCAACACCCTGTGGATTCACACCGGCGGGTTCGCGACGTTCGCCGACGCCCGGGCCGCGCGGTTCGCCCGGTTCGAGGAGCTCAAGCGCCGCTGGGACGAGGAGCACGTCAAGCTCAAGACGCTGGTGAACACCCTCAAGGTGAAGGCGACGTTCAACAGCGGCATGTCGAGCCGCTATCAGGCCTCGATCACGCGGCTGAAGAAGTTCGAGGACGCCGGTCCACCGCAGGCGGTGCCGCTGGAGCAGAAGGTGAACATGCGGCTCAGCGGCGGCCGCACCGGGCGTCGCGCCGTTGTCGCCGAGGACCTGGAACTCACCGGGCTGATGTGGCCCTTCGACACCGAGATCTGGTTCGGCGATCGGGTCGCCGTCCTGGGTTCCAACGGCTCGGGCAAGAGCCACTTCCTGCGGCTGCTGGCCCGCGGCGGTTCGCTGCCCGACGCCGGCAACGTCGCCGTCGACGCCGATCTCATCGCGTCCGTGGCCTACTCCGGGGTCTGCAAGCTGGGGGCGCGGGTGCGGCCGGGCTGGTTCGCCCAGACCAATCAGCACCCCGAGTTCCTCGGCCGAACCCTGCTGGAGATCCTGCACCGCGGCGACGAGCATCGCGACGGCCTCAGCCGCGAGCCGGCCTCGCGAGCCCTGGACCGCTACGAGCTGGCGGGGGTCGCGGAACAGCGCTTCGAGACCCTGAGCGGCGGCCAGCAGGCCCGGCTGCAGATCCTGTTGTTGGAGCTCGGCGGGGCGACCCTGCTGTTGCTCGACGAGCCCACCGACAACCTCGACATCGAATCCGCCGAGGCCTTAGAGCACGGGCTTGCCCGCTTCGAGGGCACCGTCGTCGCCGTCACCCACGACCGCTGGTTCACCCGCGGTTTCGAGCGGTTCCTCGTCTTCGGCTCCGACGGGTCGGTGTACGAATCCCCCACCCCCGTCTGGGACGAGGCCCGCGTCGTCCGCGCGCGCTAGCTACTGCCCGGGACGCCAAGCCGCTAGTGCGCGGCGTCGTGCCAGGACCGGCCGAGGCCGACGGACACGTCGAGGGGCACGGTCATCTCGACGGCGTGGCCCATCTGCTCGCGGACGAGCCGCTCCAGCTGCTCTCGCTCCCCCTCGGCCACCTCGAAGACCAGTTCGTCGTGGACCTGCAGCAGCATTCGGCTGGCCAGCCCGGCCGCGGCGATGGCCCGCTCGACCTTCAGCATGGCGACCTTGATGATGTCGGCGGCCGAGCCCTGGATGGGGGCGTTCAGCGCCATCCGTTCGGCCATCTCGCGGCGCTGGCGGTTCGAGCTCACCAGATCGGGCAGGTAGCGGCGTCGGCCCAGCATGGTCTCGGTGTAGGCGGTGCGGCGGGCGCCGGCGACGAGGCTCTGCAGGTAGTCGCGCACCCCGCCGAAGCCTTCGAAGTACTCCTCCATCAGCCCCTTGGCCTCGCCGGTGCTGATCCGCAGCTGCGCCGAGAGCCCGAAGGCGGAGAGCCCGTAGGCCAGGCCGTAGTTCATCGCCTTGATCTTGGCGCGCTTCTCGGTGTCGACGTCCTCGGGCGCCACGCCGAACACCCTCGAGGCGGTGATGGTGTGGAAGTCCTGCCCGGACTTGAAGGCGGCGATCAGGGCCTCGTCCTCGGAGGAGTGCGCCATGATCCGCATCTCGATCTGGGAGTAGTCGGCCGTCAGCAGAGTCTCATACCCCTGGCCGACGACGAAGGCCTCGCGGATCCGGCGGCCCGCCTCGGTGCGGATCGGGATGTTCTGCAAGTTCGGCTCGGTGCTGGAGAGCCGACCGGTGGCGGCGATGGTCTGGATGTAGGTGGTGTGGATGCGCCCGTCGTCGGTGACCGACTTCAGCAACCCCTCGACGGTCTGCCGCAGCCGGATGGCGTCGCGGTGGGCCAGCAGGTGGGCCAGGAACGGGTGCTCGGTCTTGACGAACAGGGTCTGCAGCGCGTCGGCGTCGGTGGTCCACCCGGTGCGGGTCTTGCGGGTCTTGGGCATCTCGAGGTCCTCGAACAGCACCTGTTGGAGCTGCTTGGGCGAGCCGAGGTTCACCTCCTTGCCGAGCACGTCGTAGGCGGCCTGGGCGGCCGTTTGCACCTGGGAGTCGAAGTCCGATTCGAGCGCGTGCAGGAGATCCAGATCGACGGCCACGCCGGTCTTCTCCATCTGGGCCAGCACGTGCTGCAGCGGCAGCTCGATCTCGTGCAACAGGTGCAGGTTGTTGCGCTCGGCGAGCTCGGCGTCCAGCACCTCCGCCAGATCGATGACGGCTCGCGCCCGCACCATGGCCGCGTTGGCCGCCATGGTGGCGCCGGAGCTGTCGTCGCCCGCCTCCTCGAAGTCCAGGGTGAGCTGACCGTCACCCTCGGCCCCCAGCTCGGATTCGAGCCGCAGCTCCCGCTTGAGGTGCCGCACGCAGAGATCCGCCAGATCGAAGGTGCGCTGATCGGGCTTGAGCAGGTAGGCGGCGAGCTGGGTGTCGCTCTCCAGCCCGCGCAGCTCCCAGCCGCGCGCCCACATCGCCAGCCGCGGGCCCTTGGCGTCGTGCAGGGTCTTGGCCTGCTCCGGATCCCCCAGCCAGGCGGCGAGCGCCTGCTCGTCCTCGGCCACCATGGCCGAGACGTCGAGCCAGCAGGCGGCGCCGTCGGTGCTGGCGATGGCCAGCGATTCGATGTCGCCCGCCCCCGAGCCCCAGGTGCCGATGACGTCGAGGCCGGTGCGCTTCTCTCCCGCGTGCTCGATCAGCCACTCCGCCAGGCGCCCGTCCTCGAGGATCTCCCCGGCCACCTCGAAGCCGCCCTCGGGGTCGGCGTCCTTGACGGGCAGGGCCTCGAGCAACCGGTCCCGCAGCACCCGGAACTCCAGGCCGTCGAACAACGTGTGGACGGCCTCGCGGTCCCAGTTCTGGCGGACGAAATCCTCGATGCCCATGGGCAGCTCGAGATCGCGCACGAGCGCGTTCACCTGTCGGTTGCGGCGCACGTCCTCCAGGTGCTCGCGGAAGGAGTCGCCGACCTTGCCCTTGATCTCGTGGGCCCGATCCAGCAGGTGTTCGAGCCCGTCGAACTGGCCCAGCCACTTGGCGGCGGTCTTCGGCCCCACGCCCGGCACGCCGGGCAGGTTGTCGCTGGTCTCGCCGACGAGCGCGGCCAGCTCGGGATAGCGCGCCGGGGTGACGAAGTACCTGTCCTCCACCGCTTGTGGGGTCATCCGGGCCAGGTCCGAGACGCCCTTGCGGGGATACAGGATCGTCACGTGCTCGGTGACGAGCTGCAGCGAATCCCGATCGCCGGAGCAGATGACGACGTCGACGCCGGCGGCCTCGGCCTGGGTCGCGAGGGTGGCGATGACGTCGTCGGCCTCCCAGCCCGCCAGCTCGACGTGGACGATGTTGAGCGCGTCCAGCACCTCCTTGATCAGCTGCACCTGGCCCTTGAACTCGTCGGGGGAGGTGGAACGGTTGGCCTTGTATTCGGTGTAGATCTCGGAGCGGAAGGTCTGGCGGGAGACGTCGAAGGCCACCGCGACGTGGCTGGGCGCCTCGTCGCGGAGCACGTTGATGAGCATGGAGGTGAACCCGAACACCGCGTTGGTGTGCTGCCCGCTGGTGGTGGAGAAGTTCTCGCTCGGCAGGGCGAAGAAGGCCCGGTAGGCCACCGAGTGACCGTCGATGAGCAGCAGCTTTGGCGTCTGGGTTGGAGGCACGTCACGACTCTAGCCATCCCCACTGACCTTTCCCAGACGAGTGCGGGTTCACCCCGGCGGGCTGTCATGCGCCAGGCTGGGCTCATGACGACAATCGATCCAACCGACTTCCCGCTCGCGATGGGCGACCTCGACGCCAAGATGGGTTTGGAGCTCACCGAGGCCACGCCCGAGCGGACCGCGGGCCGGATGCCGGTGGCGGGCAACACCCAGCCGATGGGCTTGTGGCACGGCGGCGCCTCCTGCGTGCTGGCCGAGAGCCTGGCATCGATCGCGGCCTACCTGCACGCCCAACCCGGGCGCGGCGCCGTCGGCGTCGACATCAACGCCACCCACCACAACCCGGCCCGCTCCGGCTGGGTCCACGGCGTGGCCACCGCGCTCAAACTGGGCCGCACCACCGCGATGTACGAGGTCGTCCTCACCGACGACGACGGCGTGCGCGTCTGCACCGCGCGGGTCACCTGCCAGCTCGTGGGCGGGGCTAAGCCGGTTCGAGGCGAGTAGGGCTCAGCCTCGCCGGTAGATCTCGCGCCGGTGACCTATCGCCAAGACGAGCACCAGCAGTCCGCCGTCGTGAATCTCGTAAACGATGCGGTAAGTCACCCGTGCGCACTCCCCAGCACCCCCCACAAGACGCGTCGCCGCAGGAGGACGCGGCTCACCTGCGAGTAGTTCGATCGCCGCTTGGACTCGCCGGCGAGCCTGCGGATCCAGCTTGCGTAGCTGCCTCGCCGCGGCTGGCGCGAGGTCGACCTCATAGCTCATGCGAGGCCTAGCTCCGCCTTCACCTCATCCCAGGGAATGGGAGCAACGGCGGTGTCCGCCATCTCACTTCTCGACGCATGGGCGGCCCGAATGTCGGCCATATCCTCGGCCAGTTCGATCAACCGGTCCAACTCGTCGGCATCCACAACAGCCGCGACTCGTTGCCCCCGTCTTTCGAGAAACACGGGTTGATGGTCGGCCCGCGTGCGGTCGATGATGGCCGCCAACTGACTGCGGGCCTCCGAAACACTGTAGGCGCGTGCATCCGTCATGTATGGATTGTACACATTGTACCGCGCTGATCGACCTGGGGTATTCTATCGAGTATGCCCGATATGACTACCATCAAGGTCTCAAAGCGGCTTCGCGAGGCAATCGCATCTTCGGCGCGCTCTGAGGGCTTGACGGCCGCCGGATTCCTCGAGAATCTTCTCGCCGAGCATGCTCGCACCCAGCGATTCGCCGCCATTCGCGCGGCGTTCGCCAACTCCGCACCGAACCCTCCGCACGACAAACTGACCGAGGTTTGGGATAGGTCGCTGAGCGACGGCCTTGACGATGCGTGAGCTGCGGCGAGGCGATCTCGTGTGGGCCGACTTTTCGCCTAAGAAGGGCCGCGAACAGTCAGGACTCAGACCCGCTTTGATAGTCGCCACCGGTGAGTACCTGGATTCAATTCCCAATCTCGTGATTGTCGTTCCGGTCACCACGGTCGACCGGGGTTTGCCGCATCATGTCCGGCTCCGGGGTGCCTCCATGAAGCTTCCCAAGCCAAGCTGGGCCTTAACCGAGCAACCTCGCACGATCACGCGGGAACGGTTGACAACGTCCAGCGGTTGCGTCGACGAAGAATGCCTGGCCGAAGTAGAGGTACGTCTTCGAGACTTCCTCGGGCTGCACTAGCAACGCACAGCCCCGGAGCGCACCAGGAGGCGGTGGCCACCTACAGCGGCCACCGCCTCCTGATCATGCAGTGCGACCCGGCATGGGTTGGGTCAGTTCTCTTCTTCGAGCTTCAGCGCGATACCCATGGCGAAGAACGAGGGCGCCCAGTGGCCGATGAAGATACCCCAGCGGTCGGACTGCGCCTTGTCGTCGCCCTTCTTCTTCCGGCTGATGAAGTACGAGGCGTAGGACAGCAGGATGGAGGCGAAACCGCCAGCGTAGGCGTGTTGGCTCTGCACGCCGAGTTCACTCAACTTCTTGATCATTCTTGTTCCTCCAGGGAATCGATTGGCAAGGTAGGACATAGCTTAGACGTACCCGGTCAATGAGCCCCACCCGGCAACCGGTTGAGCCACCGCCGCTGCCACGGACAGGTGGTAGACAAAGAATGCCCAGGCCCGACATCCCGACATGCTGGTGGTGCTGGGCCACTTGGACGAAGGTCAGACCGATGCCGTCCTGGGCGCCCGGCGGCCGATTTAGCTAAGCCTTCGCTCGCTATCGCGTGCGGACCGATGAGCCTAAAATCTCAGCCATGCCGATCACTCCAGAGCTCCAGAGCAAGTTCAACGCCCAGATCACCCTCGAGTTTTCCGCCTCTCTGGTCTATCGCCAGCTGGCGGCCGAGATGGACGTCCAGGACTTCCGCGGGTTAGCCGCGTGGATGCGCGCTCAGGCCGATGAGGAAATGGTGCACGCGAACAAGTTCATCGACCACGTCATCGACCGCGACGGACACCCCAGCATCGGCGCCATCGACGCACCCAAGGTGGGCACCGGCGTGAGCGTCCTCGACGTGTTCGAGGCCGCACTGGACCACGAGCGCAAGGTGTCGGAATCCATTCGCGATCTCTACCGCGCCAGCGAGGCGGCTGGCGACGTCGATTCTCGCCCGCTGCTCAACTGGTTCGTCGAGGAACAGATCGAAGAGGAGGCCATCGTCGGCGAGATCATCGGGCACCTCAAGCTCATCGACGGCGACGGCCCCGGCCTGCTGAAGCTCGACAACAAGCTGGGCAAACGCGGCGGCGCCGCCTGAGGCTAGTCCTCGCCCAGGTAGGCCCTGCGGACCCGATCGTCGGTGAGCAGGTTAGCCCCGGTATCGGAGAAGATCACCGAGCCCACCTCCATGACGTAGCCGTGATCGGCCAGGGTGAGCGCGGCCTGGGCATTCTGCTCCACCAACAAGATAGTGACGCCCTCGGAGCGCAATTCGACGATCGTCGCCATGATCTTTTGCATCATGATCGGCGACAGGCCCATCGATGGCTCGTCGAGCATGAGGAGCTTGGGGCGGCCCATCAGCGCCCGGCCGATGGCTAACATCTGCTGCTCCCCGCCGGAGAAGGTCCCGGCCGGCTGACGCCGACGGTCCTGAAGAATCGGAAACAGATCGAAAGCGCGCTTGAGGTCCTTGCTGATCCCGCCCCGGTCGCGTCGGGCAAAGGAGCCCAGCATGAGGTTGTCCTCGACGCTCAGGCGAGGAAAGATGCGTCGACCCTCCGGGGAGTGCGCGAGACCCAGCTTCACCACCTCGTGGGCGGGCATTGCCTCGATGCTTTGGCCTTGGAAGACGATGCTGCCCGACTTTGGCCGGATCAGGCCCGAGACCGTGCGGAGCGTCGTCGTCTTACCGGCGCCGTTGGTGCCGAGCAGGGAGACGACCTGACCCTGTTCGACCGTGAAGCTGATCCCCTTGACGGCGGTGACGCGGCCGTAGGCGACGACGAGGTCGCGAACCTCAAGCATGGTGCTGCCCCGTCTCCCTGGCGGCAGAAGCCGCGCCTTTCTCCCCGGCGGCAGCAGCCGCGCCCTTCTCCCCGGCGGCAGCAGCCGCGCCCTTCTCGGCCGCGGCCGCGGCGGCGATGGCCTCGTCGCTGGGCGCGTGGGTGAGATCGAGTTCCTCGCCGGGAGCGGCTCCGATGTAGGCCTCGATGACGCGGCGATCGGACTGCACCTGCTGGGGCGTGCCCTCGATGAGCACCTGACCCTGCACGAGGCACAACACCCGATCGCACAGGTTGAAGATGAAGCGCATGTCGTGTTCGATCACCACCACAGCCAATCCAAGATCCCGGATCCTGAAGATCAACTCCTCGGCTTGGCGGGTCTCGATCGGGTTCATCCCCGCGGTCGGCTCGTCGAGCAGGATCAACTTAGGGTCGGTCGCCAGGGCGCGGGCAATCTCCAGGCGACGCTGGTCGCCATAGGGCAGGTTCCGGGCGAGGTGGTGCCCGCTATCGCCCAACCCGACGAACTCCAGCAGCTCTTGGGCCCGCTGCTCGGTCTCACGCTCCTCGCGGCGGAACTTGGGTCCGCGGATGATCGAGGTCAGCGGCCCAGCCGAGGTGCGGCAGTAGCGGCCCACCATGACGTTCTCCAACGCCGTCATGTTCTGGAACAGCCGGATGTTTTGAAACGTCCGGGCCATCCCGGCGATGACGACCTTGCGCGGCTTGGGCGGCAGCACGGCGCCCGCAAACCGAACCTCTCCCGAGGTCGGCTTGTACAAACCGGTGAGGCAGTTGAAGAACGTCGTCTTGCCCGCGCCGTTGGGCCCGATGAGCCCGAAGATCTCGCCCTGACGGACGCTCATGTTGACGTTGTCGACCGCCAGCAGGCCGCCGAAGCGCATGGTCACGTCGATGGCTTGCAACACGACCCGGGAGTCGGTTCGGACCGGTGCGGACTCTCGCTGGGTCATGTTCGCCCCTCGATCGGCTCGATCTCGGATATGTCGTCGAGCTCGGCGGCGAGCTTCTCGTCCTCGTCGTGCAGTTCGAGCTGGCGGCGCTCGTTGGCGATCAGACCCTCGGGCCTGAAGCGCATCATGAGCACGAGCAGCAGCCCGAAGATCATGAGGCGGTACTCGGCCACGAAGCGGAGCTTCTCGGGCATGAGCTTCAAGATGATCGCGCCGACGATCACGCCGAGCACGGTGCCCATACCGCCCAGCACGACGGCGGCCAGCAGGAAGGCAGACTCCAAGAAGATGTACTGATCCGGGGTCACCGAGACGTCTTGGTGGGCCTTGACCGAACCGGCGACTCCGGCCAGGAACGCACCGCCGGCGAAGGCGAATACCTTCAGGCCGAAGACGTTGACGCCCATGGCCTCGGCGGCCTTCTCGTCCTCGCGGATCGCCACCCAGCCGCGGCCGATCCGGCTGCGGTTGAGGTTGGTGAACACCAAGATGATGAGCGCCATGACGAGTAGGCCGACGAAATAATAGTTGGAGAACTTGCCGAACTCGATCCCCAGGAACACGTGTTTCGCCCCGAAGTCGAAGCCGAACAGGTTGAGATCGGGGATCGCCGGGATGCCGTTGGAGCCGCGGGTGATGTTCGGCCCGGACGAGCCGTCCAGGTTGTTCATGGTGATCCGAAAGATCTCCCCGAAGGCCAGCGTCACGATGGCCAGGTAGTCACCCGAGACCCGCAGAGTCGGCGAGCCAATAATCAGACCCAAGGTGGCCGACACGAGGCCCGAGATGAGCACCACCACGATGAACGGGGGGTGGAAGTCGACGGTCGAAAACGCGGACTTCGACAAGATGGCTGCCACGAAGGCGCCCGCCCCGAGGAAGGCGATGTAACCCAAATCGAGCAGGCCCGCGAGGCCGACGACGATGTTGAGGCCCACCGCCGTGGCCGCAAATACCAGCACCTGGGTGGCGATGGACATGTTGGCCGCGCTGCCGTCTTGGGTGAACGGAAAGAAGAAGGCCACCAGGAAGGCCGAGAACACCAGCACCTTGCGGTTGGCGTTCGCCGCCCTCTTGATCCAGGCACCGATCCCACTGAGGACAGCGGCGAACACGATGATGGCCAGGACGAGGATGAAAGCCAAGAAGACCCCGCCGTCGTCGAGGTCCAGCGCGTAGGCGGCCGTGAATAGGGCGCTCGCCATAACGACGGCGATGGCCAGGATCTGCACCCAGGCCGGGGACTTGCGCCGCGCCAGCGTGGGCTCGGGGGAACGCCTCAGCACCCTGGTGCCGCCGACCAGCGCCAGTGCGCCGGCCAGGGAGACCCAGCCACCGGCGTCGACGTTGATGAGCCCGCCGAGCTCGATCGCCACGGCGGCGAGCACGACCGCCATGAACAACAGCAGACCGGTGCCGAGCGCGGAGGCGAGCCGGTTCCAGGCCAGCACGGGTGAGGTCCGATCGCCCTTCAGCAGCGGAAGCGAGAGCGAGACCGCGGCGATCCCGGCGAGGGCTACCCCCATCCACTGCAGCGGCGAGGGGCCGAACATGAAGGCCATGTCGTCCAGCGCGTCGTGGGAGTAGGCCCACTTCAACAAAGCGCCGGCCATCAGCGCGACGGCGCCCGAAAGGGCGACGAGGCGGCCCCGCTTGTCGTAGCGGGCGCGGACGTCGGGGGTAAGCCGAGCGCTCAGCGAATGGAACGTGGATTCGAGGCGGTTCATGCGCGATCCACCACCCTCGCCCCGAGTAGGCCTTGGGGACGAAAGACCAGCACCAGAATGAGGAGCACGAAGGCCCACACGTCCTTCCAGGAGGATCCGCCGAACTGGCCGGGAATGTAGGTCGTCACCATGGCCTCCACCAGACCGAGGGTGAGGCCACCGACCACGGCCCCGGCGACGTTGCCGATCCCGCCCAGCACGGCCGCCGTAAAGGCCTTGAGGCCGGCCAGGAAGCCCATCTTGAAGTCGATGTTGGCGTACCGCAGGCCGTGCGCAACGCCCGCCACGGCGGCCAGGGCGGCACCGAGAGCGAAGGCCACCATGATGATCTTGTCCACATTGATCCCCATCAGCCGCGCGGTGTCGGGATCCTGCGACGTGGCCTGCATGGCCCGGCCAAGGCTGGTGCGGTTGATGAAGAACCACAAGAACACCGAACAGATGATCAGCGCGATGATCGTGAAGGCGTTAGCGCGCTGAATGATGACGCCGCCGACGTTCCAGGCCTGGCCCGTCACGCCTTGGATCTGCGGGAAGGGGATGGCCGCCTTGGCGTCGGGGAAACCGGGGATCTTGCCGTAGAACAACCGGACGAACTCCTGCAAAAACACCGACATGCCGATCGCGGTGATGAGCGGTGCCAATCGCGGCGCACTTCGCAACGGCCGGTAGGCGAACCTCTCCATCAGCAGCGCCACGATGACCGCGACGATGATCGCGCCCACGAGCATGATGGGCAGCATCCACCAGGCCATGATCTCGCCGCGCCCCAGAATCAACCAGGTCGCGAAGGCGCCGAAGCCACCGATCATGAAGATCTCACCGTGGGCGAAGTTGATCAGTTGAACGATGCCGTAGACCACCGTGTAGCCGACGGCAATCAGCGCATACAGCGCGCCCAGGGACAACCCGTTGACGAGCTGTTGGGAAAATAAGACCGGGTCCACCCCGTGCTCCTTGCTATCCCCCAGCGTGGGGCAGGCGCTGTGCGCACCGCCCCACGCCGAGACGAGCGGATCTGTGCTCGGCCCGGCTGGCCGAGATCGCTACCGACTAGTTGAGACCTGAGCAATGCATGACCGCCCAACTAGACTCGCCTTATCCCTTGAACTCACCGGTCTTGTCGGCCTTCCATTTGCCGTCGGTGACCTTGTAGACCGTCAAGACCTTGGTCAAGGTGTCGCCATACTCGTCGAAGGCGACCGGACCGGTAGCCCCGTCGAACGATACGTTCGCCAGCGCCTCCACGGTGCCCGAGCGCGTGGCCTCGGCGTCCGCGGCGTCCTTGGTCGAGGTCTTCAGGGCCTCGATCAGGGCGTTCGCGGCGTCGTAGGCGTAGGCGCCGTACGCGGCGTACTCCTCGGGGTACCCGGCGGCGGCATAGGCGTCGACGAACTGCTTGGCCGATTCCAGCGTCTCGGTAGGCGCACCCACCGAGGTGGCCAGGTCACCGTCGGAGTCCTTGCCCGCCAGCTTGATGAAGTTGCCGTCGTAGATGCCGTCACCGCCCATGAGGGGGACCTTCAAACCGCCGGCCTTCATCTGCTGGCTCAACGGACCGGCCTGCGGGAACTCGCCGCCGTAGTAGACGGCCTCGGGCTTGGCGCCCTTGACCTTGGAGATCACCGCGGAGAAGTCCTTATCCTCGGGGTTGATCGTCTCGGCGGCCACGATCTCGCCACCGTTCTCCTTGTAGTACTTGGCGAAGGCGTCGACCAGCCCCTGGCCGTAAGTCTTCTTGTCGTGGATCGTGCCCACCTTCTTGATGCCCTCGTCCAAGAGGTATTTGGCGGCAAAGGGTCCCTGCACATCATCGGTGGTGCAGGTGCGGAAGTAGGTATCGTAGGTGCGCTGCGGATCCTCGACGGGCTTGGCTCCGCGGGTCAGCGTCGGGTTGGTGTTGGCCGGGGAAATCTCGGCGATGCCCGCTGAATCGATGACGGGCTGGATGACCTGGCCCACCGAGGAGTTCAACGGTCCGACGATCCCGACGACCTTGGGATCGCTGGTGAGCTTGGTCGCGGCGTTCTTGCCGGTGTCGGGCTTCGCCTCGTCGTCCTCGGCCGCCAGTTCGAGCGTCCACCCCGGCACCGCGTTGGATTCGTTGGCCTGCTTGACGGCCAGATCGACCGAGTTCTTGATGCCCACACCCAGCGGCGACAGATCGCCGGTCAGCGGCGCGATGACGCCGATCTTGGCGGTCTTGTTCTCTGCGCCCCCGCTTGGTCCACCCTCGGGAGTCTCTGCGGTGCGCGTACCGCAAGCCGACAGAACCATCGTCGCGGCGAGCGCTGCCGCTCCTGCCGCGAAAAGCCTATTCTTACCCACGTTTGTGCCTCCTGGATGTTCGCCGCCCGACGCGACGGTTCGCCAGAAGAGTACGTTTCAACGGCCCCTTCTGACCGCTAATCCGGACCTTGTTGCCATTCCGTTATGGAACCGGGTGTGGAAAACCGTTAATCGGCGAGCGGCTAGGACTTGCGCCCCTTCGCCTTCTTGCTCATCGGCGAATTGGTCCCACCCTGATTGGCGTGGGAGATGACCCCTTCGGCCACCTCCCGCATGGATTTGCGCAGGTCCATCGCCGTCTTCTGGATCCACCGAAACGCCTCGGGCTCGTTCAGGCCGAGCCCGGTCTGGAGCAGCGCCTTGGCCTGATCCACCGCCTTGCGCGAGGCCAACCGCTCGGACAGATCCGAGATCTCGTCCTCGATGGTGCGGATCTCGGCAAATCTGGCCAGCGCGATCTCGATCGCCGGAACGAGATCGGACGCCTCGAACGGCTTCACGACGTAGGCCATCGCGCCTGCGTCGCGCGCCCCCTCCACCAGCTCCCGCTGAGAGAAGGCGGTCAGCATGACCACCGGCGCGATCCGCGCCTCGGCGATCTCCTTGGCGGCGTCGATGCCGTTCTTCTTCGGCATCTGGATGTCCATGACCACAAGCTCGGGATCGCAGGTTCTTGCCAGCTCGACGGCCTGCTCGCCGTCGGCCGCCTCGCCCACCACCTCGTAACCCTGCTCGGTGAGCAGCTCGACCAGGTCGAGCCGGATGAGCGCCTCGTCTTCGGCCACCAACACCCGGCGGGCCCGGTTCTCGCCGGCAGCCTGGGCATCGGTGGAGGCGTCGGCAGGCGGCGTGCTAGGCGGGCTGTCACGGTCAGGCATGGTCTCTCCAAGGGGTGTGCGATAGGGAGCTAAGACTTAAGGGTGGGCTCAAATGCGCCGCGCTGCAAGTTCTACCAGGTAGCGCTACACTTGTTCGCGTTGCCCGGCCGGGGTGGCGGAATGGTATACGCGGACGGCTCAAACCCGTCTGTCCCAAAAGGACATAGGGGTTCGACTCCCCTTCCCGGTACGAAACCACGGGCCCCGAACCTTGCTGGATCGGGGCCTGGGCTGTACGGGTCGAGCCGCGATCAGCGCAGATCGTCGCGTAGGTTCTCGGCCTCGTCGGCAAGATCTTCCTTCGTCATGGGGTTGCCGATCCGGCGCACCCGGACCATGTTGGTCGTCCCGGCGACACCGACCGGGGTGCCGGCCACGATGACGACACGGTCGCCCTTCTCCACCACGCCGAGATCGCTCAGGGTCTTGTCCACCATGGCGATCATGTGGTCGGTGTGGGTCACCGTGTCGACGACGAAGGTCTCAATGCCCCAGCTCAGGCTCAAGATCTGCGCCGTGGCCGCCTCCGGGGAAAAGGCGAGAGCGGGGATCGAGCTTCGCAACCGCGAAAGCCGCCGGGCCGAATCCCCGGTGGTGGTGAAGGCCACCATGTACTTGGCCTCGACGGCCTCGGCGATGTCGGCGGCCGCCTTGGCCATCACTCCCCCCGTCGTGCGGGGCTTCCACACCAGCGGGGCGATCTGATCGGCGCCGTGATCCTCGGTGTTGACGATGATTCGAGCCATCGTCTCGACGCACACGATCGGATACTCGCCCACGCTGGTCTCACCCGACAGCATCAGCGCGTCCGCGCCGTCGAGAACGGCGTTCGCGACGTCGGAGGCCTCGGCCCGCGTCGGTCGCGGTGCGCTGATCATGGATTCCAGCATCTGCGTGGCCACGATTACCGGCTTCGCCGACTGCCGAGCCGCCGAGACGATCCTCTTTTGGACCAGGGGCACCTCCTCCAGCGGGAGCTCCACCCCGAGATCGCCGCGGGCCACCATGAAGGCGTCGAAGGCGTCGATGATGGCGTCGAGGTTCGCTACCGCCTGCGGCTTCTCGATCTTGGCGATGATGGGCACGGTGATGCCCTCCTCGTCCATGATCGCGTGCACGTCGGCGGCGTCCTGAGCATCGCGCACGAACGACAACGCCACCATGTCGAAGCCTTGGCGCAACGCCCACCGAAGGTCGTCGATGTCCTTCTCGCTCATCGCGGGCACGCTGACGGCCACGCCCGGCAGGTTGATGCCCTTGTTGTTGCTGACGGGTCCGCCGACGACCACCTCGGTGACGACGTCGTTCGCGGTCACCTCGGTGGCCCTCAGGGTGAGGCGGCCGTCGTCGATGAGGATCAGGTCGCCCACCGTGACATCACCCGGCAGACCCTTGTAGGTGGTGGAGCAGCGCTGCACGTCGCCGACGATGTCGTCGGTCGTGATCGTGAAGCTCGCACCGTTGACCAGGATGGGCTGGACGCCCTCGGCGAAGCGGCCGAGGCGGATCTTGGGGCCCTGCAGATCGGCTAAGACACCGACCGTGCGGCCGGACTCCTTGGCGCTCTCGCGCACCAGCTTGAGCCTTTCGAGGTGATCGGCATGATCACCGTGGCTCATATTGAACCGGGCGACGTCCATTCCCGCCGCAATGAGTTCCTTCATACGCTCTGGGCTCGAGACAGCCGGGCCGAGCGTGCAGACAATTTTCGCTCTACGCACGAGCTCCAACATACCGAATGATCGGGGGCGTCAGCGACCCCGTTCCAATTCGGCCCACCGCTGGTGGCGAACGGGGCGCTACTGCACCACCATGTTCAGGGCGTGGCGCAGATCCTCGGGATACTCCGAGCGGAAATCGACGTACTGCCCGGAGCCGGGGTGGATGAACCCCAGGCCGACCGCATGCAGCCACTGACGATCCAGCCCGAGGCGTTTGGCCAGCGTCGGATCGGCGCCGTACAACGGATCTCCGACGCACGGATGGTGCAGTGCGGCGAGGTGCACGCGGATCTGATGGGTGCGGCCCGTCTCCAGGTGCAGCTCCAACAGGGTCGTGGCGATGAAGGCCTCGACGGTGGTGTAGTGGGTGACGCTGTGCCGGCCACCCTCGACGATGGCCATCTTCCAGTCCGAACCCGTGCTGCGCGCGATCGGGGCCTCGATGGTGCCCTGGAACGGGTCGGGATGGCCCTGGACGAGCGCGTGGTAGGTCTTGTCGACCGTCCGATCGCGGAAGGCCTGCTTCAACACGGTGTAGGCCCGCTCGCTCTTGGCGATCACCATGAGCCCCGACGTGCCGACGTCGAGGCGCTGCACGATCCCCTGGCGCTCCGGCGCCCCGGAGGTCGAGATCCTGAACCCGGCCCCGGCGAGGTGCTCCACCACCGAGGATCCTTGCCAGCCCAGGCTGGGGTGGGCGGCGACGCCGACGGGCTTGTCCACCACGACGATGTCGGAGTCGTCGTGCACGATTCGCACGCCCTCCACGATCTGGGGGTGCACCTGCGGCCCGGCCGGCTCATCGGGCACCTCGACCTCGAGCATCGCCCCGGCCGGCACGCGCTCGGACTTTCCAACGGCCTCGCCGTCGAGCCGGATCCCACCTTCGGCGGCGAGCTCGGCGATTCGCGACCGCGAGATCCCGGTCATGCGGGCGGCCGCGGCGTCCACTCGTTCGCCGGCCAAGCCGTCGGGCACGAGCAGTACCCGATTCACGCTTCGTCCCTAGCGGTCGCGTCCTTAGCGCGGACCACGGTTCCGTCCAGATTGGCGTGACTGAACACCGAGAGCCCGACGATTCCGATGGCCGCCGCGGTGACGCACATGTCCGCCACGTTGAAGATGGGCCAGTAGGGAAGCTGGAGGAAGTCCACGACGTGCCCGCGCAGGACACCCGGACCGCGGAACACTCGATCACCCAGGTTGCCCAGCACGCCCGCCGTGAGTAGGCCGAAGGCGACCGCCCACCCCCGGTGAGCCACCCGCGGCAGCAAGAACCCGAGGACGAAGGCCAACACGGCGATCGCGAAGAAGGAAAGGACCAAAGTGGCCGACTCGCCGAGGCTGAAGGCGGCCCCAGGGTTTCGAATCAGCTGCAGCCGCAACAGCCCGCCGAACAGCCTGGGCGGGTGGGCGGGATCGAGCGTGGCGACGGCCACCATCTTGGTGGCGGTGTCGAGGGCGGCGCCGAGCAGCGCCACCGACAACAGCACAAGGCGGGCGGCCGAGGGCCGCAGATATCCGTTGGCCTTGATCGCCGGAGCCCCTGCGGAGGTCAGCGTCGTTCGGTTCGTTGCTTGCACGCGACGCACATGCTTGCTCGTGGGAAGGCCTGCAGCCGTCCCTTGCCGATGGGTAGCTCGCAATTCTCGCAGTAGCCGTAACGCCGGTTGCTGATCGCCTTCAACGCAAACTCGTTTTGCTCCAACATGTTGCGGGCGGCGTTGGCGAGCAGGTACTCCTGATCGCGCTCGAAGTGACTGAAGCCGACGTCGGCGGCGTCGCGGCCGGCTCCCTCGAAACCGTCACGCAGATCGGCCAGCTCCTCTTCCGCCTGAGCGATCGCCTGCTGTTGGCGCTCATGATCGGCCTCGAGGTCGGCCACCAGCTCGGCCACTTCGGCCGCGGTCCAGGGCTCCTCCCCCTCGCGGACCGGAAAGTCGGCGGGGTCCAGCTTCGAGGCATCGATGGCTGGGGGCTGGGCGCCGCGATCGCCCTCGGCGGCCTTCTTGGCGGTCGGCATCGGTTCTCCTGTTGCTTAGGCCCTCGCGTGCGCGAGGAGCCACCTGATCAAAGACGTGAAGCTGGCATCGGGTGAAAGGTACGTGCCGAGAGAGTACCCGAGGGGCCCCGAAACAGTCGGGGCCCCTCGGGATTGGGAGAAGAATCGTTACGTAACGACGCTCTCGTTCACGCGTTGTCTCGATCGCCCAGCAGGGCGTCCAGGCGCGGCGTTGACGAGTCCTGCCCGCTGACCCCAGCCCCGGGGGCCGGCTGAGAGTTGGCAAGAGCGGGTACCTGCTCGGGTTCGGAGCGGTCGTCTTGCACCGCCGCGAGCTGACCCTGCAGGTGCTCAATAAGGTTGTCGCGGTACGCCTGCTCGAACTGGCGTAGTTGGGCGACGGCGCTGATGAGTTGGTCGCGTTCGCGGTCGAGCTCGGTGAACATCTCCACGCGGCGAACCTCGAGATCGTTGTCGAGATTGTCGGCGCGGGTTTGGGCGTCCCCTCGCACCTTGTCCGCGCTGACGCGGGCCTCGGACTCGATCCGCTCGGCGCGGGCGCTGGCGTCGGCGCCGATCGTGCGAGCCTCTCGATTGGCGTCCTCGAGCAGTTGCTGGGCCTCGGTATTGGCCGCCTCACGGGTATCGGCGGCCTCGGCCTCCGCTTCGCTCACCAGCGTCTCCGCCTGATCGGTGGCCATCTGCACCAACCGGATGACCGCTGGGCTCGCCTCGGCGCTCGTCGTGACGACGATCTTCTCGGTGGGACCGGGCTGCTGGGCTTCGCCGGACTCAACCGGTGCGCTGCTGCGCTGGTCCGCGTCGCCGGCCCGCACCGCCGGCTGATCGGCGGTGTCGCCGGTGCCGCTTAGTGGCGACTTGGCCGAGGACGCGTCCGAGCCGGCCTTCTTGAGCGCTTCGACCTCTCGCTTTAGGGCGTCGTTCTCTTCGATCAGCTGCTCGAAGGAAGCCTCGACGCGATCCACGAAGAGATCGACGTCGGTGACCTCGTATCCGCGTCGCCGCGACTCGTGGAACTGTACTTGGCGGACCTCATCCAGCGTCAGCGTCATCTTTCACCTCAGGATCGTCGAAAAGAAAAGGGGCGTCGCGCGTCGGTGCATGCCCTCGGCGGGGCGTGGACACCAGCTGGTGCCAGGTCCCGCAACGGCATTGGACAACCTACCAACGCGCTAGCGTCCGACAAAAAATATGGCGGAGTTGATCCGCGTCGCGAAAATTACCGCAAGCCACAACACGATGAAGGACAAGTCCAGCCGCACCTGGCCCAGGTTGAGGCTGGGGATGAACTTTCGCAGGAAACGCAGCGGCGGGTCGGTGAGAGTGAAGATGAGCTCCGCGATCACCAACACCGGGCCGCGAGGCGACCAGCCGGGGGCGAACATCGGGACCCAGCTCAAGATCATCCGCCCGAGCAAGACCACGGTGTACAACGACAGGATCGCGTTGATGGCGAGCCCGATAACTACCATGGTGCTGGTTCTCCTAGCCGAAGGCGTCGCCGCGCTGAGCGGTTAACTCTGATTGTAGAAGCCGCCGGCAATTCGTTCCTTATCCTCCGCGGTCACGTTGACATTACGCGGCGAGAGGAGGAACACCTTGCTGGTCACCCGTTCGATGGTGCCCCGCATGCCGAAAATGAGCCCGGCGGCGAAATCGACCAGACGCTTGGCGTCCACGTCCTCCATCTCCGAGAGGTTCATAATGACGGGCACACCATCGCGAAAATGCTCGCCGATGGTTCGGGCCTCGTTGTAGGTGCGGGGGTGCACGGTAATGATGCGAGTCAAGTCGGCCGTCCGGTGGCTGGGAGTCTGATCGGTGGTCTGCTGCGCCTGGGGCTCGGCGCGAGCGCGGCGAGAATCGATGGGGGTCACCACGGACTCTTCGCTTTCGGTTGGGTGGGCCGTGGAGCCGCGACGACCCGAGTCTTCCCGGCTCACCTCGACTTCTTCGGTCAACTCGTTGTCGACGTCGTCGTACTCATCGCCGTAGCGATCTTGAGACACCAGTCCCAGCCACTCTGCGTAGCGCTTCAAACGTTCAGCCATCGCTGGTCCGCCTCCCTTTGTGCATAAGCTCGCCACGATCCTAACCGGTTCGCGGCGCTCTCCCCGTTTCGTGCTCGGGGTGTCGGCCGGAACTTCCCCTGGGAACCTCCAGCGCTTCGGCGTTCCTCGGGCCGTCGAGCCGAATCTGAATCGGAGGTGCGCTCGCCTCGACGTGCTGGTGGATTGGCTGCACTGCGGCCGCGTTCGCCCTACTCAGCGCCCGAACCAGGCTAGCCCGATGAGTCGACCGCTCTCGGCCCCGTCGGCCCGGTAGGAGTGCAGGTCCGGATCGGTCAGGGTGCAGCCGCCCACCTGGACGGCGCTCACGTCAAGATAGTCGAGCTGACTGATCGCCGCGGCTGCGAGATCGAGGCCCGGCGTACCTTGCGTCGTCCTGCAGGCCAGCGCCGGAAGTTTCGCGGTGGCTTCGTCGAACATGGCCTGGGGTACCTCGTAACACCGACCGCAGACGTGCGGACCGATCCACGCCGCGATGTCTGCGGCGCCGTGTGCGCGCAGCATGGAGACGGTGGCCGGCAGCACCCCGGCGAGCAGCCCGACCCTGCCCGCATGCGCGACCGCCATCATCTGAGCGTGCTGATCGATCAAGACGACCGGCAGACAATCGGCCACGCGCACGGCGATGGCCAGCCCCGCCCCGTACTCCCCCAGCTCACCGCGGTCGGCCACGACGGCGTCGGCGGTCGGCAGAGCCGGTTGCCCGGTGCTAGCGCCGCCCAAGAACTGCTCGGGGCGCCAATCCCGCGCACGGTCGGGCGTCACGGTCATAACGTCGCGGCCGTGCACCTGGCTCACGACCATGAGCTTGTCGACCGACAAGGCTTCGCTGAGGGCCGCAACGTTGTCCAGCACCCGCGGATCGTCACCGGCACCCCCGAAGTTGAGGGCGCCACGCGGCCCAAGGGAGGAGCCACCGTGCCGATCAGAAAAGGCGACCCCGATGCTGCACTCAGCATCGGGGTCGCGGCGAAAACTAAACACCGGGGTTACTTCAAGAAGTCGGGGATGTCCAGGTCGTCCTCGGCCGAACTGTCGTAGACGGGACGGCCTCCCGAACGGTTGGGTTCTTGGCCGGCGCCATTTCCCGATCCGCCGAACGGGTTGTAACCGGGCTGGCCGGGTTGGGCGGCTTGCCCCTGGCCCGGCTGACCCTGGTTGGACTGTTCCCGGTTCGGCTGCGGCTGGTCGGCTTGGCCTTGGTCGGGCTGACCCTGACCCGATTGGCCCTGGTTGGCCTGGCCCTGGTTGGCCTGGCCCTGACCCGACTGGCCGTGGTTCGACGAGCCGAACGCGCCCTGGTTGGGGCGCTGGCCACCGGCTCCACGATTTTGCATCGCGGCGTTGCGGTTCACGCCGGGCTGACGGCGCGGCAGTTCCCCGCCCTCGAAGCCAGCGGCGATGACGGTGATGCGCACCTCGTCGCCCATGCCGTCGTCGATGACCG
Organism: Propionibacteriales bacterium; assembly: GCA_038259365.1. GTDB lineage: Bacteria > Actinomycetota > Actinomycetes > Propionibacteriales > Propionibacteriaceae > JBBSOW01. The sequence goes on from JBBSOW010000027.1 coordinate 21,492, forward strand.
TGCCGAAGATGATGTTGGCCTCGTCGTGGGCCGAAGCCTGAATGAGGTTGGCCGCGGCCGAGACCTCGAAAAGGCCCAGGTCCGAGCCACCCGCGATGGACAGCAGAACTCCGTGGGCGCCGTCGATGCTCGCCTCGAGCAGCGGGGAGGACACCGCCATTTCGGCGGCGACGCGCGCCCGGTCCTCGCCGCGGGCACTGCCGATGCCCATCAGCGCCGACCCGGCGTTCGACATGATCGACTTTACGTCGGCGAAGTCGAGGTTGATCAGGCCGGGAGTGGTGATGAGATCGGTGATGCCCGAGACGCCTTGCAGCAGCACCTGATCGGCCTGCTTGAAGGCGTCCAGGATGGCGACCTGGTGATCGGTCATCTCCAACAGCTTGTCGTTGGGGATCACGATGAGGGTGTCGACCTCTTCGCGAAGCCGGTTGATGCCTTCCTCGGACTGCACCTGGCGGCGCCGGCCCTCGAAACCGAACGGGCGCGTCACCACCCCGATGGTCAGCGCGCCCAGGGCGCGCGAGATCCGCGCCACGACGGGGGCGCCGCCGGTGCCGGTGCCACCACCCTCGCCGGCGGTCACGAACACCATGTCGGCGCCCTTGAGGACCTCTTCGATCTCTTCGGCGTGATCCTCGGCGGCCTGGCGGCCCTTGTCCGGGTCGGCTCCGGCGCCGAGGCCGCGGGTCAGTTCGCGGCCGATGTCGAGCTTCACGTCGGCGTCGCTCATGAGCAGGGCTTGGGCGTCGGTGTTCACCGCAATGAACTCGACGCCGCGCAGGCCGGCCTCGATCATCCGGTTCACGGCGTTGACACCGCCACCGCCGACGCCGACGACCTTGATGATCGCTAAGTAGTTCTGGGATGGAGTGGCCATCGAGGATTGTCCTCTTTCCTGCGGTTTGGTCATGTGCCGGGCTGGAGTTGCTCGCGTGAGGGTGCAGCCGGACAGCATCTCCGTCTCAGAAGATGGGGCTAACCCCTCCGGCGTGATCCACAGGCTATGCAACCCCCCGAACGGGTGCCAACAATCGAGCGAGACGCGCCCGAAAGAACCTCTACCTCCACTTGAGGCTGAGAATCGGGCCCTGTGGGCCGGTCCTCCGGCGTTGCGCGAGACCCCGGTTCAGCGGATGGTGGGGTGCGCTGGCACGGCCACGTTATAGACGGTGCCCTTCTGCTTGAGCAGGGCCAGGGCCACCCGCGCCTTGGCCTCGGATTGCGCGGAACTGCCCCACAACAGGGTGTCGCCCTTGGTCAGGTTGAGTTCGATGTCGTTGACGGATTGGGCGGAGACCTTCTGGGTGCGCTCGGCCAACTCGGGCGAGAGGGATCGCACCACCGCGGCCAGACCGCCGAGTTGTCCGGCGTCGTTGCTCGCCGACTTCGCGATCACCAGGTCGGGTTTGCTCGGCTGGGGCGCGAACATGATGCCGCCGCCGTCGACCAGAATGTAGCCACCGTCGGTCGCCATGGCGTAGACGGGCGTGCGTTCGGTCACCTCGACCGTGACGGTGGCGGGCCACGAACGCGCGACCCGTACCTCGGCGACCGGTGTCAGCCGAGCCACCCGGGCGCCCACGGCCGCCAGCTCGACATCGACCAGCGGGACCCCGAGCGGCACCTGAGCGGCCGCGGTGACCTCGTCCTGGCTAAGCCTGCTCGTGCCGCTCACCTCGACGCCCTTGACGGCAAACGCGGACGAATGCTTGAGCACCCAGAACCCGCCCGCGGCCAACACGGCGAGCAGGAGCAGGGTCAACACCAGCCGCAGGCTCCGCCGGCTGCGCCGGCGTCGAGAATCGAGGGTGGTGACCAGGGATTGCGGCCGCGGCCCGCTCTTGGGCGCCATGCGCGGCCGGCTCATCGCGTGCCCTGCAACCGTTGCACCAGTTGCGGGCCGACGATGGTGACATCGCCCGCACCCAGGGTGAGCACCAGATCGCCAGGAGCCACGAGCCCGGCCAACACCGCCGCGGCCCCGGCCACGTCCTGGCAGGAGTACACCGTGCAGGTATGAAACAGGGGCGCCGAGGCGGCCTCGGCGGCCTGCACCACCAGCTCGCTGGTCACCCCCGCAATGGGTTCCTCGCGGGCCGGATAGATGCCGAGCACAAGCACGACGTCGGCGGCCGCGAGGACCCGGCCGAACTCGGACGCATTGTCCCTCGTCCGCGAATAGAGGTGGGGCTGGAAGCACACCACCACCCGGCGATCTCCGGCCGCGATCCTCGCCGCCGCGAGCGTGGCGGCGACCTCGGTGGGATGGTGGGCGTAGTCGTCGACGATCTCGATCCCGTTGACCGCGCCCACGAGCTGAAAGCGGCGCGCGGTTCCGCCGAAGGAGGCGAGTGCGTCCCGCGCCGCGGCGCCGTGCACCCCGATCAACCGGGCGGTGGCGTACGCGGCGGCCGCGTTGGCCAGGTTGTGCCGCCCCGGGGAGCCGACGGTGATCCGCTCGGGTTGTTCACCCCGCCAGGAGGCCGCCGCGGAGATGGCGGTGCCGTGAGCGGTGACGTCGCTGAGCACCAGATCGGCTCCCGTATCCTCCCCGAAGGTCACCACCCGGGGCTTGGCCGGGCCGGCCGGCGACCCACCCGCCAGATGCTGGGCAGCCAGCCGCGCGAGCAGGGCTCGCGCACCGGGGTCGTCGACGTTGGTCACCACCGATTCGACGGACTCACCCGTGGCGAAGGCTAGGAAGCCGTCGGCGTAGGCCCGTGAATCGGACCAGTTGTCGAGGTGGTCTGCCTCGACGTTGGTGATCACCGCGATCTGGGCCGGGTACTGCAAGAAGCTGCCATCGCTCTCGTCTGCCTCCACCACGAAGGTCTCCCCGCGGCCGAGGTGAGAGCTGCGTCCCGAGCTGGCCAGGGGGGCGCCGATCACGTAGGACGGGTCCGCCCCGGCGCCGGCCAACGTCGTCGCCAGCATGGCCGTGGTCGTCGTTTTTCCGTGGGTTCCCCCCACGGCCACCCCCGTGTGCCGCCGCATCAGGGCCGCCAAGGCGGCGCTGCGATGCCACACCCGCAGCCCGCGGCGACGGGCCTCGACGAGCTCGGGGTTGGTCTCGGGGATGGCCGAGGACGACACGATCGTCTCCGCGTCGCCGAGCTGGCCCGGGTCGTGTCCGACGAAGCAGCGGATGCCCTGCTCCCGGAGGGCGGCCAGGGCCGCCGAATCGGCGCGATCGCTCCCGCTGACCGCGACGCCGAGCTCGGCGTAGAGGCTGGCGATGCCGCTCATGCCCGCTCCGCCGATCGCGATGAAGTGCACCGGCCCCAGGTCGGCGACGTCGACGAGCGGTACCGGAGCCACGAGTGCCATCAGCGCTCACCCCGCGATGCATTGTTCTCTCCTGAGGCGTTCGGCCCTTCGGGGGTGCGTCGACCCGCTTCGGCGATGCGGATCACCCGCTCGGCCACCTGGTGGGCCGAATCGGCGGGCACCAGCCCCCTCCCGGCGGCGCGCATCGCGTCGAGCGCGGGGCGATCGTGCAGCAGCGCCGGGATCCTGGCCCGCAACACTTCGGGGCTCAGCTCGGCATCGCCGATGAGTTGGGCCCCGCCCGCCGCCACCAGGGCGGAGGCGTTCCGAGCCTGTTCACCGTTGCCGTGCGGCAACGGGACGAAGATGGCCGGCAGGCCGGCGATCGCCGTCTCGATGACCGTGCCGGCCCCCGAACGTCCCAGCATCAGATCGGCGGCGGCGTAGGCGCGCCCCATCTGGTGGACGTAGGCGAGCGGATGGTAGACCGCTCCGGTCTCGGGATCGGTGCGGCGCACATGGTCGGCGGTCATGTTCTTGGCGCCGAGCACGTGCAGGATCTGGACGCCCTGGGCCAGCAAATCCTCCCGCGCGCCCTCGACGGCGTGGTTGATGCTGCGCGCTCCCTGCGAACCGCCGCTGACCAACAGCGTCGGTAGGACCGGGTCCAGCTCGAACTCTGCCCGAGCCGGACCGCGGACGGCGCCGACGTCGAGGTCGGTGATCTGGCGACGCACCGGCATCCCCAGGTAGACGGCGTGCGGCAGCGGCGTGTCGGGGAAGGACACGAAGACGTGCCTGGTGAATCTCGCCGCCACCTTGTTGGCCAGCCCCGGCACCGCGTTCTGCTCGTGGATGACGATGGGCACGCCCATGGAACGGGCCGCCAGGTAGGCCGGCATCGACACGTACCCACCGAAGCCGACGAGCACGTCGGCCTTCCGCTCGCGTAAGATCTTGCGGGCCTGGTTCACCGCGGCCGCGAGCCTCGGCGCGACGAGCGCCAGGTCTTTGCCGGGTCGCCGCGGCATCGGCACGGGATCGATCAGGTCCAACTCGATACCGGCGGCGGGCACGACGGTGGTCTCGAGCCCCCGGGAGGTGCCGATGGCCGATACCGCCACCCGCCCGGCCGTCACCTCCCGGATCTGATCGGCGGTGGCGATGAGCGGGGAGGTATGACCGGCGGTTCCACCACCGGCGAGCACGACGTTGATCATGGGCTACTTTCCGGCCATGACGGCCGTCATCTTGGGCGTGGGGCCGCCTTTGCCGCGGGCGAGGTGCTGGCGGGCCGCGGGCTCGTTGCGCGAGCAGCAGATCAACACTCCCAAGGCCGCCAGCGACGCCATCAGCGAGGACCCACCGTAGGACACGAACGGCAGCGGGACGCCCATCACGGGTAGCAGACGCAGCACCACCATCATGTTGATCGTGGCCTGCACGCTGAACCAGGCCGCGATGCCGGCGGAGACGTACCTGGCGAACAGGTCGTCGCTGCGCATCGCGGTCCGCAGGCCTGCGCAGGCGAGCACGAGGAACAACAGGAGAACCATCAAGCTCCCCACGAGGCCGAGTTCCTCGCCGATGACGGCGAACACGAAGTCGGTGTGCGCCTCCACCAGACCGCCCCACTTCTGTCGAGAGGCTCCCAGGCCGAGTCCCCACCAGCCGCCCGAGGCCAAGGCCCAGACCGCCATGGTGGGCTGCATGTTCGTGCTGAGGGTGTCCGCATCGGGATTCAAAAAGCCCAAGAAGCGACGCAACCGGCTGGCGCTGGTGACGACCATCAGAAAGCTGCCAGCGACGCCGAGCCCGCCCAGCGCGAGCAGGAGACGAAGCGGGGCGCCCACCATCCACAGCACCGCGAGCATGATCGCCGCCATGACGACGGCGGTGCCGAAATCGCCCTCCAGCAGCACGAGGACGATCAGTAGCCCCGCCCCTGGCATGAACGGCACGATGAGGTGGCGGGGCTCGGCCAGCAGCTTCTGCTTGCGGGCGAAGACGTCGGCGCCCCAGATGACCATCGCGAACTTGGCGAACTCCGAGGGCTGCAGGGTCATGAACGGGAGCCGGAAATCCAGCCAGTTGCGGTTGCCGTTGACCTCCTTGCCCAGCGGGGTGAACACGAGCGTCAACAACACCAGGGCGAGGATGAAGGCCACCCAGGCGAGCACCCGCAGGGCCCGCAGCCGCCGCTTCGCCAGCCACCAGCAACCCGCCAGGCCGATGAACAGGAAGGCGACCTGGCGTTTGACGTAGTAGTAGGGGTCGCCGAAGCTGATCTGGGCGGTGACCGAGGACGCCGAGAGAACCATCATCGTGCCCAGCACCAGCAACAGTGCGGCGGAACCGACGATCAGGTAGAAATCCGAAAGCGGGTGGGCCAAGACGGGGGCCAGGAAACGCGGTTCGAGGCGAGACCGAGCGGAATCCGGGGCCGCACCGGAGCGTCGTGCCGAGCTTTTCGTGCTCGGAGCGACGGCCTTAGGGGACGGGGGCGAAGCCTTGCCCGTCGTCGATGAGGAGGTACGCGATACCGACACGGGCGATCACTCCTTAGCTAGTCCGACGGCGGCGAGGACGGCGTCGGCGAAGGCCGTCCCGCGCTCGGAATAGCTGGCGAACATGTCCAGGCTGGCACACCCCGGCGCCAGCAAGACCACGTCCGATGGCTTGGCAAGAGACTGCGCGGCGGCCACCACCTGCGTCATCGCTCCAGTGTCGGTCGAACCGATATCGATCACAGGGACTTTCGGCGCGTGTCGAGCCAACGCTTCGGCGATGATGTGGCGGTCCACCCCGAGCAGGACGACCCCGCGGAGCCCGTCGGCGTGTCGGGTGACCAAGTCGTCGAAGCTGGTTCCCTTCGCCTGTCCGCCGGCGATCCAGACGACGGATTCGAACGCGGCCAGCGCCGCCTCGGCGGCGTGCGGATTCGTCGCCTTGGAGTCGTTCACCCACGTGACCTGATCGGCCTCGGCCACGGTCTGGATGCGATGTTCCCCCAGCTTCAGCGCGCGCAGCCCCTCGCCGACGGCACGGGCCGGCACGCCGAACGACCTCGCCAGGGCGGCTGCCGCGAGGGCGTTCTCGACGTTGTGGGGGGCGTAGGGACGGACATCGCCGAGCCGGGCCACCTCGAGCGCGGACGTCTTGCGCTGGGCGACGAAGGCGCGGTCCACCAGCAGATCGTCGACCACCCCCAGCATCGACATCGCCGGGGTGCCGAGGGTGAAACCGATCGCGCGGGCTCCCTGCGTCACCTCCGCCTCCTCGACGAGGCGCTCGGTGGCGGGGTCCGCCGCGTTGTAGACCGCGGCGTGCGTTACCCGCTCATAGATCTTGGCCTTGTCGCTCACGTAGCTGGCCATCGGGTCTTCGGTGTGGGCGTACCACTCCAGATGGTCGGGCTGCAGGTTGAGCACGGCGGCCGAATGCAGCTTGAGGGTGTGGCTCCAGTGCAGTTGGAAGCTGGACAGCTCCACCACGAACACGTCGTTCGGCTCGGGATCGAGCACGGCCTCGAGCACCGGACGGCCGACGTTGCCGACCATGGCCGGATGGTGTCCGGCGGCTCGCAGGATGGCGTCGAGCATTTGGGTGGTGGTGGTCTTGCCGTTGGTGCCGGTGATGCCCAGCCAGGGCACCAGCTTGTCCGGCTGAGAGAAACGCCAGGCCAGCTCCACTTCGCCCCATACTGGAACGCCACGTTCGACGGCCTCGCGCAGCAACGGCACCGTGGGCCGCCAGCCCGGGGAGGCGATGACCAGATCCACGTCGGGCGGCAGGCCGGCCGCGGCTCCCGGCCCGAGCCTGACCTCGGCCCCCAGTTCGCGTAGGAGGTTGGCCCGATCGGTGTTGGCGGCGCTCTCGGATTCGTCCAGCACCGTCACCGAGGCATCGACCTCCAGCAGGGCGTCGGCGGCGGCGAAGCCGGACGCGCCGATCCCGGCCACCACCACCTTCGCCCCGGCCCACGGAGCCTTGCGGTCCGCCGTCGCCAGCCATTGGGGGCTTCTGCCGATCCCACGCGCTCGGCTCACAGCCCCGCCACCCATTCGGCGTAGAAGATGCCCAAGCCAATGGCCGCGCACAGCCCGGCGATGATCCAAAACCGGATCGTGATGGTGATCTCGGCCCACCCGACCAGCTCGAAGTGATGCTGCAGCGGTGCCATCTTGAACAGCCGTTTGCCCTTACTGAGCTTGAACCAGCCGACCTGCAAGACCACCGAGAGGGTGATGACGACGAACAGTCCTCCGAGGATGACGGCGAGCAGCTCGGTGCGCGTCAGAATGGACAGCCCGGCGAGCGCTCCACCCAGAGACAGCGAGCCCGAATCGCCCATGAAGATCTTGGCGGGCGAGGCGTTCCACCACAAGAATCCGAAACAGGCTCCCGCGAGCGCCAGCGCCACGACGGCGAGATCGTGCGGATCGCGTACCTCGTAACACTTGGCCGTCGCGGTGCTGATGGAGGAACAACTCTGGTTGTACTGCCAAATGTTCACCAACGCGTAGACGGCGAACACCATCGTCGCGGCACCGGTGGCCAACCCGTCAAGACCGTCGGTCAGGTTCACCGCGTTGCTCCAGGCGGCAATGAGCAGCATCATCCACAAGATGGCCAGGGGAATGGCCAACTGCAGGAAGGGGATGTCGCGCAGAAAGGAGACGAACGCCGAGGCGGGGGTGACCCCGCGATCGTCGGGAAACTGGAGCGCGAGGAAACCGAACGAGGCCGCGATCAGCGCCTGGCCGATCAGCTTGGCCTTGGCGTTCAACCCGAGCGAACGCTGCCGCGAAATCTTGATCCAGTCGTCGAGAAACCCGACGAACCCCAGCCCCAGGTAGAGGTAGAGCACCAGTAGGGCCGAGACCGAAGGGGCCCGCCACGTCACCAGGTGGGCCACCACGTAGCCGAAGACCACCGCCGCCATCACGACGAGCCCGCCCATGGTGGGGGTGCCGCGTTTGGTGTGGTGGGCGGTGGGGCCGTCGTCGCGGATGAACTGGCCGTAACCCTTCCTGACCAGGACCGAGATGGCGAGCCGGGTGCCGGCGAAGGTCCCCAACATGGCCAGACCGCCGGCCAGCAGGATTGTCTTCACTTCCCGTCCTCATTCCTCGTCTGCGTGTCAGCCGCAGCCGCTTCCGCCGCGCCCTCGAACCCCCGTATCCCTGCCGGAGCAGAGAACTCCGGGCGAGCAAGCGTCTGCGCGACCGTCTCCAATCCTAGGCCGCGAGAGGCCTTGACCACCACGATGTCGCCAGCGCGCAGATCCCTCTGCAACAAGGAGAGGATCTCCCCTTTGGTGCTCGCCAGGCTAGCCGCAACACCCTCTCGAACGCCTGCGGCGCCCCCGCCGCCTCGAAGGATACCTGCGGCGCCCCGGCACACGGCGGGCCCGAACTCGCCGATCGCGATCAACCGATCGAAGTTCAGCTCGGCCACGAGGGCCCCCAATTCCTCGTGCGCCTGCTCGGCCGAGTCGCCCAGCTCCAACATGTCCCCCAGTACGGCGATGCCCCGCTTCGGGCGATTCTCCTCGCCCGGCAGCGTTCCCGCGGCGCCCCCGCCGCTTCGCATCATGTTGGCGGTCGTGGTCAGGGCGGCGCGCATCGACTCCGGATTGGCGTTGTAGGCGTCGTTGATGATCGTGACACCGTCGGAGCGTTCGGTGATCTCCATCCGCCATGCAGAACGCGGCTCGGCGGCGGTGAGGGCCTCCGCGATCCGATCCGGCGGCAGGCCTAAGGCGACGGCCGCGGCCGCGGCGGCGAGGGCATTCGACACCTGGTGCCCGCCGCTGGTCTGCAACCGCACGGGAAAGCTCTGCTGGTGCCCGGGTTGGTCAACGTGGCCGTCGCGGACGTGCAGGATGAAGGTGTGCCGGCCATGGTCGTCGCCGAGCACGTCGGTGGCCCAGACGAGGAAGCGCCCCCGCTGCGTCGGTTCGGCGGCCGCCGAGAACCAGGCCAGCTCTGCCTCGGTCTTGGCGGCCATGACCGCGACCCGGGGATCATCGGCGTTCAACACCGCCACGCCGCTGGTGGGCAACGCCGCGACCAGTTCGGACTTGGCCAGGGCGATCGTCTCTTGCCCCCCGAACTCCCCGAGGTGAGCGCGCCCGACGTTCAGCTCGATCCCGATGCTCGGCGGGGTGAGCTCACACAGATACGCGATGTGACCGATGCCCCGGGCGCCCATCTCGCTGATGAGGAACCCGGTGTCGCCGCCGACCTGGCAGGCCGTCAGCGGGAGGCCGATCTCGTTGTTGAACGAGCCGACAGGGGCGACGGTGGGACCGAACGTCTCGAGGATCTGGGCGAGCAGGTCTTTGGTGGAGGTCTTGCCCGAGGAACCGGTCACACCGATGACTGCGAGGGACTCGGCGGCGTCCACGACGAAGCGAGCGAGCCGTCCAAGCGCGAGCTGGGGATCCTCGACCACCAACGTGGGCAGGTCGTCGCTGGGCTGCTTGGCCAGCATGGCCCCCGCCCCGGCGGCGGCCGCCGAGGCGGCGAAGCCGTAGCCGTCCATTCGCCCTCCGGGCAGGGCCACGAACAGCGCGCCCGCGCTTACCCGTCGAGAGTCGACGACGACGCCCGGCCCGACGCTGAGGCTCTCCCCCGCCCCCTCGCGGTGGGTGCCGGTGGGCCAACACAACCGCGCGTCCAAGGCCCTGGCCAGGTCTTCGATCGGGATCGGTTTCATCGGGCCTCCTGCCGATCCGGGCCCGGTCGGCCAAGGCCTGGCTCGTCGGCGAGTTCGGCGACGACGTCGGCGTCGGAGAAGTCGAGGACGGTGCCGGCTATCTCCTGGCCGCGCTCGTGCCCCTTACCGAGGACGGCGATGACATCGCCGGGTTCGGCAAGTTGCAGGGCAAGCCGGAGCGCCGTGCGCCGCTCGCCCCCATCGATGACCTGCACTCCCCGGCCTTCGCCGGCGACCTCAACCGCTCCGGCCAGGACGGCCGCCCGGATCGCGGCTGGATCCTCGCCGCGCGGGTTGTCGTCGGTCACGACGACAACGTCGGCGCCTCGCGCCGCCTCGGCACCCATCGGTCCGCGCTTGGCGACGTCGCGATCCCCTCCGGCCCCGAGCACGGCGATGACGCGGCCCGGCTCGTCGGCGCCGGTCGCCAACGCTTCCAAGACGGAGGTGATCGCCTGCGGGGTATGGGCGAAGTCGACGATCACCGTCGGCGCTTGCGGCGGCAGGGCCAGTCGCTGCATCCGGCCCGGCACCTGCACGGCGCGCAGCCCGGCCTGGGCCTGGAAAGGATCGAGCCCCAGCGAGTCGATGATGGCCAGCGCGGTGACCGCGTTGTCGGCGTTGTAGTCCCCGGGCAGCCCGAGAGTCGTGCGCAGTTCCCCTCGGGGAGTCTGCACCACCAAGTCCTGGCTCTGATCCGGGTTGTGTCGCGTTCGAAGAAGCCGGTAATCGGCCCTCTCGCTGCGACCCGTCGTGAGGAGCGGCGGCGTCTGCGCTGAGCTATCGTCTTGAGCTCGTCGAACGCGCTCGGCCAGCCGCTCGCCCCACTCGGCGTCGATGTTGACGACGGCGGCGCGGGCGTGGGCGGGGGTGAACAGGCTGGCCTTGGCCTCGAAGTAGTCCGCCATCCGGCCGTGAAAGTCCAGGTGATCGCGGCCCAGGTTGGTGAAGGCCGCCACGTCGAAGACCACCGGCTCGGTGCGTCGCAGCACCATGGCGTGGCTGGAGACCTCCATCGCCACGGCGTCGGCGCCCCGCTCCGCCATCAACGCCAGCAGGGACTGCAGGTCCGGGGATTCCGGTGTCGTGACGGTCGTGCGCTCCCCCACCAGGGCTCGCCCCCCTACCCGGTAGCCGATCGTGCCGATCACGCCCGGGGAACGCCCCGCGGCGGCCAGTGCCGCTTCGAGAAGGTAGGCCGTGGTGGTCTTGCCGTTGGTGCCGGTGATGGCGCACATCGCGAGGCGGGCGGCGGGGTGGCCGTACAGCTCGGCGGCCACCTCGGCCATGACCTCGCGAGGGTCCTCGACGGCGATCAGCGGAGCGGTTATGCCGTTCTCGCGGAGCAGCGCAGCGCCCGCCGAGTCGGTCAGCACCGCCACCGCGCCGGCCTCGATCGCCTGCTCGGCGAAGACGGCCCCGTGGGTTTTGGCACCGGCCAATCCGACGTACAGATCGCCCGGGCTCACCAGCTTGGAGTTCAGGCTGAGACCCGAGATCGTGACGCTTCGGGTGGCGGAGAGCTGGGCGGGATCCAGGCCGGCGAACTCCGGCAGCTTTGCCAATAGGTGAGCCAGCGGCTGCGGTGACTGCTTTGCTGGCCGAAGCGGAATCGGCGCGGTCGACGAATCACCGCGTGGGGAGCCAGCTCGGACGGCGTTTCTCGACGTGCCCATCGCCTCAGCCTAGCGAGTCTTGGGTTGGGGGTAGCCAGCTCACCAGGTCAGCCCACCCTTGGGGGCTTTGCCCTTCGACGGCAAGATTCCGTAGCGCTGCAGGGCCAACACGGTCAGGTCGTGATACACCGGCCCGGCGATGGTGCTGCCGTAGTGGCCGTTCTTGGGCTTATCTACCGTGACGTAGGTGAGGATGTGCGGGTCATCGGCGGGCGCGAAACCGACATAGCCCGAGATGTAGCCCCGATAGCAGCCGCATTTGGGATCGACGCGTTCCGCCGTGGCGGTCTTACCGCCGGTGCGGTAGCCCGGGATCTTCAGCTTCGCCCCCGTGCCGCGACGGTCGAGCACCGACTCCATCATCGAGGTCAGGTCCGCCGACGCCGCCGAGGAGATGACGCGACGTGGCTCCCGATGGGCCACCTGGACGGGCTGACCGACGGCGTCGGTGGCGGACTTGACGATCGTAGGCGGGTTATAGACCCCGTCGTTCAACAACCCCGAGACGGCGGCCGCAAATTGAAGCGAGGTCATCGACACGCCCTGACCGAAAGCGATCTGATCCAAGGTGTAGTCGGGCATGTCGGCCCTCGGGAGACTTCCGCTGGCCTCACCCGGCAGCTCGATGCCGGTCGGCACGCCGAGACCGAAATCTCGCATGTACTTGGCGAATTCGCCCTTGTCCATCCGCCGGGCCAACAACGTGGTGCCGATGTTGGAGGATTTCGCCAGCACACCCCGAGCCGTCATCTTCAGGGTGCCGTGGGGCGAGGAGTCGGAGATGTAGCCTCCGCCGGACTTGACCTTGGGCGGCACGGTGACCTTGGTGTCCGGGGTGATCAGGCCGGCGTCCAGCAGGGCTCCCATGGTCAACACCTTCTGTACCGACCCCGGTTCCATGGCCGAGCCGATGACGCGGTTGCCGAGGTCTTCGCTATCGGCCTTGCCGGGGTTGTTGGCGTTGTAGCTCGGGTAGTTCGCCATGGCGAGCACCTCACCGGTCTTGATGTTCATCGTGATCGCGGTGCCGGATTCACCCTTGGCCATCTTCACCTGCTGCGCGAGCCGACGCTCGGCCATCCACTGCAGCTCGGAATCCAGGGTGAGCTGATAGTTTCGGCCGTTCACCGCCGGGGTCAAGATCTCGGTCCCCAACGGGATGCGGTTACCGCGGGCGTCGGATTCGTAGATCTCTCGCCCCTCGGTGCCGGAGAGTTCGGCGTTCATGCCGTATTCGAAACCGCCCGCCCCTTTGCCTTTGTTGTTGACGAAACCGACGATGTTGGACCCGATCGTCTTGCCGGGATAGGTGCGGATGGGGTCGGACTCGCGGAAGATGCCGTACAGATTCGAGTCGTTGAGTTCGACGGCCAGCCGCTGGTACTTCGCCGAGGGCACCTTCTTCTTGATGTAGACGAACCGGGTGTCGGGCTTGGTCAGCTTCGGCAGGTAATCCGCGGTGGTACCGCCCAGGTGCCGGACGAGGACGTCGGCGATCTCAGCGGACTTCGCCGACGTATGGGAGGGATCGGCGGTGACCGCCACGGCGGGCTCGGTGCGCGCCATCACGAGATCATTGCGGTCGGTGATCGTGCCCCGCGAAGGCAGCAGCGGCATGGAACGCTGGATCTGTTTGGCCGCGGACGCCGCGTAGGCCGAGGCGTCCAACGCTTGCAGCTGGAACAGCCTGGCCCCACACACCGAGACGACGATGGCCACGAGCATGGCTACCACCTTCATTCGGCGCTCGGGGTTGGCCAACGTGAGCTTCAGAGGCCTGTGTGGCTTGCTGGTCTTGCGCACCGGTGCCGGTCGGCGCGTCGCGCCGGCTGCGGGCTGTTGTGTTCGAGCGGTGCCGGTCCGAGAGTTGCTGGTCCGAGAGTTGCTGGTACCGGACGTGCCGGTTCGAGAGGTGCCGGACGTGCGAGCTTGGCCGGGCCGGCGCCCGACGGCGGACGCCTTGGGACGAGTAGGACGCCGAGCGGCGTCACCGCGTGGCTTGACCGAAGAGGATCGAGGGCGTTGCTCCATCAGTTGCCCGTCGCCTTCTTCTTCTTTGCCTTCGCGGTGGCCTTCTTCTCCGCCTTCGCGGCGGCCTTCTTCTCCGCCTTCGCGGCGGCCTTCTTCTCCGCCTTCGCGGTGGCCTTCTTCTCGGCCGCAGCTTCTCTGTCGGCTAGCTTCTGGGCGGCCGCCTGTTGC
>JBBSOW010000028.1:0-34171 GCA_038259365.1 Propionibacteriales bacterium
CCATCGGCGCCACCGTCCGCTCCTCCATCGGCGCCACCCTCAACTCCGCCACCCTCCGGGTCGGGGGTGTCGGGGAACGCCATCACGTTGTCTTCGGCGTTCTGTCTGGTGGCCTCGACGTTCTCTTCGCTGCCCTCAATGTTAGTCGGCTCAGTCACTTGCTGCCTCCGTGCCTAGGGTCGTATTGACCGTTGAGTGCGGCGCTGAACTGCGCCGTAGTGCTAGCTTGCACCCCCGCAAAGGTAGACGTCGCAGGGGGGTCGGTTAGGAGTCAGCGTCCCCGCATGGCGGAGCGAGCCCCGCGCATGGAGGTCGGCATCGGGCCGCGGGGGACGGGCACCTTAGGTCGCACGGCATCCAGGGCGCGCAGCCGTGCTTTGACGTCGGTGACCTGGTGGGGTTGCAACACCTTGGGCAGCTTCTTGATGCGATCGGCGACCTTGTTGAGCGGGACCTGGCCCTGCTTGTCACCCATGACGAGCGTCGTCACCTTGACGCCGTAGGCGACCTTCTCGTGCTTCTTCTGCTCGCTGGTCAGCATCTGACGAACTCGGCCCGCTTCGCCTTCGCCGACGAGGACGATGCCGCCTGGGCCCAAGGCCCGGTGCACCACATCCCGGTTCCGCGTGACGGCGATGGCGCTCGTGTACAACCACTGCTTCGGCAGCATCGACAGCGCTACCTCTGAAGATCCGGCCTGGCCGGCGTAGCGATTGAAGGTGGCCTTTTTCACCCGCCGCACCAGCATGAGCATGGCCGCCAAGACGCCGAACATGACGCCCATGATCGCCAGATAGACAGTCTGATTGATGATCAGCCCGATGATGACGGCGATGACCACCGGCACCAAGAAGGCGCCTAGCAGGACCCAGGGCAGCGGCTTGTCGAACTCGTGAGTGAGCTTGTAGGCCTGCCCGATCTGCTTGAACCGGCCCATGTCGGCGGGATCGGTGCTGCTCTTGCGCCGGATCTTCTCGGCCTTGCGGGCCTGCTTGGCCTGCGCCTTGTCAACCCGCTGTGCGGCCTTGACCTCTTTGACGGTTCTCCCCGGTGTTGCCATAGCTAGCGGTTCGCCTTCTCGTGGGATCCAAGCCCTGCGGACGCGCGCGCCTCGAGGGCCTGGCGATACAGCCGACCCGCGCGGTAGGACGACCGGACCAATGGCCCGGACATGACCCCGAAGTAACCGATCTCGCTCGCCTCGGCGGCCATCTCGTCAAACTCTTCGGGGCGCACCCAGCGTTCGATGGGATGGTGCCTCGCCGAGGGGCGAAGGTATTGGGTGATCGTGATCAGCTCGGTTCCGGCCTCATGCAGATCACGCAGAGCCTGGGAAACCTCGTCGCGAGTTTCGCCCATCCCCAGGATGAGATTGGACTTGGTGACGAGGCCCGCCTCGCGGGAGGCGGTCAGCACGGCGAGCGAGCGGTCGTAGCGAAAGCCCGGCCGAATGCGCTTGAAGATGCGCGGCACGGTTTCCACGTTGTGGGCAAAGACCTCGGGCCGGGTCTCGAATAGCTGATTCAGGTAGTCGCGATTGCCGGAGAAATCGGGGGCCAGCATCTCCACCCCGACGCCGGGGTTGAGTTCGTGGATCTTGCGGATGGTCTCCGAGTACAGCCACGCACCCTCATCGGGTAAGTCGTCGCGGCACACACCAGTCACCGTGGCGTAGCGCAAGCCCATCTTCTGGACGCTTTCGGCGACTCGCAGCGGCTCCTCGCGGTCAAAATCGGCCGGCTTACCGGTGTCGATCTGACAGAAGTCGCAGCGACGCGTGCACTGGTCGCCGCCGATGAGGAAGGTGGCCTCGCGGTCTTCCCAACACTCGAAGATGTTGGGGCAGCCAGCCTCTTGGCACACGGTGTGCAGGTCTTCGTCTTGGACGAGTTTGCGTAACTCGGTATAGGCGGGCCCCATCTTGGCCTTGGTCTTGATCCAGGCGGGCTTCTTCTCGATGGGAGTCTGAGCGTTGCGAACTTCCAGTCGCAGCAGCTTGCGTCCCTCTGGGGCGATAGTCACCGCTTCATCCTACCTTGGGTTGCAGGCCCATGACAGGCACCGGGTGGGTGCAGCCGCGCCGCGCGAGGTCGGGGGAACGCTCATAACTTCGGAAGCGGAAGAGTTCGAGCAGGTGCGGGGTCAAGACATCGGCCACGTGCCCCAACCTCGGAGGTGGCCCGTCCACTTCGGCGGCGATCGAGGTCACCGTGGCGTCAGCGATGCCGCAGGGCACGATGTTGTCGAACCAGGACATGTCGGGGTCTACGTTGACGGCGAATCCGTGCATGGTGGTGCCGCGGGCCACCCGAACCCCGATGGCGGCGATCTTGCGTTCGTCTCGGCGGTCGTCGGCCGCCAACCACACCCCGGAGCGACCAGGTACGCGGCCGGTGTCGACACCCAGATCGGCCAGTCCGCGGATGAGCGCCTCTTCGAGACGACGGACGTAGTCCACCACGTACACCTTCTCGGGGAGCTTCACCAAGGGGTAGCCCACGAGTTGGCCGGGGCCGTGCCAGGTGATCTTGCCGCCGCGGTCGACGTCGACGACGGGAGTGCCGTCGAAGGGCCGTTCGGCCGCCGTCGTTCGCCGGCCAGCCGTGTAGACGGGTGGATGCTCCAAAAGGAGGACGACCGGGTTTCTTTCACCGGCGGCTATGTCGGCGTGTAACTCGCGCTGTAACGCCCACGCCTGGTGGTAGTCGACGCGCTCCACCCCGAGGCCAAGTTTGCGGATCTCCACGCCGCCGAGTCTAGCTCGCCTGGTCCTTTGCGACCTGTTCTCGCGGGCTGGCCACCGACACCCGGCCCGAGTTGGGCCGCTCGCGCTTGATCTGTTGATCTTCGGTGTCCTTGGCGCGCAGGAACACGGCAACCCAGTGCAGGCGCGGGTCGGAATCGATCAACAGACTCTTGAAGAACAGCGTCAGCGGCACCGCCAGCAGAGCACCCAGCGGGCCGATGACAGCGGTCCAGAACACCAGCGACACGAAGGTGACAGTGGTGTTCAAGCCGACGGCGTCGCCGGTGAACTTCGGCTGGATGATGCTCTGCATGATGAAGTTGATAGCGCTGTAAACGATTACGACGACCAGGGCCTCCACGGGGCCGGCGTCCAGCAAGGCCAACAGCGCAGGCGGGATGACGCCCAAGACGAACCCCACGTTGGGGATGAAGTTGGTGACGAAGGCGATGATGCCCCACACCCAGAACAGCGGCACCCCAATGATGGCCAGCGCGACGACGTCCATGGCGGCCACGATGGCGCCGAAGATCGTGTTGACGGCCCAATAGCGCCGGATCCGGACGGCGAAATCGTGCAAGGCCACCGATAGGTACGGGCGTCGCTTGAGCAACACCTCTGCTCGTCCCGAGACTTGCTGGGTGTCGACGATCAAGAACGCCAGCAGGATCATCAACAAGATCATCTGGGAGGACGCAGAGCTGAGGCTGGCCAAGGTGGCTTGAGCGATCGTCACGATCCGGCCCACGTCGATCGTGCCGATCATCCGACGCAGGTCCTCGACGTTGAGCCCGTATTGAGCCAACACCGCCAGGCCCTGTTGATACAGGTCGGCGAATTTGCCGGAGTACTCGGGCAACACCCGGGTGAGTTGGGTGATGGCCGTGGCGAGGGCGAACAACAACCCGACGAGGATGACGTAGAGAAGGGCGAGCACGGCGATGGAGGCGAGCCATCGCGGTATCCGCTGGCGTACCAGCCAGCTCCGCAGCGGGCCGACCGTCAGGATGAGGGTGATCGCGAAAAAGGCCGGTCCGATGATGCTGGCGTACAGGCCCAGACCGTAGGTGCCTACGATGATGCCCGCCATGAGGACGATGAAGGTGAGCCCCACGGGTGGCCCGGTATCGGCTACGGCTTCGGCGGCCTTGTGTGTGCCCGCCAGTTCGGCGACGACACTGGCCTCCGTCGCTCCGGCGGCGATGGAGGCCTCGACGCGATCGTGGCTCTCACCGGGCGCAGCGGCGGGGCCGGAGTCGGGATGTTTCCCCGAACCCGGCCCCGCCGATGGATCGCCTTGAGTGTTCAGAGGCCGAGCTCCGCAGCGAAATCGCCGGCCTCGAGGCGAGCCTTGACCGCGCTGAGGAAGCGAGCGGCGTCGGCCCCGTCCACGATGCGGTGGTCGTAGGACATCGACAGGTACATCATGTCTCGGATGGCGATGGTGTCCCCGAGTCGCTCGTCGAAGACGACCATCGCCCGCTTCACCAAGGCACCGGTGCCGAGAATGGCCACCTGCGGCTGGTTGATGATGGGCGAATCCATCAACGTGCCGGCCGAGCCGTAGTTGGTGATGGTGAAGGTGCCACCGGTGAGATCGTCGGGGGTGACCTTGTTGGTCCGGGTTCGCTCCGCCAGATCGGCGATCTTGCGAGCCATGCCGGCCAGGTTGAGGTCTCCGGCCTCCTTGATCACCGGGACCATCAGGCCCTTCTCGGTATCCACGGCGATGCCGAGGTTCTCCGAGCCGGCGTAGGTGATCGTGCCCGCGTCGGTATCGATGGTCGCGTTGACCTTGGGGAACTGCTTGAGCGCCTCCACCGCGGCCGCCGCGATGAACGGCAGGTAAGACAGCTTGGCGCCCTCCCGCTTGGCGAACTCGACCTTGGCCTGGGCGCGCAAGCGAGAAATGGCGGTCAGATCGACCTCGACGGTCGCCGTGAGCTGAGCCGAGACCTGAAGGGACTCCACCATGCGCTTGGCTATGGTGGCTCGCAGCCTCGACATCTTCTCGGTGGTGCCCCGCTTGGCCTGCGCGTCCGGGCTCGAAGCCCTGCCCGAGCTCGACTTGGCCGGTGCCGGCTTCTCCGACTCGGTCCTCGCCGCCGCATCCTTCTCGGCCTGCTCAGCGTCCTTCTGGGCCTGCGCAGCATCGGACTCGGCCTTCTCGGAGTCCCGCTTGGCCTTATCGGCCGCGTCCAGAACATCCTGCTTGCGGATGCGCCCGCCGACACCGGTTCCCTCGAGGGAACTCAGGTCGACGTTGTGCTGCCCGGCCAGCTTGCGCACGAGCGGGGTGACGTAGACGACCTCCTCGCCGCCAGCCCGAGGGGCCGCTTGGGGGGCTTCCTTAGCGTTCTCCGACTCGGCGGGCTTGTCCTCTTTGGCGGGCTTGTCCTCCTTGGCGGTTTCTTCCTTCGCGGGTTCCTCGGTTTTGGCGGGCTTCTCTTCGACGGCGGGCGGTTCTTGACCGCCCTCGTCGCCGGCCTCGGCCTGCGCCTGCGAGCCGGGCTCGCTCACCTCGTTCTCGCCCGAGTCTTCCGTCTCGCCGCCACCGGAGGACGCCTGGCTGGCGTCGCCGACAATGGCCAGCACGGTGCCGACCTCGACGGTTTCATCCTCTTGGACGCGGATCTCCAGCAGTGTGCCCGCAACGGGTGACGGGAGTTCGGTGTCGACCTTGTCGGTAGACACCTCCAACAGGGCTTCGTCGGCCTCGACCTCGTCCCCGACCTCCTTCAGCCAGCGGGAGACGGTGCCCTCGGTGACGCTCTCGCCCAAGGCTGGCAGCGTCACTTCGGTGCCGCTCGAACCACCGCCGGAAGGGGCGTCCTTACTCGAGTCGTCAGCCTCGTCGCCGGCAGACTCGTCCTCGCCGGAGTCGGCGGGTGCCGACTCCGCGCTCGTGTCTTCCTCTTCTTCGGCGGAGTCCTCTTCGGCGGATTCGTCCTCACTCGAGTCGGCATCCTCAGCCGGACCCTCGTCGGAAGCGCCCTCCTCGGCGTCACCGATGACGGCCAGCACCGTGCCCACCTCGACGGTCTCGTCCTCTTCGACCTTGATCTCCAAGACGGTGCCGGCGACGGGAGAGGGGATCTCGGTGTCGACCTTGTCGGTGGATACCTCGAGCAAGGCCTCGTCGGCCTCGACGGTGTCACCCACTTGCTTCAGCCAGCGGGAGACGGTGCCTTCGGTCACGCTTTCGCCGAGGGCAGGAAGTTCAACTGAAGTCGACATGTGCAAGTTCCTTCGTGGTGGTCCGGTGGCGGTACGGGCTCAGCCTAGCTGTATCAAGAATGAAGATGTAGAGGCTTCCCCGCTAAGGCGAGGTGAGCTTCGCCCAGGGCCTCGTTTTGCGTCGGGTGGGCGTGTAGATGGGGGGCCACGTCCTCAGGGTAGGCCTCCCAGCCGGTCGTGAGTTGCGCCTCGCCGATAAGTTCGGAAACGCCGTCGCCCACCATCGTCACGCCGACGACGGGGCCATCCAGGCGGCGGATCACCTTGACGAACCCGCTCGTCTGGAGAATCTGGGAGCGGCCGTTGCCGCCCAAGTCGTAGCGAGTGACGGCGACGTCGCCGAACGCGTCGCGGGCCTTGGTCTCGCTCAACCCGACGGAGGCGATTTCTGGGGAGCTGTAGGTGACCCGGGGAATCTGGTCGTCGGTGATCCGGGTGGGCGGCCGGGAGAGCGAGCCGTCGCGGTGGGCGATCTCCTCCGCCACGAAGATGCCGTGGGAAAAGCCGCGATGCGCCAGCTGCAATCCCGCCACGATGTCGCCGACCGCGTAGACCCCCGGCACCGAGGTCTGCAGCCTGTCGTCGGTGGAAACGTAGCCGCGTTCGAGCTCGATGCCCACCTCTGGCATGCCCAGCCCCGCGGTGGCCGGGCCGCGTCCCGCCGCCACCAGCAGAAGGTCCGCACTCAGCAACGTGCCGTCGGTCAGCGTCGCGTGCACGGCGGTGTCGACCGCGACGGCGCTCACTCCTTGGCCGCACGAGACGGTGATACCGCGCTTGACGAGCGCGCGGTGTAGGGCCTTGGAAGCGTCGGGATCTTCGTCGGCGACGAGGCGAGCGAGCGCCTCGACGATGTGCACCTCGACACCCAGGGAGCGCCAAGCAGAAGCGAACTCGACGCCGATCACGCCGCCCCCCAACACGATCGCCGAGGCGGGAAGCTCGGTGAGCTGGAGCGCACCGTCGCTGGTGACAATTCGGTCGCCGTCGACGGGAACCTCGGGGAGGGTCCGTGGCGATGAACCCGTGGCGAGCACCGTCGAACGCCCTTGCAGGCGCGTGATCGTGCCGTCGGCGCCCTGGACGTCGACCGCGACGGTGGTGTCGTCGCGGACGAGCCGACCCCAGCCCGCGTGCACGTCGATGCCGCGGGATGAGATGAGCCCCTTCAGGCCACCGTAGAGCTTGTTGACTACGCCGTCGGAGTAGGCCCGCACGGCCATGACATCGACCGATTCCACGGCGGAGTTGATGCCGAGCCGGGGTCCGTGCCGGGCGGTGTCGGCCACCTCGCCGGCGTGCAGCCAGGCCTTGGTCGGGATGCAACCCCGGTGCAGACACGTGCCGCCGAGTTCGGCGGACTCGACTAGCGCCACGCGCATACCGAGTTGGGCGGCCCGAAGCGCGGCGGCGTACCCACCGCTGCCGCCACCCAGGACGAGCAGATCGTAGGGCTCGAAACTCATGGCAGTATCCTTGCACGCCGGCGGAGATCCACGACGAGCGAAAGTTGGTCGCTTTCGCCATAATGGCCTTGTGGGCCTGCTATCACGGATCAAAAGGCGGAAGAGCTCGGCGTCGGACGACCGCCGCGCCGACGACGCGGTGACGCTCTATTTGGCCGAGTTCGTCGCCACCCATCGCGGTGTGGAGGCCTACGTCGAACAACCCACGCAGATGAATCCACCGACTGTGCTCCTCGTGGCCTTCGACGGGGAATGGACCCGGCGGCGGGTCCCCTCCGACGCCTGGGGTCACAAGTTCGCCGAGCACCACACCATCCCGAGCTACGACGCGGCCGTGGTCGGCTATCCGCAGCGGATGCGCGACTACAACCGCCGCCAGCGGCGGAAGTAGCCGGGCGCACGTCCCAATCCGAACCCTGGACAGGCGCAAAGACTGTCAGCTCATCGACTGGGCAAGGTCGATCAGGGTGCGAACCCCGAAACCGGTGCCGCCGGGCACGACGTAGCCGTAGGGGCCGCCCTCGTGAAACGCAGGTCCGGCAATGTCGAGGTGAGCCCAGTTCTGATCGGGCACGAAGCGCTGCAAGAAGGCCGCCGCGGCCGAGGTGCCCCCGTACCGGCTGCCGGTCGTCGAGCGCAGATCAGCCACCTTGGAGTCCAGGTCCTCGGCGATCTCATCGGGGATCGGTAGCGGCCAGAGTCCTTCTCCGGAGGTAACGGCAGCGTCGAGCACGCGCTGGCTGGTCGCCTCGTCGCTGCTCACCAGGCCGGCGGTGCGTAAGCCGAGGGCTACCAGGCAGGCGCCGGTCAGGGTGGCGATGTCGACGATCAGGTCGGGCTCGTCCTCGACGGAGCGGGCCAGGGCGTCGGCCATGACCAGGCGACCCTCGGCGTCGGAGTTCATGTTCTCCACCGTGGTGCCGCCGTAGATCGAGAGCACATCGCTGGGCCGGTAGGCCGTCGAGGAGGGCAGGTTCTCGGCCAGCGCGGCGTAGGCCGTGACGTTGGTGGCGATGCCGCATTCCGCGATCGCGCCGACGGCGGCGATGACCGCCGCGGCCCCGGACATGTCCGACTTCATGGTCAGCATGGAGTTGCCGGGTTTGAGGCTGAGACCACCGGAATCGAAGGTGATGCCCTTGCCCACCAATGCCAGGTGTTGCTTGGCGCCGCGGGGACGATAGGTCATCCGTACCAGCCGGGGCTTGCGTGCGGATCCGGCGCCAACGCCGACCAGGCCGCCGTAACCGAGCTTCTCCAGCTCCTCGTCGTCAAGGATCTCTACCGTGACCTTGGTCTTGTCGAGGTAGTCCTCGGCGGCCCGGGCGAAGGTTTCTGGATAGAGCAAGTTGGGGGGAATGTTGATCCACTCTCGCGCGGCCACAACGGCTGTGGCGCGCGCCTGCGCGATACGCGACAAAGAGGCGTCGCGAAGCGGCGTGATGACGGCGACCTCGGCCACGGGGGTCGTCGGGGCGTCCTTGGCGCTGACCCCGGTGTAGGAGTAACCGCCGATGAGCGCTCCCTCGGCGATCGCCAACACCTGCTCGGGCTCACCGACGCCGAGCGAGAAGCCGATCTTGGCCGGCTTGGCGTCTTCGGCGCGCAGACCGGCGACGGCCCGGACGGCGTCCCCGCAGATCCGACGAAGCTGTTCCGGGGTTGGTTCGTCAGCGCCTAGCCCGACCACGAGCAGCCGGCAGCCATCCAGTGAGGGCAAACCCGTGGTGCGGCCGCGATCGGTGCGGGCGCCCAGATCAGCCGCCAGCGCGTCCACGCTCTGGCCGAACTCCTTCTTGAAGGCGCGCGAGCGCGGCGCGTCGAACCCGACGATGCCACCTTTGCCGAGACCCAAGACCAGCCAATCAAGATCACGGCTCGGCTTGGCTTGGATGGACAGGGACGGCTGGTTGGGCGCGGGCTGGGAGAGCGGCATGGCCTACCTTTCGATACGAGCTTTGGCGATGTGCGACTGGGTGTTGGCGCGCGAGTGCGGCCTGGGCGCCACCGGGTTCAGGAATTCACCCTAACCCGTTACCCCGGTGCGCTCGCTAGTGCCTAAGCTGACCCTGTGGAACTCATGGAATCGCCGTTACACGCCGCTCACGAACAGGCCGGCGCCAAGTTCGCCGAGTTCGGTGGTTGGCGGATGCCGTTGGAATACCGCGGCGGGGGAGTCCTGGCCGAGCACCTGGCAGTGCGGGAGGCGGTCGGCCTCTTCGACGTCAGTCACCTCGGCAAGGCGACGATGTCGGGTCCCGGCGCCGTGGCGGCGGCCAACGCCATTCTCAGCAACGACCTCGACAAGATTGCGGCCGGCAAGAGCCAATACACGATGTTGTGCAACGTCGACGGTGGCGTGGTGGACGACCTCATCGCCTACCGGATCAGTGACGACGAGCTGTTCCTGATCCCCAATGCTGCCAACTGTGCCGCGGTGATCCAGGCCCTGAAAGCCGGCTCCGGTCCAGACATCGAGATCACCGACCAGCATCGCGAGTTCGCGGTGATCGCCGTTCAGGGTCCCAAAAGCGTCGAGCTGTTGACTCGGCTGGGTCTGCCCACCGGGCACGGTTACATGAGCTTCGAGCGAATCGACTGGCAGCCGGGGGAGAGCCCGCTCGGGGGGCCGGTTTCCATGACGGTGTGTCGCACTGGCTACACCGGCGAGCAGGGTTATGAGCTCGTTCTCCCCTCCGCCGCGGCGCCGGGGTTGTGGGCAGAACTCGCCCGGGGTGCGGCCGAACTCGGTGGACGGCCGGCGGGGTTGGCGGCGCGCGACACGCTACGCACCGAGATGGGCTACCCGCTGCATGGTCAAGACCTCGGACCACACATCACCCCGGTGATGGCCCGCTCCGGCTGGGCGGTCGGCTGGAAGAAGGACACCTTCTCCGGAGACGTGGCCCTGCGGGCCCAACGCGAACGAGGCGCCGAGCGGCTGCTTCGCGGCCTCAAGGCGGTCGGTCGTGGGATTCCTCGACCCCACATGGAGGTCGTCGACGATCAGGGCCGCCCGATCGGGGAGGTGACCTCGGGAACCTTCTCGCCCACGCTGAAGACCGGTATTGCGCTGGCGTTGCTCGACGCCGACGTCGTGGAGGGGGAGCGCGTGCAGGTGGCCATCCGCTCGCGGCGCGAACCGTTCGAGGTGGTCAAGCCGCCGTTTGTGCAGGCCTCCACGCAGAACTGAGGCTTCACACCGGGTCGAGACCCATCGGACCGTAGAGGAGGCGATCCTCGCCTTCGTAAAGCGAAACCGCGCTCAGTCCGGCCGCGCGCAACTCTTCGAAGTTCTCGGTCAGCCACGCCTCGGCGGCCTCCTGGGAATCGAACTCCTCCGCCAGCCCGGCAGCGGAACTCTGCGGGGTGGCCCTTTCGCCGGTCCGGTCGATTGCTTGCCAATGAAACGACACCGCCGAACCCCCGTCAGTAGCTCTCACCGCGTTGAACCCGGGGCCGCGGCATCCGCAGCCGACGCATCTGGATGCACCGGTTGGCGCCGTACAACATCAGGCCGCGCAGCGGGGTCTGCGGCAGGCGCTCGGCGTGCAGCTTCTTATAACCACGCCACATGAGGGCGATGTCGAGGATCACCAACCCGAGGTAGCTGTACATCAAGATCATCGACACCAGCGTCGCCGGGGGCCAGAAGTTCTGCGCCAGGGTCAGGCCGAGAATGAGCAGCAGGCCCGGGAGCAAGAACTCTCCCAGGCGTCGATGCGCGTCGATGTGATCACGCAGCAGGGCCCGGGCAGGAGTGTTGTCGGCCGCCCGCATGTGGTCCAGGCGCTGGCTCCGATTCGAGGCGCCCTGTCGCCTGCGCGCCTCCTTCTTGGTGAGGCTCGGATTGAGTCGCTCGCGCCGAGCCGCCTCTGCCTGTCTTCGGGTGGGCGTCGGCCCGCTCTTGCGGCCGCGCGGGGCGGGTTCGCTCGCAGCCGACTGCGCGTTGCTTGGGTCAGCCACGGGCTCGTCCTTGCGCCCGTAGGACTTGAAGAGGGGAAATCCGGCCACGTCGCTCACTCCTGCAGTTGGTTGGGTCAACCCTGATTCTCTCCCAGTATTTACCCCAAAACCCAATCCCGCCCGACGCAGACCCCGCCGACGGCATAGGCTGAGGGCGACGATGGTGCACAATCCGCCGCCCCGGAAGGAACTTCGAACACGATGAGTGGCATTTTCAGGCGTATCTCCATGATCTTTCACGCCAAGGCCGACAAGGTCCTCGATAAGGCCGAAGATCCTCGCCAGACCCTGGACTACTCCTACCAGCGCCAGCTGGAGCTGCTGCAGAAGGTGCGCCGCGGAGTGGCGGACGTGGCCACCAGCCGCAAGCGGGTCGAACTGCAGGCGGCTCAGCTGAACACCCAGGTGGACAAGTTGAACGGCCAGGCGCACAAGGCCCTCGAGGTGGGCCGGGAAGATCTGGCCCGCGAGGCGCTGACCCGCAAGTCCGGCCTGCAACAACAGCTCGGAGATCTGCAGACCCAGCACGCGCAGTTGCAAGGCGAAGAGGAGAAGCTGGTCCGAGCCAGCCAACGCCTCCAAGCGAAGGTGGACGCGTTCCGCACGCGTAAGGAGACCATCAAGGCGACCTATTCCGCCGCCGAGGCACAGACTCGGATCAACGAAGCCTTCTCCGGTATCGGGGAGGAGATGGGCGACGTCGGCCTAGCCGTGCAGCGGGCCGAGGACAAGACGGCGCAGATGCAAGCGCGCGCCGGGGCCGTCGACGAACTCCTCGCCAGCGGGGTGCTCGAAGACCCTAGCGGCATGATGAAGGACGACATCACCCGCGAGCTCGATCAACTGGCCTCCACCGGCGACGTCGAGAGCGAACTCGCCTCCATGAAGGCCGAGCTCGAAGGCTCTTCTGCCTCGAAGCGGGAAGCCCTCGAGGCCGGGGAAGCAGAGTTCACGACCTATCCCGCCCAGGCTGAGCCGAGCGGCAACGGCGCCGACGAGGCCGGGTCGTCGACAGAAGGCGGCCTACGATGATCGTGCGGATCCTCAACGAAGGCCAGTGGACCGTGGCCGATAGCGTCATCGCCGAACTCAACGTCGTCGACGATGCCATCGAACAGGCCGTGGATGTCAACGATCAAGACCGGCTGAGCGAGGCCCTGGGTCAGCTGCTGGAGAAGATTCGCGCCCACGGGGAGCCAGTCCCCGACGAGGATCTGGTGGATTCCGACCTGATCCTCCCCGACGGGTCGGCCACCGTTGCCGAGGTCCGTGATTGGCTCACCGAAGGCAACGAGGGGCTTATCCCCGGCCGATGAAGGTCCTCATCACCGCCGGCGATGTCGTAGGCCTGAGCGCCTCGGCCGCAGGCGAAGCGGTCGCGCGTGGCTGGACCGATACGGTGCCGGGCGCCCAGGTCGCCGTGGTCGCTCTGGCCGAGGCGGGCCGAGAGTTCGTGCAGACCGTGGCCGAACTCGATTCCACCAGCGTCGGGCTCGTCGAACTCGAGAAGTCCGCGGATCTGACGCCGAGTGAGAGGCCGGAGGTCGTGGTCCTGGGGGTCAACGGCCCCACGCTCTGCGCGTTATCCATCGAGGGCATCCGCAGCGACCGCCGCCTCACCGAGCGGGCCGACCTGGGCACCGGGGCTTGGGGACAGGCCCTCGCCAAACTTCTGATCGAGCGGGCGCGGCCAGCTGACACCATCCTGATCGATCTCTCCGGCATCCCCTGCCTCGACGGTGGGCGAGGCTTTCTCGCCGCCCTCGGGGCGAACGGAGCGCTACCGAGCGCCGAGAACGACGGAATCGAGCGCATCGATCTCTCCCCGGTTCTCGGGCTACTCGCCGGGGCGCAGCTCGTGGGCGTCGCCGGACGAGGCGAGGAACAATCCGCCCTGCTGGGCCTGCGCGGGGTGGTGTCCATGGCGGCGAGCGCTGAGCGGGAAACCGGTGTTAGCCCCGACCCCGGTCGGTTGCTCGCGTGGGATAGCGAGTTGGGCACGCTGGCCCGCCGGCTCGGGGTGGCCGATCCAGCGCCCGGGGCGGGCGCAGGCGGTGGACTGGGGTTGGCGATCCAAGCGCTCGGGGGCCAAATCATGACCGGCCCCCAATGGCTCGCCAAGGCGAGCGGGCTGGAGGAGACGGTGCGCCAGGCCGATCTCATCGTCACCTCGACCTCTCGCTACGACTTCGCCAGCCGCGGCGGTGGGCTCGTGCAGGCGGTCGCGGACTGGGCGACCGCGGCGATGCGGCCGTGCATCGTGCTAGCCGGTGAGGTCGTGATCGGTGGGCGAGAACAGCGCACGATGGGGGTGGAATCGGCCTATCCGGTGCATTCCGACACCGTGGTGGGGACCGTTCGGCCCGTGACACCGGAGCAGCTTCGTGCCCTGGCGGGCCGCGTCGCGCACACCTGGAGCTGGTGAACCCACCTCGGTCTTCCCCCCGAGCGGCAGCGGAATAGCGTCGGTAGAATTTAGGTTGTCACCAACGTAGGCTGTGTAGGGATAATTAGAGAGCGATCTCAGCCGACCTGTCGGCTCGCGCCGATGCGTCACGTCACACGAACGGGAGAAACATATGACCACGACTCAACCCCAGACCGAGGGTGTGCACCTCACCGACGGCGCGGCCGGTAAGGTCCGGACGCTGTTGGAGGGCGAAGGTCGCGAGGACCTGGCCCTTCGCATCGCGGTCCAGCCAGGCGGCTGCTCGGGCCTGCGCTATCAGCTCTTCTTCGACGAGCGCGAACTGGACGGCGACATCGTCGCCGATTTCTCCGGCGTTTCGGTTGTCACCGATCGCATGAGTTCGCCCTACCTGATGGGAGCGACCATCGACTTCGTCGACACCATCGAGAAGCAGGGTTTCACCATCGACAACCCGAACGCCGGGGGCTCCTGCGCCTGCGGCGACAGCTTCAGCTGACCGCTTGATGCGACCCGGCTCGCCAGGCCGGCGCGGTGGCCCTCATCCGGAGTACGGATGAGGGCCATTTTGCTACGCTCGGGCGGACCGGGCGATTCTGCATATCAGCTCGGTCACAGACCGACCTGGCGGGGTCTGTGATGGTGTGTCGGTATTGGGTCGTAGGTTAGGCTGAACGAACAATACGCAGGCCCATCTCGTCGTGGCCAAAACGATGCTGATGGGTGTTTGGTTTCTCTCCCGAAGGGATGTGACGTGAGTCGCAAGGACACACTGCCGCCGATGAAGCGAGTGGCGCTGCTAGGCGTGCCCGTTCTACTCCTGTTGGTCGGCTGCAGCCGGGACACCCAGGCGGGCCGGTTCGGCCTTCCGGAGGCGGCTAGCGATCGAGCCCCGGCGACGGGAGACCTGTGGTTTTGGGCGTGGGTGGCCTGCTGGATCATCGGCGCGTTCGTGTGGGGCCTCATCGGCTTTGCCGCGATCCGCTTTCGTCGTAAGCGCGACGACCACAGCGCACCGCGTCAGACCCGCTACAACCTGCCGATGGAGGTCATGTACACCCTGGTGCCGATCCTCATCGTCGCCATCTTGTTCGTGTTCACCTCGCGCACCGAGACCAAGGTGTTGGCCAAGGAGGCCACCCCGGCGCACGTCATCGACGTGGTCGGCTACAAGTGGTCGTGGATCTTCAACTACAAGGATTCGATCAACGGCGGCCAAGACGTCAACGAGAGCGGCACGCTGGAGAAGATCCCAGACCTGTACCTGCCGATGAACGAGCCGGTGCGGTTCAACCTCAGCTCTCCCGATGTCATCCACTCGTTCTGGGTTCCCGAGTTCTACTTCAAGTTGGACGTGGTGCCGGGGCGCCACAATTCCTTCGATCTGACCCCCACCAGGGAGGGCGTGTTCGAGGGCAAATGCGCAGAGCTGTGTGGCACCTACCACTCGGCGATGTTGTTCCGGGTGCACGTGGTGCCCAAGGCCGAATACGAGCGATACCTCCAGCAGCTAGCGGATCGCGGACAGACGGGTTCGAACTACGGCCCGCAGGCCAGCACGACCCTGGCGTCGCGGGCGCCGGCTGCCAACGAGAAAGGCAAGTAGATGACGACGCTGGAACGGGTAGCGGGCACCACCACGGTGGCCCCAGAACGTACTGAGCGCGGGCTCGGCACCCTGGTGTGGAAGTGTTTGACCACCACCGATCACAAGGTGCTGGGCAACATGTACTTCGTTACCTCGCTCGCCTTCTTCGCCTTCGGTGGCCTGCTGGCCCTGGGTATCCGGCTCGAGCTCGCCTACCCGGGCATGCAGTACCTGAGCTATGAGAAGTACAACGAGTTCTTCACCATGCACGGCACCATCATGTTGCTGATGTTCGGCACCCCGCTTTTTGCCGGCTTTGCCAACGCCATCATGCCGTTGCAGATCGGTGCACCCGATGTCGCCTTCCCTCGACTGAACGCCTTCTCCTACTGGAGCTATTTGTTCGGCTCCCTCATCGCCTGCTCCGGCTTCCTCACCGCCGAAGGTGCCGCGAGTTTCGGTTGGTTCGCCTACCCCCCTCTCTCCGATGCGGTGAACAGCCCCGGTACCGGCGGCGACCTATGGCTCATGGGGCTCTACGTCTTGGGCATCTCGTCGGTGCTGGGCGCGGTCAACTTCGTGACCACCATCATGACGATGCGGGTGCCGGGCATGACCATGTTCCGGATGCCGATCTTCACCTGGAACATCCTGGTCACCTCGCTGCTGGTGCTGCTGGTCTTCCCGGTGCTGGCCGCCGGGTTGCTGGTCCTGATGGCAGACCGGACCTTGGGCACCCACATCTTCGACGCCGCCAACGGCGGGCCGATCCTGTGGCAGCACCTGTTCTGGTTCTTCGGCCACCCCGAGGTCTACGTGCTGGCCCTACCGTTCTTCGGCATCATCACCGAGATCCTCCCAGTCTTCAGCCGCAAGCCGATCTTCGGCTACGTGGGGCTCGTCGGCGCCACGTTGGCCATCGGTGTGCTGTCGGTCGCCGTCTGGGCCCACCACATGTTCGTCACCGGAGCGGTGAACCTGCCGTTCTTTGCGTTCATGACCTATCTCATCGCCGTGCCCACCGGGGTGAAGTTCTTCAACTGGATCGGCACCATGTGGGGCGGCAAGATCACCTTCGATACCCCCATGATCTGGGCTATCGGCTTCTTGACGACGTTCCTGTTCGGCGGCCTCACGGGAGTCATCCTGGCGAGCCCGCCCCTGGACTTCCAGGTCTCCGACACCTACTTCGTGGTGGCGCACTTCCACTACGTGCTCTTCGGTACCATCGTGTTCGCCATGTTCGGCGGCTTCTACTACTGGTGGCCGAAGTTCACCGGGCGGATGCTGAACGAAACCTGGGGCAAGATCCACTTCTGGCTGACCATGATCGGGTTCCACCTCACCTTCTTGGTCCAGCACTGGCTGGGCGTGGAGGGTATGCAGCGACGGATCGCGGATTACCTGCCGACCGAGGGGTTCACCTTCTTGAACCAGGTGTCGACCGTGGGGGCGTTCTTGATCGGCGTTTCCATGCTGCCGTTCTTGTGGAACGTGTGGATCTCCCGCAACGCACCGCTCGTCGAGGTAGACGACCCTTGGGGATGGGGGCGTGCGTTGGAGTGGGCGACCTCGTGCCCGCCGCCGCGGCACAACTTCAGCGAGCTGCCCCGCGTTCGCTCCGATTCCCCCGCCTTCGATCTGCACCACCCCGAGCTCGCGCTGAGCGAGTACGGGGCCATGGGCGCCGAGGAGGATGGTCTCGTCGACTCCAGCAACGACACCGGGCGGGTGGACGAACTGCGACATCGGGTGCGCGGGCACTCGACTGACTCCGATCTGCGTGGCAGCACCTCGCACGGGCAGAAGTAGGGAGGAAGAAAAGTGCGGACTGAAGCCAAAATATTCGCCTTCGTTGCGGCCTTCTTCGGGATCGTGACGCCGGTCTACTACTACATGAGCCGCGAGCCCGCCGGAACTGCTGTGCTGGCCCTGTCGTTCTTCCTAGGGCTCATGATCACGGCGTACCTGGCGTTGGTGGCCCGGCGCATCGACGCCCGTCCCGAGGACCGGTCGGACGGCGACATCGTCGATGGCTCCGGCACCTTGGGATTCTTCCCGCCCAAGAGCATCTGGCCGTTCGTGTGCGCCCTCGTGTTTTCGATCATCTTCTTGGGCCCGGTGTTCGGCTGGTGGATCTCCCTCATTGGTTTCGGTTTGGGCATCTGGGCCGTCAGCGGTTGGGTGTACGAGTTCTACCGCGGCGACTACGCTCACTAGAAGTCGGCCCGGCGTCGATAATCCCCAGCAGGCTAGCCCCCCGTCGGTTGTTGGGGGTCTCGCCCGCACAGGGTTTCGGGTGGTCACGCCCAGCTGTGGTGGAGCGGGCGCCCCTCCTCGTAACCGCTAGGGGATTGCACACCCACGGCCGCCCGTTCGGCGAACTCGGGGAGGGAGGCGGCGCCCGCGTAGGTGCAGCTTGAGCGCACCCCGGACGTGATGAAGTCCAGCAGGTCCTCGACTCCCGGGCGGTCCGGATCGATGTACATGCGCGAGGAGGAGATGCCCTCCTCGAACAACCCCGCACGGGCCCGCTGATACTCGGTGGAGTCTTTGGTGCGGTTCCGCACGGCCCGCGCCGAGGCCATCCCGAAAGACTCCTTGAAGGTGCGCCCGTCCGCGTCGACCAGGTGATCACCGGGGCTTTCGTTGGTGCCGGCAAACCAGGAGCCGACCATGACGCTGCCTGCGCCGGCGGCCAAGGCCAGCGACACGTCGCGGGGGTGCCGCACACCGCCGTCGGCCCACACGGCGGCCCCCAGCTCGCGGGCGGCGGCCGCGCACTCGAGGACGGCCGAGAACTGCGGGCGGCCTACGCCGGTCTGCATGCGGGTGGTGCACATCGCCCCGGGACCCACGCCCACCTTGATCACGTCGGCACCGGCGGCGACGAGATCGCCTACCCCATCGGCGGTGACGACGTTGCCCGCCACGAGGCAGACCCGGCGCCCCGACGTCTTGGTGAAACGCTCGTTCACGGCCTTTACCTTGGCCAACGATTCGACCATCTTTTCCTGGTGGCCGTGCGCGGTATCGATGACGAGCACATCCGCGCCTGCGGTGAGCAGGGCCTCGGCGCGCCCGGCGACGTCGCCGTTGATGCCGACGGCGGTGCCCACCATGAGCCGGTCTGCTTGGTCCAGGGCAGGGCGGTACAGCGTTGTTCGCAGGGCCCCCTTGGCGGTCATCACGCCCAAGAGCCTGTCGTCGGCGTCGACGGCGATCGCGAGCTCATGGCCCCCACCGGTGACAGAGTCGAAGATCTCCTCGGGCGAGGTGTCGCGTCCTACGAGGAGCAGCGAACGCCGCATGACGTCCTCGGCCTGGGAGAAGCGATCCACCCCGCGGGTATCGCGGGCGGCGACCAGGCCGATCGGACGCCCGTCCTCGCAGACGACCGCCGCGCCGTGGCTGCGCTTGGACATCAGGCTGTCGACCTCGCCCACCGTGGCATGGCGGCCGACCGAAACCGGGGTGTCGAACACCATGTCGGCACCCTTGACGTGAGTGATGACGTCGGACACCACGGAGGTCGGTATGTCTTGGGGGATGATGGCGATCCCGCCACGCCGCGCCACCGTCTCGGCCATTCGACGCCCCGAGATCGCGGTCATGTTGGCCACCACGAGCGGCAATGGCGTGCCCAAACCGTCCGCGGACGTCAGATCCACATCGAGCCTGGACGCCACGTGAGAGCGGTTGGGGACCATGAAGACGTCGCTGTAGGTCAGGTCGTAACCGGGGGGTTCAGTGATGAATCGCACGCGTCATTGTGACGCACCTGTGGGTCGTTAAACCAATCGGGGCGGCGAGGCTGGTTGCTATTCGACAACAGAGTAGCTAGGTGCTGTTCGACAACAGACTAGGGTGTGCAGCATGAGTGCGGATTTTTCGACCCAGGGTTCCTACGTGCACAACGGGCAGGAGTTCACCCGCGACACCAACTACGTACAGACCCGAGTGACCGCGGACGGCAGGGACGGCTTCGATGTCCGGGCGGGCAGATACCGGTTGATTGTCGCGAGGGCTTGCCCTTGGGCGAACCGAGCGATCATCGTGCGGCGGTTGCTGGGCCTCGAGGACGCCATCTCGATGGGCGAGTGCGGCCCGACTCACGACGCGCGCAGCTGGACCTTCGATCTCGATCCAGATGGCGTCGACCCGGTGCTGGGCTACGAGCGGCTGCAGCAGGCCTTCTTCGCGCTCGATCCCGACTACGCCCGCGGCATCACCGTGCCCGCCCTCGTCGACGTCGAGAGTGGCAAGCTCGTGACCAACGACTTCGCGCAGATGACTCTCGACTTTTCCACCGAATGGACCGATTTTCACCGCGACGGTGCGCCGGAGCTGTATCCAGAGGCGCTGCGCGAGGAGATCGACGAGGTGGCCCGCGGCAACTTCACCGAGGTCAACAACGGGGTCTACCGGTGCGGGTTCGCGGGCTCCCAGGAGGCCTACGAGAAGGGCTATGACCGCTTGTTCACCCGCCTGGACTGGCTCAACGACCGGTTGAGAGCTCAGCGTTACCTGGTGGGGGACACGATCACCGAGGCCGACGTGCGGTTGTTCACCACGCTGGCCCGCTTCGATCCGGTCTACCACGGTCACTTCAAATGCAACCGCTCCAAGCTGAGCGAGATGCCGGTGTTGTGGGCCTACGCGCGTGACCTCTTTCAGACCCCGGGCTTTGGCGACACCATCGACTTCGTCCAGATCAAGCAGCACTACTACGTGGTGCACACCGACCTCAACCCCACGCGGATCGTGCCGGTGGGGCCGAGCCTGCACAACTGGCTGAGCCCCCATCATCGCGAGGAGCTCGGAGGGCGGCCCTTCGGCGACGGCACACCGCCGGGTGCAGTCAGGGAACCCGTACTGCCCGGGCATGGCGTGGACGGGGCGGCCTGACCGCCTGTGGCAGCACAGTTTTTCCTCCGCAACGCGCGGATAGTTCGGCTGGACGGCGCCGGGCGCCAACCAGGAACATGCGACGTCCGCATCTGCGGCGGCCGCATCGTCGAGCTTGCGCCACGCCTCGAGGCCGCTGGCCTCGAGGTGATCGAGGCCGATGGTAGGTGGCTGATCCCCGGTCTGTGGGACCGGCACGTCCACTTCGGTGTGTGGGCCAACGCGAGGACGCGGTTGGATCTTGCCGGGACCGCCAGCCCGGAGGACGTTGTGGATCGGGTGCGGGCACGGTTGGCCATCCAAGAAGGGGGGCCCGTCTTCGGGTTCGGCTACCGTCGCGCCGGGTGGGCCGCCGAACCCACGACGGCCGCCCTCGATACCCTGAGCTGCGATCGACCCATCGCCCTTACCTCTGGCGACGCCCACAGTGGGTGGCTCAACAGCCTCGCCCAACGCATGGCCGGGATCGCGCAGCCGTATGCGGGGCTGCTGGTGGAGCAAGACTGGTTCTCGGTTATCGGTCTGCTGGACCGCGCCCTCGGAACGGAGGGATCGACGCTGGATGCCCTCCGCGATGCGCAGGCGGACGCTGCGAGCAGGGGAGTGGTGGGCGTCGTCGACTTCGACTTCGACGACCCGTGGCAAACGTGGGTGAGCCGGGTCGGCTTCGGCATCGACCGGCTGCGGGTAGAGGCGGCCTGCTATCCAGACTCCCTAGGGGCGGTGGTGAGCCAGGGACTGCGCAGCGGTGACCGCCTGGATCACCGTGGGCTCATCACGATGGGGCCGCTCAAGGTCATCTCCGACGGATCCCTGGGCACGTTGACGGCGCACTGTCGCCACCCGTACGCGGGAGGCGACAGCTCCGGGGCGGGCCAACAAAACGTCGATCAGGCCACGCTCGTTGAGCTCCTGGGCACCGCGGGCCGCCACGGCCTGGGATCGGCCGTGCACGCCATCGGAGACGCCGCTCTAGAGATCGCCATCGACGCGATCGAGGCGTCCGGGGTGCGCGGTTCGGTCGAGCACGTCCAACTTGCCCGGCCAGCCGATATCGCCGAGCTGAAGAGGCTGGGGGTGACGGCCAGCGTGCAGCCCGCTCACCTGCTCGACGATCGGGAGTTGGTGGGCCGGTACTGGCCTGGCGATGCCGAGGACTGCTTTCCGCTGGGCTCGCTGCACGCCGCCGGGGTCCGGCTCGCGTTGGGCTCCGACGCTCCGGTGGCGGCCCTGGATCCTTGGCTCGCGATGGCGACGGCCGTGCACCGTGGACGCGCAGGCGAACCCAGTTGGACACCGCATCAACAGATCTCGCCCGCCGCGGCGCTGCTGGCCAGCGTGAACGGCCAACGGGTGGAGGTGGGGGCGAGGGCCGATCTCGCCCTCACCACCCGCCATCCGCTGCCCGAGCATCGAGAGGCCGCGGATGCTGGCTCGGTGTTTCGCGAGATGGGCGTTGATCTCACCGTCTGCGCCGGGAACATCACTCACAGCCGACTTGGCTGATCTTCTAGGAGCCGGCGGAGACGCCTGCTCCTCTAACGAAGAGCGTCCTCATCGACGCGGTCGCTGGACTCGATCTCTCGGCGTCCATTGCTGGGAGCATGGTCGATGTGGCCATCGCCATCGCCAGTGTGACCGTCGCCGCTGTGAGCGTCGCCGTTGTGGCCGTTCCCATGGTGGCTGGCGGCCAACTCGAGCTCGGCGCGGGTGGGTTTGGCGATGTTGTCGCCAAACCACCACTTGGAGACCATGGCGCGACGCTTGGTCGCCTCAGGGCGCAGCTTGACCCCCGTCTCATCGGTCTCAGGACCGGCCTCCACCGGGATGTACTCCTTGTGCTCGGTCAGCGTGAACGCCTCCTCGGGGCTCAACGGCACGTCGTGCTCGGAGTAACCACCGATCGCCGAGCGTTCGATGACGCCGGACTCGCTGCCGTGCAACAGGCGATGAGCATCGGCGCGCTGAAGCGAGATGCAGATCCGCTTGGTGATGATGAAGGCCAGGACAGGGGCGACAAAGACCGCCACCCGCAAGACGTAGGTCACAGCGTTCAGCGACACGTTGAACTTCACCGCGATGATGTCGTTGCCACCGCCCAACCAGAACATCGCGTAGCACGTCATGGCGGCGACGCCGAAGGCGGTACGGGTCGGGACGTTGCGGGGTCGGTCGAGAACGTGGTGTTCTTCCTTGTCGCCGGTGACCCAGGCCTCGATGAACGGGTAGATGGCCAGGACGCCGAACAACGCCGTCAGCAGTCCCACCCCGGGCAGGAAGATGTTCCACGACCACGTGGTGCCGAAGATGTAGGACTCCCAACCCGGCATGATGCGGATAGCGCCCTCGATCCAGCCCATGTACCAGTCGGGCTGGGAACCCGCGGTGACCTGGGCCGGGTTGTATGCGCCGTAGGTCCAGATCGGGTTGATCTGCATCAGGCCACCCATGAGGGTGATGATGCCGAAGACGATGAAGAAGAAGCCGCCCGCCTTGGCCATGTAGACCGGGAAGAGGGGGTATCCGACGACGTTTTGGTCGTTGCGGCCGGGCCCAGGGTACTGCGTGTGCTTGTGGTAGACGAGCAACGCCATGTGGGCGCTGATCAGGCCCAACAAAATGCCGGGGATCAACAAGATGTGCACCATGTACAGGCGCGGAATGATCAGATCGCCCGGGTATTGGCCGGCGAAGACGAAGAATTCTGCCCACGTGCCGATGATCGGCACCGATCGGATCAGGCCGTCGACGAAGCGTAGGCCGGTTCCGGACAGCAGATCATCGGGGAGGGAGTAGCCCGCGAAGCCCTCGATGGTGCCACCGATGGCCAGCAGGCCGACGCCGATGAGCCAGTTGAGCTCGCGCGGCTTGCGGAAGGCACCGGTGAAGAACACCCGCAGCATGTGCGCGAACATGCCCGCCACGAACAGCATCGCCGCCCAGTGATGCATCTGGCGCATCAACAGGCCGCCGCGGATATCGAAGGACAACGCCAGCGTCGAGGCGAACGCCTCCGACATGTGCAGGCCCTTCAGAAGCTGGTAGGAACCCTCGTACTCGATCTCGGACATCGACGGCTTGTACCAAAACGTCAAGAAGACGCCGGTGATCAGCAAGATGATGAAGCTGTACAGGACGATCTCGCCGAGCAGGAAGGACCAGTGGTCGGGAAAGATCTTGCGCAGCAACCCTTTTCCGAGCCCAGCGGCGCCGACACGATCGTCGGCCCACTTGGCGGGACCGGCCGCCTTCTTGAGTAAAGGGCCGACCGGCTCGCTTTGCGGCTCGGCCTCAACGGTGCGCTCGCTCGAGAGCGGTGCTGGCTTAGCCATCAGATGTTCTCTCTCTCATCGTAATACTCTGGCGAGTTGCGCTCGAAGTAGCTTGGTCCAACGGGTCGGGTGAAATCGCTTCGGGCGATCAGGTAGCCCTCCGAATCGACCGTGATCGGCAGCTGCGGCAGCGAACGGGCGGCAGGCCCGAACAAGACTTTACCGGCGTTCGCCAGGTCGAACGTCGACTGGTGACAGGGGCACAGGAGGTGGTGGGTCTGCTGCTCCCACAGCGAGATGGGGCAGCCGACGTGGGTGCAGATCTTGGAGTAGGACAGGATGCCGCCCACCTGCCAGTCCTCACGGCCGGCGGGAATCTGGATCGCAGCGGGCGCCATCCGGACGATGATGATGGCGGCCTTGGCCTTCTCGGTGATGAACTCGGTGCCTTCGAGGGCCTCCAACGTGGCCGGCTCCGCGTTGACCAACTGGCCGATCTCCAGATCCTCGGGCTTGATCGGGGCGTACGTCACGTCGTTGACCAGCCGGACTCCCTCGGCCCAGATCGTGCGCTCGATGGTCTTGGCGCGCATGGACTTGGTGGGCCAAGGGCCGAGATCGGCGAGGGTGACCAGCGCGGGCACCACCAAGATACCGATGGCACCGAGCAGGCTGGCGCCGATCAGCTTGCGGCGGGTGATGTTGGAATCGTCGATGCCGGCTTGGACGACCTCGACCGCCTTCTCGCGAGTCTCTTCGCTCGAGGCGATCGGGTGGCGCTGTTCGGTGTGCTCGATGTCGCTCATGAGGTTGCGGGCCCAGCTCTCAGCCCCGATACCGATGAACAAGATGGCCAGGCCCAGCGTCAGGCCCAGCAGGACGTGCTGGGCGTTGGCGTTGAGTAAGAAGTCGATCGTGAGATCACGGGGAACGGCGAAGTAGACGACCACAAAGGCGATAGCCATGACGGGGACCATCGCGAACAGCGTCACGATGCGGTGGTAGACCCGGTTCCCGGCCGCGTCGTTCGAGTCGGTGTAGCGGGGGGGCTCTTCCTCGACACCGGGGTCGGTAACGGGAAAGCGCTCGGCTATCTCGACGCTGGGGTTTGCCCCGAGGGTGGCAATCTCATCCGTTGCGGCGGGCGGCTGGCCGTGTACTTTAAGTTCGCTCACTTGGCGTCTCCTCTTGACATCACTTACGCGCAGCTCTGGAGGCGATCCACAGGGCGAAGCATACTAGCGCGCCCATACCGGCAACCCAGGTCCATAGACCCTCGGATACCGGGCCAACCCCACCGAGGCCGAGCCCGCCGTATTCCGGCTGCTCGTTGAGGCTCTCGAGGTAGCCGATCATCTCGCGGACGTCCTTATCGGTGATGGTGTTCTTCGAGAATACCGGCATCTGCTGAGGGCCCGTCCGAAGCGCCTCGTAGATGTACACCGGTTCCACCCCGTGCAGCGCTGGCGCGTACTTTCCCTTGGGAAGGGCGCCGCCGTTGCCGGAGACGTTGTGGCATGCGGAACAGTTGGTGCGAAAGATCTCACCGCCCCGGGCCAGTTCTTCGGCGGTGAGGCCTTCAGGGTCGTATTGAGCCTTGGACGGGATGTCGGGGCCGGGTCCCATCGAGGCGACGTAGGCGGCCAGCGCGGCGATCTCTTCGTCGCTGTAGACGGCCTCCTTGCGGGGGGCCTGCGCTCCGGGCTTAGCCAACGGCATCCGCCCCGTTCCCACTTGAAAATCGACCGAGGCAGCGCCCACGCCGGCCAGCGAGGGCCCCTGGGAGCCTCCCTCGCCGTTGAGCCCGTGGCACGACGCGCAGCTCGCGGCGAACAGCCCTTTGCCCTCTTCGACCTGGGTGGACGTGCCGCCGTCGGCGGAAACCTGGGTCGCCGGCGCCACGACCGAGTAGCCGGCGCCGATGATGAACAGGGCAGCGAGCAACAACAGCGGCTTGGCCGCTCGGTGACGTCTGCGCGAGGATAGGAACTTCACAGCGATCCCTCTCTGGTGATGCGGGTCATCTCAACCGGGGCTGGGTGTAGGTGGCTCATTGCAGGAGGTAGATCACCGAGAACAGCACGATCCACACGATATCGACGAAGTGCCAGTAGTAGGAGACGGCCATGGTCGAGACCACCTGTTCGTGGGTGAAGCGTCGAGCCAGGTAGGTTCGCCCGAGCACAAACAAGAACGCGACCAACCCGCCGATGACGTGCAGACCGTGGAACCCGGTGGCCAAGAAGAAGACGGACCCGTAGACGTCGCTGGAAAGCGAGAGACCCTCGTGAAAAAGCTCCGCGTACTCGAAAATCTGGCCACCGATGAATACCGAGCCCATCACGAACGTCGTGATGTACCACTCGCGCAGCCCCCATCGGGAGACGTTCAGCAAGGAGCCGGTGCGCCCGACTTGGCCGTGTTCGGACTTGAGCACCCCGAGCTGGCACGTCACCGAGCTCAGGACCAAGACGATGGTGTTGGCCACGGCGAAGGGCACGTTCAACATGCCGGCGCCCTGGGCCCACAGGCTGTCGGCGTGGTTGGTGACGGCGGCGTTGGTGACCCCGCGGATGGTGAAGTAGGCGGCGAACAACGCCCCGAAGAACATCAACTCCGAGGAGAGCCACACGATCGTTCCCACCGCGACCGCATCGGGGCGCGAGGGGTTGTCGTAAAGCCGTGCCGGGGCGATCGGGTGGACGGCTCCGTGCCGTACCCCGGTCGGGGCTTGCGTCTGCGCTGCCGCTTGGGACTGTGATGTTGGGGCCACGGAGCCATTATTGCCCGAATGGGCAAACGGGTCACGTTCGGGGGCCGAATACCTCAGATGTTGGTCAAGATCGTTATCGTTAAGGGGTGTCTGCGACTACCTTGGGGCTCTCGATGAGCCCGCTGCTGGTGGCGATGCACGCCACGCCCGACAACCAACCCGCACCGCTCACGCGGATGCGGCTGCTGACCGGTTGGACGTGGGATTGGTGGATCGTCCTCCCGGCGCTCGCCACCGTGGCCTTGTACCTGTGGGCAGTGTGGAGATTGCGGCGGCGCGGGGTCCGTTGGGCGCCGTCGAGGACCTGGTCGTTCTGCCTCGGCGGCGTGGGCAGCGGGGTGGTGGCGACGATGTCCGCGCTGGGCACCTACGACACCGTCTTGATCAGCGTGCACATGGTGCAGCACATGGTCTTGGCCTTCCTGACGCCAATTTTCCTGGCGCTGGGGGCGCCGGTCACGCTGGCGTTGCGGGTGTTGCCCAAACGGCAGAAGGGTTGGCTGAGTGCCGCCCTGCACTCCAGGCTGGCCAAGATCGTGTCCTTCCCGGTCCTCACGACGGGGCTGTTCATCATCAACCCCTACGTTCTCTACTTCAGCGAGCTCTACCCGGTGACGCTGGCGTCGCCCTTTTGGCACAACTGGCTGCACGTGCACTTCGTCCTGACGGGCTGCATGTTCTTCTGGCCGCTGATCGGAATCGATCCCATGCCCAACCGCCTGACCTATCCGATGCGGTTGCTGATGCTCTTCGTCACCATCCCTTTTCACGCCTTCCTGGGCGTGACCATCATGGGGTCGCCGGAGCTGCTGGGCGAACGGTGGTACCTGTCGTTGGAGCGAACCTGGGGCCCGAGCCTACTGGCGGACCAGAATCTGGGCGGCGGGATCATGTGGGGCGCCTCCGACGGGGTGCTGTTGATCATCATGGCCGTCCTGTTCGTCCAGTGGTTCCGCGCGAGTCAGCGGGAGGCCAAGCGCGTCGATCGCCACCTCGATCGGTTGGAGGCCAACCAGGCCCGCCGGGCGAGCGCCGAGAGCGGCGGCGCTTCACCATCCGGGCCAGCACGCTACGATCCAGTGGGAAGCACCGCGCCGGGTCCAGCCGACAACCACCGTTCGACCACCGAAGACGAATCAACCAAAGCAGGCAGTTCGCCACAGAATGAGGACACCCGATGAGTTCAGAGCACCCCGCGAATCCGAAACCGGTCCGCATCCTGCTGTACTCCGACGACCGAACCGTCCGCGAGCAGGTCCGGCTCACGCTGGGCCGTAAGGTGGCCCCCGATCTGGGTGAGATCGTGCTCGAGGAGTTCGCGACGCACGCGGCCGTGATGAAGGCGATGAACGCCGGCGGGATCGACCTGTGCATCCTCGACGGCGAGGCGGTGCCGATCGGCGGCATGGGGATCACCCGCCAACTCAAGGACGAGATCGCCCACTGCCCCCCCATCCTGATCTTGGTGGGCCGAATCCAAGACGCCTGGCTGGCGACGTGGTCTCGAGCCGACGGGGTCTTGGCCCACCCCGTCGATCCGATCAGGCTGCCGCAGGTCGTGGCCGAGCTGTTGCGCACCCGGGCCACCGTCGGCGCCTGATGGGAGCCGGCTCCACCTGGGCTGAGGTGTTGACCGATCTGGTCTGCAACCGGGACCTGAGCACGGATCAAACGGGCTGGGCGATGGGGGAGATCCTCGCCGGCCAGGCCTCTCCCGTCCATGTCGCGGCCTTTGCGGTTGCCCTGCGGACCAAGGGAGAGACCGTTACCGAGCTGGCCGGGATGGCCGACCAGATGCTGCAGTTTGCCTCGCCGTTGAACCTGAGCGGGCGCTGCGTCGACGTCGTCGGCAGCGGTGCCGACCGCGCCAACACCGTCAACATCTCCACGATGGCGGGGATCGTGGGGGCAGGGGCGGGCGCCCGCGTCGCCAAGCACGGAAACCGGGCCGCTTCCTCGGCCTGTGGGACCGCCGATGTCCTGGAAGAGCTGGGCGTCGCGCTCAGCGTCGACCCCGCGAGGCAGCCTGCGATTTTGGACGAGTGCGGGATCGTGTTCTTGTTCGCCCCGCTGTATCACCCCTCGCTGCGGCACGCGGCCGCCACGAGGCGCGAGTTGGGCATCTCCACCACCTTCAATTTCCTCGGTCCGCTCGCCAACCCCGCCCGGCCCGCCGCCCAGGCCGTCGGGCTCGCCGATCCGCGCGCGGCCGAGCTCGTGGCGGGCGTGTTGGCTTCCCGGGGTGTCGACGCCGTGGTGTTCCACGGTGGTGATGGGCTCGACGAGCTGACCACGACGACCGAATCGGCGGTGTGGCTCGTGGCGAAGGGACAGGTGAGCCGGCACCGACTCGATCCGCTCGATCTCGGCCTGTCGCGCAGCCACCCTGAGCAACTGGTCGGCGGTCAGGCTCGGCATAACGCGGATGTGGTGCTCGATCTGCTGGCGGGCGCCCCCGGCCCGGTGCGGGACATCGTGGTGTTGAACGCCGCGGCCACGTTGGTGGCTTACGAGGGCCCTCGGCACGAGGTGCCGCTCGTCGATCAGCTCGGCCCGCAACTCGAGCGTGCTGCCGAGGCGATCGATTCCGGCGCGGCGAGAACAACGCTAAAGACGTGGGCGGCAGCCACCCAGCGAGGCTGATCGAGGCGGGTTTCCGGACGTCCGTGAAGTCACAGGAGGCCTTGCAGGGCTATCCCGGCGAAGGGCCCCACCATCAGTGCCGGCCCGTAGGCGAAGCCACCGTAGCGGCCCCGCAGCCGCAACCAGATGGCCCAGCCGGCGCCGACGCAGGTACCGATGACGAGCATGCTCACCCACACGCTCCAATCGGCAGTGGCCGCGGCCGCCCCCAGGATCGGCATCAGCCGAACGTCACCGAAGCCGATACCCGCTGACGTCATGCGCCAGATCGCCCAGAACATCGCCGCCGCCGCCAGGGCGCCCAGGGCCGCCCGCGCCGCCGCGCTCCAGTCATCCAGCAGCCCCAGGACGGGCACGCTCAGCCCGAGTCCGGCCCAGCAGAGCCACGTCAGATGGCGAGGAATCCAGGTGGTGACGGCGTCGATGGCCACCGCCAAGACGCCGCCGCTGCTCAGTACGAGCCAAGGGGCGAGCTGGCCGACCGGTTGGGTCCCAGCCGCGATGGCGAACCCCGTCCCCGCACACCCGGCCGTAGCCAGGACGAACCGGAAAGTCGCGAGATCGGCATAGCGGGGTTTGGTGTCGGCCCCGGGGGTGTCGGGATGCGGCTCGGGCAGGCGACTCAGAACGGACGGGATCGCGATCGTCAGGCAGCAGGCCAGGGCGAGCCCGGATCCCAGTGCCATCCACCAGGGAAGTGCCGCGGTCATGGACACGATCCTAAGCCCGCTCACGCGGCCGCTAGATCGTCGTCGTAGACGTGGCGGCGCAAATGTGGGGGTAGGACGAGCAGCGCGCGCGCCTCGACCAACACGGCGAGGCGCTGGGTGATGTCGGTTTTCGCCCCGTCGAGGAGGAGGCGAAGATCCGAGCGCGTCAGCTCGGCGGTCGCGGCCAGCTCGGCGTGGCTCAGGCCGTGTTCGACGAGGCGGAGCAGCAATCCGCGCGTGGCACCGGCGTCGCAGCGGCCGTAACGCAGCGCCCGTAGCTGGCCAGCGTCGAGACAGAGCAGCCGAGCGGCGGTATGCGGATGCAGACGACGCAGCGGGCGGCCGCCGCGCCGGCCGAACAGCAGGGAGCGCAGCTGCGCGGGGGGAACATCGGATAACACCGCCAGGGCGCACCACGGGAGGTCGGCGGCCTCGAGGAGGTGACGGACGTAGGCCCGAAAGGGGGTCGCCGGGATCCAGTCGGCGTCGTCGTTTGAAAGCTGAGTCATGGTGGTCTCCTGATAGCTCGATCTATCTGGAGCAGGCCTTCGCGAGACGGGTTTTGTGAGCGAGCGTGCCCGGCTTCTTTCCCAACTCTGGGCTTGTCGCGTGAACGCCGGGTCCCGGCCCCGGCGCTGAGACCGGATCGGGGTTAAACTCCCAACCCGAACTCTTTGCGCATCGGGCGTTGGGTCGAGGAAGGCGGTGGCGGCGATGAGGGCAGCGAAGGCGCGGACCCCGGTGGCGGTGCTGGATGTCGGTGGCTCGTCGATGCGCCAGGCTCGTGTCTTCATCGACGAGGACGGGATGGCCCAGATCGAGGGGCTTCGCACTTTGCCCGTGCCCGTGTCCCCCGACGCTGCCGTGGCGCAAGTACTCCAGATGGCGCACGACATCGGGTCCGAGGCGGCGGCCCTGGGCGTGGTGGTGCCCGGGATCGTCGACGAGGCCACCGGGGTGGGCGTCTGGTCGGAGAACATCGGCTGGCGAGACATCCCCTTCGCCGAGCTGCTGGCCCAGCGTCTGCCCTGTCCGGTGGCGTTCGGCCACGACGTCCGCGCGTGGGGACTCGCCGAAGCCACCCTCGGCGCGGCCCGGGGCAAGGACAACGTCGCCGTCGTGCCGGTTGGCACCGGTATCGCTGCCGCGCTCATCGTCGACGGAAAGGCGTTGCGGGCCCGCGGCGTGGCCGGGGAGATCGGACACCTGCGCGTGGCCGGAAAGCAACCCTGCCGGTGCGGTGGCACGG
This sequence comes from Propionibacteriales bacterium, assembly GCA_038259365.1. Classification (GTDB taxonomy): domain Bacteria; phylum Actinomycetota; class Actinomycetes; order Propionibacteriales; family Propionibacteriaceae; genus JBBSOW01. The sequence continues at coordinate 30,987 of JBBSOW010000028.1, forward strand.
GCTGCCTGGAGGCGGTCGCGTCGGCCACCGCGATCGTGCGCACCTACAACGACGAGGCGAAAGCCTCGGTGCGAGGCGCAGTGGAGGTGACCCGTGCTTTGCTGGCCGGCGATGCGATTGCTTCTCGCGTGTGGTGGCGTGCGGTGGATTATCTCGCCGACGGTCTCGCCGCCGTGACGGCCGTGCTGGCCCCCGAGAGGTTCATCATCGGCGGTGGGCTGGCCGGGGCGGGGGAGGACCTGCTGTTCCAGCCGCTACGAGAGCGGCTCGCCGAGCGGGTCAATTACGGCGCAGTACCCGAGTTGGTGCCCGCCACGTTCGCCGGCACCGGCGGCCTTGTCGGCGCGGCGTTGCTGGCGCAACGAGAACTCCTTGCCCGAGAACGGGCCCAGGCCCGACGGGCCGGGGCCGAGTGAGCCCGGGAAGTGAGTTCGGGACCAAGAGGCGGAGTCAGCCCTGCGTCAGACGCGCTAAGGCTTGCATCTTGTTCGAGGCGTCCAAGGCGGCCACCTTGTAGGACTCGGACAGCGTCGGGTAGTTGAAGACGGTGTCCAGCAGGTAATCCACGGTCCCGTGACAACCCATCACGGCCTGGCCGATGTGGACCAGGTCGGTGGCACCGGTGCCGAACACGTGAACGCCCAACAGGGCCCGGGTCTCGGTGTGGACGAGCAGCTTGAGCATGCCGTAGGAGTCCCCGACGATCTGACCGCGAGCCAGCTCCCGGTAGCGGGACAGCCCGACCTCGTAGGGAATCGCCTTGCCGGTCAGCTCCAGTTCGGTCTCACCGACGTAGCTGATCTCGGGGATCGTGTAGATGCCGATCGGTTGCAGGTCGGTGATCTTGTGCGTCTTTTCGCCCATGGCGTGGAGCGCGGCGAGCCGCCCCTGTTCCATACTGGTCGCCGCGAGCGCGGGAAAGCCGATGACATCCCCGACGGCGTAGATGTGCTCGACCTCGGTGCGAAAGAACTCGTCCACGGCGACGCGGCCACGCTTGTCGGCGCTGAGCCCGGCGGCCTTCAACTTCAACGGCCCGGTGGCGCCCTGACGGCCGGCAGAATACATCACCGTCTCGGCGGGGATACGTTTGCCGCTGGCCAAGCTCGTCACGGTACCGCGCTTGGTGATCTCCACAGAATCGACCGTCTCCCCGAACCGGAACGACACCGCCAGATCGCGCAGGTGGAATCTCAGCGATTCCACGACCTCGCTATCGCAGAAGGTGAGCATCGAGGGGTGCGAATCGATGACCGTGACGCGGGTACCCAGGGCCGCGAACATGGAGGCGTACTCGATGCCGATGACTCCCGCCCCCACCACCACCATGGAGCTGGGGATCGCGTCGAGGGCCAGGATCCCGTCGGAGTCGATGACCCGCCGATCGTCGAACTCGACGGTCTGCGGGCGGGCGGGCTCGGTGCCGGGAGCCAACACGATCTTGGCGGCGCTCACCCTGAGGTGTTCGGCCCCCTCGACGTCGAGGGTGTGGGGGTCGACGAACGTCGCGGTGCCGTTCAGCAGGGTGACGTGGTTGCGGAGGAGCTGGCTGCGCACCACCTCGACCTCGCGACCGATGACGTGTTGGGTGCGGGCGGTGAGATCTTCGATGGTGATGTCCGCTTTAACGCGGTAGGAGGCGCCGTAGAGGTCGCGCTGGTTCATGCCGGTGAGAAACAACACGGCCTCGCGTAAGGTCTTCGACGGAATGGTGCCGGTGTTGGTGCACACTCCGCCCACCATTGCGCGGCGATCGATGACCGCGACCCGGTGGCCCAGTTTTGCCGCGGCGATGGCGGCTCGTTGCCCTCCCGGACCGGTTCCCACCACGAGGAGGTCGTAGTCGAACTCCATCGACTTCTCGAGTTTCGCTTCGTTGTCGGCCATACAGCACACCCTAGGGCGAGGGCTCGCCATCGGCACGGACAGGGGCGCGACAGGCCAACGGCGGGCACCCTCGGAAGGGGTGCCCGCCTATGCGGACCGAGCCGAGGCCTCCGGTGGGCCGGATCAGTCCGGTCGAATCAGCGCTGAGCTTTGGTGAAGCCGGCCCGTTGGGCCGCTTCCTCGCTGGAGAACCAAACCTCGGCGATCGTGCGGTCGTAACCGCCCGAATCCGGGGTGTGGTACTTCATTGAGCGCTCGTTGCCCTTGATGGTGAAGCCCTCCGGGGGATCTTCACCCGTGTAGGAACCGATGCCATCGGCGTGAACCGGTGCGGCTTCCTCGCCAACGGAGTCCGCTGGGGTGACCGTGGGGATCTCCTCGGTAGCGTCGGCCGCGGTATTGCCGGTGTCGCCGACCACCGGTGCGGCATCGACCGGGTCGGCAGCGTTGGTGGTTGCGGGGTCGGCCCCGGCGACGGCCGGATCGTCGAGCGGCTCCAACTGGTCCACGGTCTCAGCCGCTGGCTCCTCGGGGAAGTCGGCGGTCTCCTCGGCCCCCTCAGCACCGGAATCGGGTTTGGCGAACGGCGAAGCGGGCTCGTAGGCCTTCCAGGGATCGGACTGGGCCGGATCGGTGAAGAACTTCTTGAAGGCGAGGTAGGCGATCGCGGCGATCGCGGAGACTATCGCGATGCCGGTAAGTGTCTTCTTGGCTCCCGACTTCTTCTCGGTCTGCTTGCCGGCGGCCTTCTGCACGCCCTTACCTGCCGCCTTGGAGGCGACGGTGGCCGAACCGAGCGCTCCCTTCAGCTTGGCGTTCTCCTTCTTCGCCTGTTTCAGCGCCTTCTTGCTTCGCTTGGAGACGTCTTTTCCCCGCGAGGTGACCTCCTGGCCGATGCCCGCGGCACTGTCCAGGGCATCATGCAGCCGCGGAAGCAGATCGCTTTGCACCTTGTCGCGGGCCGAATCGACGACTGGGGTGACCTTGCCCAGCGCGTCGTTCAAGGCGGGCGCGGCGGCATCGTAGGCGTCGTGCGCGAGGGCGCTGCCTTGCTTGGCCAGTGGTTGGAGCTTGCCTTGGGCCTGCTTGGCGAGCGGCTGGAGCTTGTCCTGGGCCTGCTTGGCGAACGGCTCGAGCTTGTCTTGAGCCTGCTTGGCGAGCGGCTGAACTGTGTCTTGAGCTTGCTTGGCCAAGGGTGCGATCCGTTCTTGAGCTTCGGTCAGATAGGGGGTGAATGTCTCTGCATAATCGGAGATGGCTGAAACGGCGCGGTCCGCGGCGTCTCGGCGGTCTGCGGC
>JBBSOW010000029.1:0-33180 GCA_038259365.1 Propionibacteriales bacterium
CTTCGTCACGCCAACGAGCACGGCATCAACGTCGTCCCGAGGACGGGCGGTTCCGCCACCGAGGGCGGTCTCGAGACCGTCGTGGAGAACTCCATCGTGGTGGACGGCTCGGCGATGAACGACATCATCGACATCGACCCGGTCAACATGATCGTCACCGCGCAGTGCGGCGTCGTCCTGGGCGATCTGGAGGATCGGCTGCGTGAGGGGGGGTACACCACGGGGCACTCGCCGCAGTCCAAGCCGTTGGCCCAGATGGGTGGGCTCGTGGCCACCCGCTCCATCGGCCAGTTCTCGACGCTGTACGGCGGCATCGAGGACATGCTGGTGGGCGTCGAAACGGTGTTTCCCAACGGCGAGATCTGCCGCATCAAGAACGTGCCCCGCCGAGCGGCCGGCCCAGACATCCGCCACCTGGTGCTCGGCAACGAGGGCGCCCTCAACTTCATCACCGAAGTGAGCGTCAAGATCTTTCCGTACTACCCCGAGAACCACCGCTTCTACGGCTACCTCTTGGACGACATGGAGACGGGCTTCGCCCTCTTGCGCGAGGTGGTGACCCAGGGGTACCGGCCGTCGGTCGCGCGGCTGTACGACAAGGAGGACGGTCTGTATCACTTCAGTGACTTCTCCGACGGTCGCTGTGTCCTCATCTTCGTGGCCGAAGGCCCCCAGCGGCTTGCCGAGGCCACCGGAGCGGCAATCGAGGAGATCGTCGCCGAGGTCGAATCCGCCGAGCGGGTCAAGGACGGGCTCATCGAGAACTGGTTCAACAACCTCAACTGGGATGTCTCCAAGATAGAGGAGGAGCGCGAGGAGATCCGCGAGACGCTGATCAACGGGTTCACCACCGAGGTTTCGGGGAACTGGAGCGCGATCAACGACATCTACGAGAACGCGGTGGCGCGCATCCGGGACGAGATCCCGGCGCAGTTCACGCTGTTGGGCGGGCACTCCAGCCACAGTTACCTCAACGGCACGAACATGTACTTCGTCTACTACTACAAGATCGACGACATCGAGCCCACCGAGGAACGCACTCGCTATCACGACCCGATCCAAAACATCATCGTCGAGGAGACCCTCAAGCTCGGCGGCTCGATGTGCCATCACCACGGCGTGGGCAAGCACCGGACGCATTTCTTGGCCGAGGAATACGGCTCTTCGCTCTACATGCTCAAGACCCTGAAAACGGCCTTCGATCCCAACGCCATCATGAACCGCGGCACGATCTTTCCCCTTGAGACCCAGGAATGAACAGTCATGAGTAAGGGGATAACTGAGTTCGGTCTCGACTTCTTTTCTCTCCGGGGAAAGGTCGCCATTGTCACCGGCGGCAACACCGGGCTAGGGCAGGCGTTCGCCTTGGCGCTGGGAACCGCGGGCGCCGACATCCTGGCCGCCAGCATTGTTCCCGACGACGGCAGCACCGGCGGCCTGCTGGCAGATCAGGGCGCCGGGTACCGCCACGTCTTGTGCGATATCACGGTGCCGGGCAACCCCGAAGTGGTCGTCGGCGCGTGCGTCGAGGAGTTCGGCCACGTCGACATCCTCATCAACTGCGCGGGCCGCAGCATCAATGAACAAGACGTCTTGGAGTACGGCCGCGAGCAGTGGGATCCCATGATCGCGCTCAACCTCACGGCCGCCTTCGAGATGTCGCACGAGTGCGCCAAGCATATGGTCGGCCAGGGCAGCGGGAAGATCATCAACGTCTGCTCGGTCTTCAGCTTCTTGGGCGGGCAGTGGTCGCCCGCCTACGCGGCGAGCAAGCACGGCCTGGCCGGGCTCACCAAGGCCTACTGCGACGAACTCGCCCCTTTCGGCATCCAGGTCAACGCGATCGCCCCGGGCTACTACGCCACCGCCATGACGGCGCAGACCCGCGCCGACCCCGTGGCCGATCGCCACGTGCTGGATCACATCCCGGCCAACCGATGGGGTGATACCCAAGACCTCATGGGCGCGACCGTGTTCTTGGCCAGCCGAGCCTCCGATTACGTCAACGGTCACGTGCTCTGCGTCGACGGCGGCTACCTGGTTCGGTAGCCGGCCGCGCTGCTCGGGGAGTAGCTGCAGGTTTTGACAACGACGTCGAACGAAATGAGAAGCAACAATGGCCAACTACATCGTCGGTATTGACGGGGGCTCGCAAAGCTCCAAGGTCAGTATTTTCGATACCTTGGGCCACGTGGTCTGTACCGCCTCCCAGCGGTTGCGCCCCGTGGACACTCCCGAGCCGGGAGTCGTCGAGCACCCCGGCGACGACCTGTACGACTCCGTCGTGGCGGCCGCGGCCGAGGTCATGGCGGCTTTTCGCGGCGATCCGCGAGACATCGTCGGCGTCGGCCTGTGCTCCATCCGCTGCTGCCGAGCGCTGGTTCGCCACGACCTGACCCTGGCCGAGCCCGTCCAGAGCTGGATGGATGAACGGCTTTCGCGGCCCTACGAGCACAGAAATTCCGACGTGGCCCACGTGACCACCGCGTCGGGCTACCTCATGGGCCGCCTCACCGGTGAACCGGCCGATACCGCGGCGAACTACATCGGCCCCTGGCCGATGGACGCGGAAACCTGGGACTGGTTCGCGGACGAGGTGACCTTTGCATCGTTCGGTATTCCCCGCGACATGTTGTACCGCCTACAACTGCCCGGTGATATCGGCGGGACAGTGAGCGAGGACTTCGCGCACAGCACCGGAATACCCCGGGGGCTGCCGGTGGTGCACACTGCCAACGACAAGGCGGCCGAGGCACTCGGGTCGGGGCTACGCGACGAGCGCACCGCGCTCGTCTCGCTGGGTACCTACATCACGGGCATGATCCGCGGCAGCGAGTTCGTCGCCGAGCCGAACACCTACTTCACCAATTTCGCCTCCGAGCCGAACCGCTACTTGTACGAGAGCGGGGGGATCCGCCGCGGCATGTGGACGGTGTCGTGGCTTCGAGACCTCCTGGGGGCCGAGCTGTCCGAACTGGCCGAGGCCTCGGGGAGCACCGCCGAAGACCAACTCAACCGCGCCGCCGCCCGGGTACCGGCTGGCAGCGACGGTCTGCTGTGTGTGCTCGATTGGCTGGCCCCGTCGACTATGCCGCACAAGCGGGGGATGTTCATCGGCTTCGACGCCCGGCACGGTTACGCGCACCTGTACCGGGCGGTGCTCGAGGGCATCGCTTTCACCATGCACGCCAACCTGGTGGCTCTTCAGAACGAACGCGGCAGCGACCTCGAGACGCTGGTGGTTTCGGGTGGCGGTTCCTACAGCGATGTCGTCATGCAAGTTCTGGCCGACGTCTTTCAGCTTCCCGCCGTGCGAAACGAGGTCCGGGACTCGGCCGGGGTGGGTGCGGCGATCTGCGCGGCGGTGGCCTGCGGGATCTATCCCGATTTCGACAGTGCCAGCGCCGCCATGGTGCACCGCGCAGACACCTTTCAACCCAACCCCGACCTCGGCGCCTTGTACGCCGAGCTGGGCGCCATACACGCCGATATTCCGGCCTGTATAGACCCCATCTTGGTGAGGACCCGTCAGGCATTACTAGACAATCCAGGGAGTCAGTCATGAGCACAACCACCGCCACCCGAGGGAAGAGGATTTTTCAGCTGACCCTCCTCATCCTCGCCGGAGGCTCCATCTATCCGTTGGTGTATCTCCGGCAAAACTTCGAATCCACCATCTTGACCGTGTTCGACATGAGTGAAGTCGAGCTGGCCGGGATCTATTCGATGCTGGGCATCATGTTCGTCGTCGGCTACATCCCGAGTGGATGGCTGGCCGACAGGCTGCCCGTGAAGTGGCTGATCGTTGCCTCGCTCCTGATCACCGCCGCCGCTGGGGTGGTTTATGTGCAGATTCCGGACAAGCAATACCTGGTCTACATCTACCTCGTGTGGGGATTCGCGACCGTGTTCACCTTCTGGAGCGCGGTGCTCAAGACCGTCAGCGTCCTCGCCGAGGAGAACGAAGAGGGTAGGTTCTTCGGCGCTCTCGACGGCGGTCGCGGGCTCGTGGAGGCGATCCTGGCCAGCGTCGCGGTGGGTATCTTCGCGGCGTTCGCTGGCGAGGGATCCACCCCCGACGAAACCCGCGCCGGCTTCCAGGCGGTGGTGTGGCTGTATGTCATCACCATCGTCGTCGTGGCCGTGCTGTTGACGTGCGTTCTTCCGGGCGGGGTGGAGAAGAAGCTGGGGGCAACCGAGGGGGTCGCCGTGGAGTCCACGCTGGCGGCGGTGAAGCGCATCGTCAAGATCCCCGAGGTGTGGCTGATGATCGTGGTGCTGTTCTGCGGTTACATGCTCTACTGGGCCCACTACTACTTCTCCGGTTTCCTCACCGTGAACCGCGACATCTCGGCCGTCAACGCCGGCATCGTGACCGTCACCGTGCTGTGGATGCGCCCCATCGGCGGGTTCGGCGGCGGCTTCCTGGCCGACCGCTTCGGCAAGTCCAAGGTGCTGGCCATCGTCATGTTCGCCACCGCGGGGCTCCTGGTGTTGCTGGCCCTCATTCCGCCGGGCGCTTCCTTCACCTGGCTCGTCTACGGCACGGTCGTGTTGGCCGGGCTGCTGATGTATGTCATCCGCGGCGTCTACTGGTCCCTGCTGGAGGACTGCCGCGTTCCGATTGCGGCCGTGGGTATCGCCATCGGTATCATCTCGTTCTTCGGCTACCTGCCCGATGTCGTGGCTCCCCGGATCAGCGGAGTGGTCTACGCCGCGTTCGGGGACGACGTCGCGGGCGCCAACAACCTCTACTTCCTGATCACGGCCGGCATCGGCGTCGTCGGGGCGGCCACCGCGGGCTACTTCGCGATCCGGATGCGCAAGCGCCAGAGCGCCGAAGCGGAGCGGGTGGCCGCGTAGCCTGGCACCTCTGGGCCTCCACCCGCGGCGTTGACACAGGTTGTCATTGCGGCTTGACGCTGGCGGGTGGACGGGTGACGATGTGGGCATGGTCGCCGCTGATCTGATCCCGTCGGCACTGCGGCACAGCTTTGCCGTCCTGGACGCGGTGGCCAAGGGCGGTCCGGCGGGCTCCGAGGTGGCGGCGATCAGCGTCCTGACGGGCTGCCACCCTCGAACGGTTTACCGCCACGTGGCCTTCCTGCGCCGGATGGGCATGATTGAGGCGGCGCTCGGCTCGGGATCGCGCTACCGCTTGGGGCCGGGGATTGCCGCCTTGGCCCTGCAGGCATCCGACCAGGCGGTATTCCTCCGCATGGCGCGCCGGTTCGCCCAAGAGGCGGGTGAGCGGACGGGGTTGCCGGTTCACGTCACCGTTTTCGATCACGGCACGGTGGTGACCGTCGCCGCCGCGGCGCCCAGCCTCGCCTCGCAGACGCTCTCGCCAAGCGTGCTGGGGTCGCGTCGGGCGGCGCACGCCAGCGCCAGCGGCAAAGTCTTCCTGGCCAACAATCCCACCGCCTTTCGTTCCTACGTCACGCGTTTCATCGAACCGTTCACCGATCACACGATCGTCTCCGCCGCCGCTCTGGAGCGGGAATGTCTGGAGGTGAGGGAACGCGGTTGGGCCACCGACAATCAGGAGTTTCTCCTAGGCGTCACCTGCATCGCCGTCCCGGTCTGGGGAGCCAATCAACGAGTGGTCGGCACCCTGTCGCTCACCACCGCGAAGACGCAGTCGGCGGTCCTGCGCCGTGACGAACTCCTCGCCCAACTGCAGCCGGCAGCCGCCGAGTTCAGCGCATCGGTCGGCGGGCGGCTATCGTCTTGACCTAGTGTCGTGCACCGCGCTAGCTGCCGGCGGAGTAGAACGCTGCTAGCGCCTGGGCCAGGATTAGCTTGGCGGGCCGGCCGAGCGCCGCCGCCGCCGCGTCGACGTCGTCGAACTCCGGTTGGGCGTTCACCACCTCCCCGCCCTGTAAGGCGACCTTGATGCGCACCGGGTGGCCCGCGACCTCGACGGCGACGAACTCGCGGGTGAGCGCGTGCTTGGCGACAGGGGTCTCGCGCAGGCCGATGGCGCTCGTGTGCGTGGTGACCAACTCGATCATGGTCGGTCGTTGATCGGGTTGGCAGAGCACGGCCAGGGTGTGCGCGGGCCGGCCCTTCTTCATCACGATCGGGGTGAGCCAGGCGTCCAGGGCGCCCGCATCGAGGAGCTTGGCCAACACGTCGGGCCACAGGCGCGGGTCGAGATCGTCGACGTTGGTTTCCAACAGCGTCTGGGTCTCGGGTGGAGCCGGGGTCCGCGGTGCCTCGCCGATCAGGATGCGGCACAGGTTCGCCACGTCGGCGGGATCGCGGTCGCCCGCACCGATGCCCACTCGATCCACCGTCATCGCCGGCAGCGGACCGAACCGCGCCGCGTGCTCGGCCACGAGCGCGGCTCCGGTGGGAGTCGTCATCTCGAGCGCCGCGGGGCCACCGGAGACGGGGGCCCGAGCCTGAGCGAGCAAAGCGAGGACGGCGGGCCCCGGGATGGGGACCCGGCCGTGCTCGCCGCTCGCCTGGCCTCCGCCACCCAGGGTGATGGGTGAACAGATCACCTCGCCGAGCCCGAGATCGTGGAAGGCGGCCGCGCAGCCGACGATGTCGCCGATGGCGTCGAGGGCACCCACCTCGTGGAAGTGCACCTGCGAGATCTCGACGCCGTGTGCCGAGGCCTCGGCCTCGGCCAGCCGCTCGAAGGTCGCGAGGGAGCGGTCCCGGACCTCCTCGGGAAGCTCGGCCGCGGCGATCAGTCCTGTGACGTCGTCCAGGCTGCGGTGGTGGTGCTCCGGGCTGCGCTCGGCCAGCCCGCCGGTGCGGGCGTCGGTGACGTGCACGAGGAGAGCGGCAATCTGGTGCCGTTCGGTCATCGAACTGTCCACGCGCAGTTGCGGATGCACCGCGGCCACGCAACCGGCGACGAACTCCGGGGAGGCCCCGGCCGACAGCAGGGCCGCGAGGAGCATGTTGCCCGACACCCCTGCCGTGCAGTCCAGCCACCCGATTCTCATCGAAGACCCTCCGGTTGGACGAGCCCGGCGACGTCACCGCGCGCCAGCCCGATGGCGCGGGCGATCCGGGCGGCGTGCACGCCCGCCCCGAACCCGTTGTCGATGTTGGTGACCACCACGCCCGGCGCGCAGGAGTTCAGCATGCCCAGCAGCGCGGCGAGCCCCCCGAAGCTAGCTCCGTAACCGATCGACGTCGGCACGGCCACGAGTGGAACCCCGGTGAGCCCGCCGACCACGGACGGCAGCGCGCCCTCCATGCCCGCGATCACGATGAGGGCGTCGGCGTCCCCAAACTCGGGCCGCGCCTCGATGATGCGATGCAGCCCCGCGACCCCGACGTCGGCGATGAGCCTGGGCGTGGCGCCGAACACCTCCACCGTCCGGAACGCCTCACGGGCGACGGGGAGATCGGTGGTGCCCGCGCAGATGACGGCGACGCGGCCGGCCGTCGCGGGCAGGGGTCCGAGCGTGGCGGTGCGCGCCACCTCGTCGATCTGCAAATCGTGCTCGAGATCCGTCAAGGACCGCTCGGCCGCGATCCGGTCCAGGGCCGGATCGCTCAATCGGGTGGCCAGGACGGCCCGATCTGGGTGCCGCTCCGCCAGCTGGCGCAACAGGGCGACGATCTGTCCGGGGGTCTTGGATTCGCCGAACACGACCTCGGGGTCGCCGGTGCGCTCGGCTCGTCCCAGATCGAGCCGGGCCCACGGCTCGGCGTCGGGCTGATCCTCTGACTGCTGCACACGCCGACCTTAACCGGTGACTCGCGAGGCACGCTCATCCCGTGGGTCACGAGCGGTTGCCGTGAACCGCTACATTGGCCAGCGTGTCACGCGAAACCTACGGATTCTTCGGGCCCGAAGCGACCTTCACCCACCAGGCGCTGTTGACCCTGGCCGAGCCCGATGCCGAGCTGGTGCCGTTCGCCACCGTCGCCGCCGCCCTCGACGGCGTGCGCAACGGTGAGGTCGCCGCCGCGTTGGTGCCGATCGAGAACTCCGTCGAGGGCGGGGTGACCGCCACCCTGGACAACCTCAGCGCCGGGAAGCCACTCATGATCACTCGCGAGGTGCTGCTGCCGGTGCAGTTCATCCTCTTCGCCCGCCCGGGAACCACGCTGGCGCAGGTGCGCAAGGTGTTGACCCACCCGCACGCCGCGGCCCAGTGCCGCGACTGGCTGCAGGCCAACGTGCCCGAGGCGCAGGTCACCGAGGGCGGCTCCACCGCCGCCTCGGCCGCCGAGGTCGCCGATCCCCAATCGCGCTTCGACGGCGCCATCTGCAACACCATGGCCGGGGAGCGCTACGGACTTTCTCCGCTGGCCGAGAGCATCGCCGACAACGCCGAGGCCGTCACCCGCTTTGTCCTGGTCTCCCGGCCTGCGGCCGCGCCGCCGCGCACCGGCGCGGACAAGACCACCATGGTCTTGTACATGCGGGTGGATCGCTCCGGCGCCCTGCTGGAGATCCTGGAACAGTTCGTCGGCCGCGGGGTCAACCTGTGCCGGATCGAATCCCGGCCGACGAAGACCATCCTGGGCAGCTACTGCTTCTCCGTCGACGCCGAGGGCCACATCGACGACGCCCGGATGGCCGAGGCGCTGATGGGTCTGCACCGCGTCTGCCAGCGCGTCACCTACCTGGGCAGCTATCCCCGCGCGGACGGCGTCAACCCGTCCCTGAACCCCGAGGTCGGCGACGAGGCCTACACCGAGGCCGCCAGCTGGCTGACCACATTGCGTCATCCGGACCGCTGACCGTGGGCAATCAAGCAGCACTAGTCAACAGATGAGGAGTTCCGATGCTATTGACCATCGTCGTCATCGTCGTGGTTTCGGCGGCGCTCGTGGCCGGGGCCGCGTGGGGTATCTACGGCACATTGCCGACGAAACTCGAAGGTTTCATCGTCGCCATGGCCGGCGGCGCGCTGATGGTTTCTGCCGTTCTCGAGCTGATCGATCCCGCAACGAAGGACGCACCCTTGTGGGCCGTGGCGGCGTGTGTCCTGCTCGGCGCCGGCGCCTTCGTCGTGCTCGACCGGCTCGTGAAACGCAAGCTCGGCTCGAACAGCGGCGGCGGACTGCTGGCCGCCATCACCCTCGACGGCATCCCCGAAAACCTCGCGCTGGGCGTGGCGCTCATCGGGGCGGGCCCCCTCCAGGTGGCCTCGCTGTCGGGTTCGATCTTCCTGTCCAATCTTCCCGAGGCGGCCGGCGGCGCGAAGCAGATGGCCAACGACCGTTCCAAGCCCAAGGTCCTGGGGCTTTGGGCTGCTACAGCGGTCCTCCTCTCGGCCGCCGCCTTAGCCGGCAATCTGCTCCTCGCCGGCGTTGCCCCGGCCGCGCTGGCCCTGATCCGGTGCGTCGCCGGAGGGGCGGTCGTCGCATCGCTCGGTACCGAGGTCTTCCCGAAGGCGTTTAAAGAAGTCAGCTACACCACCGGGATCGCCACCGCCCTCGGGCTCGTGCTCGCGGTCGTGCTGAGTCAACTCGGTTAACGCGACAGATCGGCTTCCTCCGGGATCGGCACCGCCTGGAGCCGCAGGAAGAGCGCCATCAGCAGGGCCGTGACGGCCACCACCGAGGCGGCACCGCCGGCGTAGGCCACGAACAACGTGCCACGACTCGCCCCGGCGTAGGTTTCGTCGGCGCTCATGACCAAGGCAGCCAACGCAAGAACACCGCTGACGGCGCCGCCGATCAGGAGCAGGCCCGGGCTGAAGACGGGTCGTCGGGTGGCCTCGTAGACCGGATTCTCGGGACGCGCCTGGCGACGGAACCGCTCGTCGGCCAACGCCAGGTATCCCCAGCCGAAGCTCACCAACACCGCCGCGACGACATCGGAGGGGCGATGCCACTGGCCGACCAGCGTGGCGTAGCCGAAGGCGACGATACAGCCCGCCCCGATCAACGCGGTCAGCTGACGCAACCGGACCGGCGCGACGAGGAGCCCCGCGAGAACGGCCGACGCGGCGACCGTGGTGTGACCCGAAGGCAGGCTGTTGGCGGCGCCGAGCCCGTAGTTTCCCAACAGGTCGGTTCGCTGGAAGGCCCAGTACTTCAGGATTTGGGTGCTGACGTTGGCGGCCACGACGACGGCCGCCGCCTCCAGGCTCAGTAGCCACTGCCGGCGTAGCACGGCGACGATCATGACGACCGCGATGACCAGGATGACCGCCCCGTTGGAGATCAAGCGCAACAGCTCTTTTGCGGTGCCGCCGACGCGCCAGGCGCCGATCCGCGAGCCGTCGAAGGCGAGCGCGTCGAGCCGCTGCCCGGGCAAGGTGCCGACGAAAAAGGCGAAGCTCGCGTAGACCCCGATCGCGCAGCTGAGGGCGGCCAGCAGCGGCGGCCACGGGGAAGGCTCGACGCGCTTGCCGGTCCCGGTGGGGGCGGCAGGATTGCGGGCGGCCGTCACCTCCGCATCCTCAGCGTCAGCGCACCGGGCTGAACCTCCGCGGTCATCTCGTCGCAACTGCCGACGGTGTCCCCGTCGAGCTGGAACATGTCGGGTCGGTCGATCTTGATCGACACCGTCTTGGCCTTGATCCTGTCCAGCTGTGCGTCATCGCGGCGGCGACGGGCCAACACGGTTGTGGTGAGGCGCACCCAGTCCTGGGCCGAACGGGGGGAGGCGATCATCAGATCGAGGAGGCCGTCATCGGCCCGCGCTCCAGGGATCAGCTGGATGTTGGCCTGCAGGAAGCCGACGTTGCCGATCACGATGACCTTGGCGCGGCGTTTGAAGGGCTCGCCACCGTCGACCTGCACGGTCGCTATCACCGGAGGATGGTTGGCGTGGCGGGCCGCTGCCACGAAGTAGGCCGCCGACCCGACGGCTCTCTTCAGATCCGCGTTCGTGGCGTCCATGATCACGGCGTCGATCCCGATGCCGGCCATCACCGAGAAGTAGTGGCTGGCGTTGTTGACAGTGAGCCGACCCAAGTCGATGGGGGTGTCCACCCCGTTGAAGGCGACGTCGAGGGCGGCGCGTTCGTCGAGGGGGATGCCGAGGTTCTTGGCCAACAGGTTGCCGGTGCCGGCCGGGATCAGCCCCAGCGAGATTCCGGTGTGCGCCAGGCCGGCACAGATGATCCTGGTGGTCCCGTCCCCACCGGCCCCGATCACGAGGTCGACCTTCTTGCGCACGGCGATGGCGGTCATCTCCGCCCCGGGATCGTCGACGGTTGTCTCCAGCCAGATCGCTCGATCCCAGCCCCGCGAGCTCAGCTCGTACTCCACGTGACGCTGGAAGGTCGGCAGATCGGTGATCTTGACCGGGTTGTAGATGACGGCGCAGCGCTGGCGGGGCGCATCGGGGTCGGGAACGACGGGGGCGACCGTGGGGCCGCCGAAACGCAGTTCCGGCGGCAGCACCCGCACTCCGGCCGTGATCAGGGCCGCGGCGCTGGTGGCTCCGGCCAGCAGGAACCCGCCGACCAGGTCGCTGGCCCAGTGTGCGTCGAGGATCCAACGATCGAGGGCGATCGACACCACGATGGCGGGGGCCAACACCTGCCAGCCCCGGACCGTGTCGGCGCCACGCCGGGTGACGAGCATGCCGGCGGTGACCATGATCACGGCGGTCGTCGCGGCAACGACGTGCCCCGAGGGGTAGGAAAGACCCCAGGAGGTGATCAAGTCCGGCCCGCCCGCAGGTCGTTCACGACGCAGGATCCAGGCGAGCGCCAGGGCGCTTCCCCAGGAGTAGGGAATCACGAGGAAGAGGGCGAGGGCGAGCTGGCGGAGCCGGCGTCGGTAGGCCCAGGCCGCCCCGATGGCCAAGCCGAGGTACATGACACCCGGCCAGGTGAGGACCGCTATCGCCGCCGCGATCTGGGCCAGGGCGCCGTCGGGGTCGATGCGAGGGGCCCGCAGCGCCTCGTCGAGGGAATCGAGCACGTCCGTCGCGACCAACGCGGTCCACACCCCGAACCCGACCACGGCGCAGGCGGTGATCAGCAGCGCTGAGTGGGAGGGACGTCGGTTAACCATGGTGAGCCAACCCTATAAGCGACCGCGGTTACTGGCCGGGCTTCACCCTTGAGCTAGGCGTGAGCAGCATCACCGCCACCGGTCAGGTTCTCGATCTGAAGCGGACTTCCCTGGTGCCGCCGGCGGTTCGGTTGACCGTGTGCAGGAAAGTGTCGTCGTGAATCAGTGGTGGGACGAGCACAGTGGGATTGCCTGATCCAGGTCGGTGGTGCCGCCGTGTTGCCAGGGGTGTTGGTGGTGCAGCTCGGACCAGGCGAACGGCCGGTCACAACCGGCTGCCGCGCAGGAGTCGTATTGGGTGGCGAGCATGGTGCGTTGGGCTTCGCTGAACAGCCGTCGTTCGCGGCCCAAGTCCAGCGGCACCGATCTTCCGCCCAGTACCGCGGGGAGGATTCCGGCGTTGCAGGCGAGTTGGCGGGCCTTCTCGGCCGAGACGTCGATGCCGGTATCGGTGCCGGCCACTTTCAACTGTCCGCGGAGCTGGTCGAGGCCTATCGTGACGATCACGGTGGCGGCGACCTTGGCGTGGAGACGGTCGGTGGGCAGGTGTTCCAGCAGTTCCACCAGCGCGAGCCCGTACTCGTGGCCCCAATCGGCGGCGTGATCCTCGGTTTTCGTCCAGGTCCGGCCGTCCTCCTGGGCGGCCCGCAGCGCGGCCCGCCGGGGCGCGCTGATCTGCTGGACCGCCTTGCGCAGCACCGAGGCCGCGAACGCCGGGACCGTGAAGTGGCCGCTGGTGGTGCCGTCGTCGTTGTCGTGCATCGACAGTCTCGTCTTTCCCAGCGCGACCTCCTCGGCCGTGCGGACCACCTGGTTCTCGTGGGTGTCGGCCTCGACGATGGAGCGGCCCGCGATCTCCACCGCCCGCCGGGAAGCCTTGCGCAGCGTCGCCGGATCCACCCTCTTGGCCTGCTCGGTCAGCACCGTCTCCACCCGGCTACGTTCGGCGGGCGACAGCTCCGGTGGCAACTGCTTGGCCGCGGTCGCGATCACCTCCGCATGCTGCACGCTGATCAGGCCCTCGGACAGCGCACCCTCGGCCTGCGGCAGCGACTCCAGCGAGTCCGCCAACCGGACGCTCCGGGCCGCCTCCGCGCTACCCGACCGCGATTCTCGAGCCACCCACGCGCCAACGTCCAGCCCGTCGGCGGCACCGGCCTGCGAGCGCGTCGACGCCTGCACCACCTTCAACCGCAACCCCTGGAGCTGATTGATCGTGCGATCGATCGTATTCAACGCTGCGGCAGCGTCGCGGTCAGTGAGCCGAGGCCCAGTCGTGCTCTGGTCTAGCAAAGAAACGGCGGCCGCGTCGAGCAGTCCGGTTGTTACCGGTGTCTCGATGCTGACTAATGCGGCCATGGCTCCACGATAATCAAACAAACGTACGATTACAAGGGGTCGTGGCGAGATTCGGGAAAGAATTACTGGCCGACGAACCAGCCTCGGTAGGGTGGGCCTGTGATCGATCCAGCCATACTTCGCCATGATCCCGAACGTGTCCGCGAATCGATGCGGATGAGGGGCGAGTCCCCAGAGTTGGTGGATCGACTACTGTCCGCCGACGCCGCCCGCCGGTCCGCCATCGGCGAGTTCGAGACCAAGCGGGCCAAGCAGAAGGATCTGGGCCGCGCCGTGTCGCGGGCCAGCGGGGACGAGAAGGCGGGCCTCCTCACCACCACGAAGGCCCTGGCCGCCGATGTGAAGGCCGCCAACGCCGCCAGCGAGGCCGCCGCCGCGAAGTTCGACGAGCTGATGAGGCAGCTCCCCAACCTGGTCTTTCCCGACGTGCCCATCGGCGGCGAGGAAGACTTCGTCGTCCTGGAGACCGTCGGCACGCCCCGAGACTTCGCCGCAGAGGGCTTCGAGCCGAGGGATCACCTAGAGCTGGGCGAGAAGCTGGGGGCCATCGACACCGAGCGAGGCGTCAAGGTGTCGGGCTCGCGGTTCTACTTCCTGACCGGGCAGGGTGCGCAACTGGAGTTGGCGTTGCTCAACCTCGCCATGGCCAAGATCGCCGAGTGGGGGCTGACGCCCATGATCCCGCCGTCGCTGGTCAAGCCCTCGGCGATGGAGGGCACCGGCTTCTTGGGTCAGGCCGAAAAGGACGTCTACCACCTCCCGGCAGACGACCTTTACCTCGTGGGCACCGCCGAGGTGGCGATGGCGGCCTACCACAGCGAAGAGATCCTCGAAGCCGCCGCGCTCCCGCTCCGCTACGCCGGGTACAGCCCGTGCTTTCGGCGCGAGGCCGGTTCCTACGGCAAGGACACCCGCGGGATCTTTCGGGTGCATTGGTTCGACAAGGTCGAGATGTTCGTCTACTGCGAGCCCGAGCAGGCCGAGGCGGAGCATCAAAGACTACTGCGGTTCGAGAAGGAATTCATCGAGCTGCTGGAGCTGCCCTATCAGGTGCTCGACGTGCCCAGCGGCGACCTCGGCATGTCCGCCGCCCGCAAGTACGACTGCTACGCCTGGATCCCGACCATGGGGAGGTACCGCGAAATCACCTCCGCCTCGAACTGCACCGAGTTCCAGTCGCGGCGGCTGAACATCCGCAGCCGTGGGGCCGAGGGGGTCCATCCCGTGGCCACCCTCAATGGCACGCTGTGCGCGATGCCGCGCGTCATCGTCGCCCTGTTGGAGAACCATCAGCGGGCCGACGGTTCGGTCTACCTGCCTTTCGCCCTGCGCCCCTTCTTCGGTGGCCAAGAGTCCCTGCGTCCCTCTGAATCGAGCATGCATTGAGTAGTCCGAGCGCCCCCAGTGACTGGCGGCCCGGCCTGGTGGCCCTCGACATCGACGGGACGGTGGTCGACTGGGACGGCAACCTGCCGCCCGCGGTCCACGGAGCGGTGCAACGCATCCTCGCCGCCGATGTGCCGGTGGTGCTGTCGACGGGGCGTTCCTGGGAATCGGTCTGGCCGGTCTTCGACGCCCTGGGGCTGCCCCCGGGTCTTGCGGTGTGCTCGAACGGCGCCGTCACCGTGTCCTATCCGCCCATGAAGGTGCATCGGGAGGTCACCTTCGACGCGACGAAGGTCATCGATACGGTGGCGCGCAAGGCCCCGGGGGCGCTGATCGCCGTCGAGGAGACCGGGGTGGGTTTTCGGGTCAGCGGCAAATTTCCCGACGGCGACCTTGGCGGCGATGTCGCCGTGGAGACGCCGGAGGAGCTCGCGGCGCGGCCCGTCTGCCGGGTGGTGGTGCGAGATCCGCACAGCAACGACGAGGACTTCGTGGAGCTGGCCGAGCACCTCGGCCTGCACGGGATCACCTACTCCATCGGGTACAGCGCCTGGATAGACATCGCGCCCGACGGCGTGAGTAAGGCGACGGCCCTGGCCGAGGTTGCCGAGCATTACGGCGTGGCCCGGGCCGATGTGCTAGCCCTCGGCGATGGGCGAAACGACGTCGAGATGCTCGCCTGGGCTGGTCGCGGAGTCGCGCTGGGCGACGCCCTCGACGAGGTGAAACGGGTGGCCGATGACGTCACGGGGCTGTTTCTCGACGGCGGCACCTCCGACGAACTCAACCGCTGGTTCGGGTAACGCACAGACCAACTCCTTCCTACAGGCCGATGGCGTCCGGGGCGTACTGGCGCGGGGCCCGCCGGGTGAGCGATGCGGCGAAGGCCAACCCCAGCAGCAGGGCGCCCACGACGATGGGGAGGAGGCTGAAGTCGGTCTGTGCCAGGCCGGGACGCCACGTCTGGGGCAGCCCTTCCACCCGCCGGCTCAGCGTCGCCATGGTTGACGGGTAGCAGGCGAGCACCATCCCCAAGGCCAGCAACACCAGGCCCCAAAGCGTCGGGCCCAGCGACGACATCCGCGAGAGGGCGCCCCACAACACGGCGGTGACCACCATTGCCAACACCGCGAAGGACAACACCACCACCGCGACGACCTCGGGACGAGTTCCGGCGCCGGCGCGCTGCAGGGCGACGCCGAGGCCCGCCAGGGAAACGAGCGTAAGCGCCATCATCGGGATGGACAGCAGCAGCGAGCCCATCTTGGCCCCGGGACCCGAGGCCTCGCCACGCACCCGGATCCACTCGGGAGCGCCGTCGCGGCGCAAGGTGGCGGGCACCCGCTCGGTGAAATCCAACTCGTCTAGGGCAGACACGGCGACTCCTCAACTGGTGTGAACAAGCCTAGACAGGGCGCGCGAGCGTGGCCGTCAGGCTCGCGGGCTGTCCGCGATTATCTGCAACGCCGGTCGAGGGAGCGGTCGGAGTGCGCCAGCAGACCGGGTAGTCAACGAACCCAGGCTGGTCTCAGACATCCCAATCGAGGGGAGGGGTGGCCGCGAGGATTGGGGTGGCAGACTTCACGTCCGCCTCGGCAATGACGCTTCAGGGCAATCGCCAACACCGTCGCGCTGGAGACCCAAGTTCGGGATACTTTGGGGTGGTCCCGGGCAGGCTACGCCTGACCGTCACCCGCGCCCTGAGGGCTACCTGAGTCCAACTGCGAGCTGTGACATAGATCACTCTCCTCACCACCTTGACATTGCCTACTTCGGGGGTCAAGCTGTTGCGTATACCGCATTGCGTTGTCCCATCCGCAGTTAGGAACGTTCCATGATCCCGATTTGCCTCCTAACCGATATTGCTCCCGGGGACGCCCTGCGCGTCACCACCGTCAGTCCCCCAATCGCGATCTTCCACACCGAAGAGGGTGGGGTGTACGCCCTCGACGACACGTGCTCTCACCAGGACGCCTCGCTGGCCGACGGATGGGTCGAGGACTGCCGGGTGGAGTGCCCGCTGCACGCCAGCACCTTCGCCCTCACCACCGGGGCCGTCGATGCGCCGCCGGCCAAGGTGGGGGTGCGCGCCCACCGCACCGTCGTCTACGACGGCACCGTCTACGTCGAGCTGTCCGAGGACGCTCCGCAACTACCCCCAGGCTTGGGTGTGGGAGCCACTGCGTGACAACTCTGGCGGTGGTCGGAGCCTCACTCGCGGGGCTGTCAACCGCCCGGGCCGCCCGGGCGCAGGGGTTTGACGGTGAGTTGATCATCATCGGGGACGAGGACGAGCGGCCTTACGATCGTCCGCCGTTGTCCAAGGAGTTCCTGGCCGGCAAAATCCAGGCCGAGGATCTGCGGCTCGAGGGGCCCGACGACGCCGGCCTGGAGGCCGAGTGGTTGCTCGGGACCCGTGCCATGCAGCTCGACCCCTCGACGAAGTCGTTGTGGCTCACCGGCGGTCAGCAGGTGCGCGCCGACCACGTCGTCCTCGCGACGGGGGCCAGCGCCCGTTGGCTGATGCTCGCCGGCAGCGAGCTCCCCGGGGTTCACGTGCTGCGCACGTTGGAGGATGCCACCGCGCTGCGCGAGGAACTCCGGCCCGGCGCCCGCCTCGTGGTTGTGGGGGCGGGCTTCATCGGCGCGGAGGTCGCCTCCACAGCCCTGGGGTTGGGCTTGGACGTTACCGTGCTCGAGGTCGGGTCGACGCCCTTGGCTGGCCCCCTCGGAGAAACCATGGGAGCCGTCATCGGCGGTCTGCACGCCGCTCGCGGGGTCGACCTGCAGTGCGGGGTCACCATCGACTATCTCGACGGGACCGACCGCGTCACCGGGGTGGTGCTTTCCGACACCACGGTCATTCCCGCCGATGTCGTCGTCGTCGGCGTGGGGGCCGAGCCCAACGTGCAATGGCTGGCCGGCTCGGGCCTCGACGTCGCCAACGGGATCAGCTGCGACGAGGTGGGCCGCACCGGCGTGCCGAACGTCTCGGCGGTCGGCGACTGCGCCGCCTGGTTCGACCAAGCCCACGGCATGCACCGCCGGGTCGAACACTGGACCGGGGCCCTGGAGCGCCCCGCCGTCGCCATCGCGCACCTGCTAGGGACGGGCGCGGTTACCCGCCCGGTCCAGCCGCCGTACTTCTGGTCCGACCAGTACGGGGTTCGCCTGCAGTTCGCCGGCGCCTCCTCGGGGGCCGATCGGGTCGTCGTCGAAGAGGGCTCGACCGAGGAGGAGAGCTTCTTGGCGGTCTTCTGGCACGAAGATCACCCCATCGGCGTGCTGGGTGTCAACCGCGTTCGCGCGTTCACGCGCTGGCGTCGCACGATCGCTCGGGAGGCGCAGGCCCTGGCGAGTTCATCAGCCTTGGCAACATCGACGTCCGGGTCATTGTGACCCAAGACCGACCCCAACCCGCCCACTAGGGGGACCGCTATGACCATCGCGAGCGACAGCACCGCCACCACCGAGACGACCTATAGCGCCACCAGCACAGGGGTGAACAGCTCGCCGGGCGCCCAGGACGTAGGCGAGGTCCCCACCGGGTCGGAAAGCCTGATCAGGACGCTGCCCGGGCTCGCCTACACAGACCCAGCGAACTTCGCCGCCGAGCAGGGGGCGATCTTCGAACAGATGTGGTTCTGCGCAGTCAGATCCGCCGACCTCGAAGGGCCCGGCTCGTTCAAGACCGTGCAGGTGGGAGCCGAGTCGGTCATCGTCTCCCGGGCCCGCGACCGCGGCGTACGGGCGTTCCTCAACGTCTGCAAGCACCGCGGCGCCAGGATCTGCACCGCTGAATCGGGGCGGGTGGCGCGGAATTTCCAGTGCCCCTACCACGCGTGGACGTACGGGCTGGACGGCAAGCTGATGGCCGCGCCGAACCTCACCAAGATGCCCGACATCGATCGGGTCGAGTACGGGCTCACCAGGGTCGCCGTGCGGGAGTGGCTCGGCTACGTCTGGGTGTGCCTCGCCGATGAGCCGCCCCCGTTCGAGGAGTCGGTGCAGGCCGATGTGCTGGCTCGGCTCGGGGACCTGGATCTCATCGACGCCTACGGCATCGAGAGCCTTGCCCTGGGCCGCCGCGTGGTCTACGACGTCGCAGCGAACTGGAAGCTCATCATCGAGAATTTCATGGAGTGCTACCACTGCGCGACCATCCACCCCGAGCTCACCGAGGTGCTGCCCGAGTTCGCGGACGGGTACGCCGCCCAGTATTTCGTCGGCCACGGGGCCGAATTCGGTGCCGAGGTCGAGGGGTTCACCGTCGACGGCTCCAAGGGCCTGGAGCGCATCGAATCGATTGGCGACGAGCAGGACAGGCGCTATTACGCCATCACTGTGCGGCCCCAGGTGTTCATCAACCTCGTGCCCGACCATGTCATCATGCATCGGATGTTTCCGCTCGCGGTGGACCGCACCGTCGTCGAGTGCGATTGGCTGTACCTGCCGTCGGTCGTCGAGGAGGGCCGCGATCTGGACAAGTCCGTCGAGCTCTTCCATCGGGTCAACCAGCAGGACTTCGAGGCGTGCGAGCGCACCCAACCTGGCATGAGCTCGCGCGTCTATCGCGACGGGGGAGTCCTCGTACCCAGCGAACACCACATCGGCGAGTTCCACGAGTGGGTCAGCGCTCAACTGGGTCAGGCCCGCGCGTAAGGCCCCTGATACGCGAAACCGGCTTGCCGGGGAGTCGGAGGCCGCGTAGATGCGGTCCCGCCCCGTCAGGGGTGAGCCGAGCGAGGGTTGTGCCGCTCCGGAGCAGTCAGACCGTCGCCGCCCGGGGACCGCCGAGCCTGCGGGGTCCGTAGAGAAGTGCGTTGCCACGTAGGAGCATGGAGCCCAACGCTGCCCCTATGGGGCAGTGCCCCTTCTGGGCGTGAGTGCTACAGTAAAGGGATGCCGAAGCCACTTGCAGCACACTTGATCACCACCGACGGTCGCGGTCGGATGTCCTTGGGGCGTCCCAATGCGGCCTTTATGATCTCGGAGCAGTCCGACGGAGCCATTGTCTTAGAGCCAGCGGTGACCATGAGCGCCTTGGAGGCACGGCTTCTTGCCAACGATGATCTCCAAGAACGTGCCTCGCGAGCGCACCGAGGCGAGGGCCTCGTTACGCGTCCCGTCGGGCGCCGCGACAAGCGCTAACACGTGCGAGAGCCACACTACGACCCTCAGATCGACGCCTGGCTGAACTCGTTGACTAACGACGACCCCGACCTGCTGAGCCGCATCGAAGACGAAATAGATCTTCTCCGAGAAGATCCAATGGGTGCGCGTGCCCGTCGCCGTCCTGTCCAAGGGCGGGACGGACACACGCTATGGGTACTTGCCTTCGAGTTCAGGCGAAACCCATGGGTACTTGTTTGGACCGCCGACCCGACAGGTTGGCCAACCGTGTTGGAGATAGTGCAAACCGACTCCATGTCGCCCAGGCCACCTAGCTGAACGACTTGCGGGCCACCGCGGGGCGAGGCTCCGCCTCAGCTCCTGAGTCGGCTCATCTCCGGGTCGAAGAGCGGCTCGGCGGTGACCTCGTAGTCGAGCATCTTGCCGAAGTACCCGATCTGGAGGGCCGTCCCGACGGCGGCCGCGTCCTGGGGCACCCAGGCGTAGGCGATTGCCCGCTCGACGGTGTAGCCGTACCCGGCCGAGGTCACGTAGCCCACGGCCCGCCCTTCGGCGTAGACGGGCTCCTTGCCCAGCACGACCGCGGTGGGATCGGTGCTGGTCAGGCAGGCCAGGACGCGCCCGGCCGGGTCGTTCGTCCTCGCCGCCAACGCCGCCTCGCCGAGGTAACCGGTGGCCGTTTTCCGGACCGCGAACCCCAGGCCGGCCTGGGCCGGGGTGTGCTCGAAGCTCATGTCGGCACCGAAGGAGCGGTACCCCTTCTCGAGCCGCAGCGAGCTGAAGGCGCCGCGCCCGGCCGCGATCAACCCGTGCTCGCGGCCGGCCTCCCACAGCGTGTCCCAGAGCGTGAGGCCCTGATCGGCGGTCGTGTAGATCTCCCAGCCGAGTTCTCCCACGTAGGACAACCGCAGCATGGTCACCGGCACCGTTCCGAGGTAGCCAGAACTGCCGCGGAAGTACTTCAGCCCGTCCGTCGATAGGTCCAGGTTCGTCAGCCCCGCCACGACCTCGCGGGCCTTGGGGCCCCACAGGCCGAGGCAGCACGATCCGCCCGTGACGTCGCGGACCTGGGCGCGATCCTCGGGGCGCAGGTGCGAGCGCAACCACACGAGGTCCATCTCGCCGTTGGCGCCGATCTGGAACCGGTCCTGAGTCAGCCGGGTCACCGTCACATCGGAACGGATGCCCCCGTCGCCGGCGAGCATGAGGCAGTACGTCACCGAGCCCACCGACTTGTCGACGTTGGCGGTGACCATCCTGTTGAGAAACTCCGCCGAGCCGCGACCGGTCACCTCAAGGTGTTTCAAGGCCGTCATGTCGACCAGCGCAACCCCGTCGCGGAGGGCCAGGGCCTCGGCGCCGACAATCGGTGACCAATGTTTGGCGGCCCAGTCGCCAGGGGTGGGGACGCGGTCTCGATACCGCTCCACAAGTGACTCGTTGGCCTCGTACCACTGCGGCCGTTCCCAACCCGAGGCCTCCAAGAACGAGGCGCCGAGCTCGCGTTGGCGGGTAAAGAAGGGCGAGGTCCGCAGCGGCCGGCAGTCGGCCGGCGGATCTAGCGGGTGCACGATGTCGTACACCTCGGCGAAGGCGCGGGAATCCCGCGCCACCAGATACTCCGGTGACCGCTGATGGGATTCGAAGCGATGGAGATCCCACGCGTGAACGTCGAAGCTCCTCACGTGGCCGTCCTGGATCCATTCCGCCATCGCCGCGCCGACCCCGGCCGAATGGGTCACCCACACGGCCTCGGCAACCCAAAACCCCTCCACCTCGGCCGACGGCCCACACAGCGGCATCCCGTCGGCGGTGAAGGAAAACAGCCCGTTCATCGCCGAGTCGATGCCGGCCTGCGCCAGCTCCGGTAGCAGGTCGACGGAGTTGCGCCACGCCGCTTCGAAGTCTGCGGGCGTGAAGTCCAGCACCGAGGGCATGGCGGCGCTGGGATCGTAGTCCGCGATGTCGCGTGGGTCGATGGGCATCGGCGCGTGATCGTAGGACCCGATGCCCAGCGCCCCGAAGCGCTCGCGGAAGTACACCCGCGCGTCCTGGTGGCGCAGGATCGGGCGGATCGCCTCGGTGGTGCGGCCGGCGAGGGAGGGCAGGTCGGTGGTCCAGGCGAGCTGGTGGGCCATCGGTGTCAGCGGCAGCTCGAGCCCCACCATGCTGGTGATGCGCGAACCCCAGATGCCGGCGCAGCACACCACGATGTCGGCCGGGATGGTCTCGCGGCCCGCGTCGCGGTGTCCTGTGGGACGCACCGTGACGCCGGTGACGCGCCCGTTGCTGGTCTCGATGTCGAGAACCTCGCACAACTCGCGCACGCATGCTCCCCGCGCGGCGGCCGCCTCCACCTGGGCGCCCACGGCGTTGACCGCCTTGGCCAGCCCGTCGCTGGGCACGTGAAGGCCACCGCTCACGATGCTGGAGTTGAGCAGCGGATGGAGGTCGAGGCACTCTGCGGTGTCGACCAGGCGGCTCTCGATGCCCCAACTGCTCAGCCAGCCGTGCCGGCGTGTCAGCTCGGCGTCCCGCGCGGGCGTGGTCGAGACTTCGAGGCCGCCGACGGGCAGGTACCCGGGCTGGCCCCGATAGGTCAGCCGGGAGAACTTGTGGGCGGTATACCGGGCGGCCTCCGCCATCGACTTGGAGGGGTTGGTTTGGAACACCAACCCCGGTGCGTGCGAGGTGGATCCGCCTGGAGCGGGCAGCGGGCCTTGATCGAGGATCGTGATGGCGTTGCCCCACCCCCGCGCGGACAGCTCGTCCGCCAGCGCGGCCCCCACCACACCCGCACCGATGATGACCACTCGTGGACTTGACATCGCGAAATACCTCCATTGCGTCTGACGCATCTTGGATCGTCTAACGCAACAAGCCTCGCGATTGGACCGCGTTCTGTCAAGGGTTTAGGCCTGGCGATGTCCGAGGCGGGTCGAGGCGGCGAACCCCGCCGCCACGACCAGCTCACGCAGCTCCTGGGTGCGCGACTCGAGACGGAACGAGGGCCCACTGACCGAGATCGAGGCCACGAGCACGTCATCGGCGTCGAAGACGGGGGCGGCAATGGCCAGCAGCCCCTCCTCCAGCTCGTCGCGGCTGATGGCCCAGCCCTGTTCGCGCACCACCGCGATCTCCGCCGCTAGCGCTTTCGGCTGCGTCAGCGTCCGCGCCGCGTACCGCTCAAGCCCCTCGGCGCAGAGGCGAGGCACCAGCTGCGCGTCATCGCTGAACGCCAGGAGGACCTTGCCGTTGGAGGTGGCGTGCGCGGGGATGCGCTGCCCCACCCAACTGTGGGTCTGCAAGGCGGCGGTGCCGAAGAGCTGATCGACGTAAAGCACCGTGGAGTCCGAGAGCACCGCGAGGTTCACCGTCTCGCCGGTCGCGACGTTGAGATCCTGCGCCGCCGGACGCACCAGTTGAACCAGGTCCATGCCCAGGTTGGCCACGGCGGACAGCCGCACCAAACCCAGGCCGAGGCGGTACCGTCCTCGTTCGTTTTGTTGCGCCACGAGGTCGTGCGCTTCCAGCGTGCCCAGGAGGCGAAAGACGGTGGACTTGTGGACCCCGAGGTGGGCGGCTAGGTCACCCAGGCCCACGTCCTCACGCTCGGTGGCGAGCACCTCCAGGATTGTCAGCGCCCGATCGACCGACTGCACCAAGGCCGTGTCGGTCTCCTTGTCCCCATGAGCTGCTGACGAGGGGGAAAACGCGATCGACATGTAACCACCATAGCGAGCGCCGGCCACCCGGCGCCCGTTCGACGCCAGGCCGAGCGACTAGATGGTGCTCGGCGGGTTGGGATTACCAGTTCAAAATGAGCTTGCCGTGGCTGTCTCCCGATTCCAGCAGCGCGTGCGCCGTCGATACCTCATCGAAGGTGAAGTCCTGGTGACGCGGCTGGGGCACCTCGGGGCCCGACCCGGCATCGGAGAAGAGCGGCCAGACCGAATCGGCGAGGCGCCGGCAGATGGCCGCCTTCTCGTTGCTGGGCCGGTAGCGCAACGACGTCGCGTGGACGCTGGCGCGCTTGCTCAGCAACCGAGCGAGATTGAGGGTGCCTTTCGCGCCGCCCTGCAGGCCGATCACCACGAGCCGTCCACCGGCGGCCAGCGCGGCCACGTTCTGTTCCAGATACTTGGCGCCCATGATGTCCAAGATCACGTCCACGCCCGATCCGCCGGTGTGCTCGTTGCCGCCTTCAGAGGTGGCCTCGGCCACCGCCGTAGACCAGTCGCCGCGGTAGTCGATGGCGATATCGGCGCCGAGATGGCGGCAGTAGTCGAGCTTCTCGGGGCTGCCCGCAGTGGCGAGCACGCGCGCGCCGAGCGCTTTCGCGTAGGGGATGGCGAAGGAGCCGATCCCCCCAGCCCCGCCGTGCACGAGAAAGGTCTCACCGGGGCGGAGCTGGGCCAGGTCCAGATTGGACACCACGGTGGCGGCCACCTCCACCACCCCAGCGGCCGCGGTGAGATCCATCCCCGGAGGTGGGGGGAGGACCTGCCCGGCGGGCACGGCGACGTATTCGGCGTAACCGCCGCCGGCGAGCAGCGCCGCGCACGAATCGCCCACCGACCACCGCTGCACCTCGGAACCCACCTCGGCGATACGGCCGGAGCACTCCAGTCCGAGCACGTCGCTGACTCCGGGCGGCGGCGGGTAGCGGCCCTCACGTTGGGCCAGATCGGCCCGGTTGATTCCCGCGGCGTGGACCTCGATGAGAACCTCGCCGACGCCGGGGGTCGGTCGCTCGATGTGGCTGATCTTCAGGGTCTCGGGGCCGCCCGGTGTGGAGGCTGAAACTGCACGCATATCTCTAGCTTGGCATTGAGCTAGCATGGTGGCTGCCTGGGGGGACCCGGCGTGGCGAGGTCGCATAGTGGTCTAGTGCAGCCGCCTTGAAAGCGGCCGAGCGTGAGAGCGTTCCGTGGGTTCGAATCCCACCCTCGCCGCCAGCATTCGAAACGATAGATCCCAAGCAGTAGAGAGGTCTGATTCTACGATGACCTACGAGTTCTCGGGTCCGTTGCCGCTGCGGGCTTTCGTGGTGGCGGGTGTGGCGTCCGTCCTGGGGGCCGCCGTGAGCGTGTTGAGTTCGGCGCTGGCCTGGCCGAGCGTCCTCCTCGTCCTCGGCGTGGTCCTGCTCGTGGCGGGCGTGGCCTTGGCGGTGGCCGGCTGGCTGATCAGCCGACGCCAACGCGCGTCGGTGATCGTGAGCGACCAGGGGTATCGGGTGCATACCGCGGCCGGGGACGAGCAGGGTGCGTGGGCCACGGTCTCGAAGGTCTCGATGACCGAAGACGGTTCCAGGATCAGTCTCACCGAAGCCAGCGGGGATGCGGAGTTGACCACCCACATCCTGCGGCCGGCCAGCCGGCTCAAGGGTGAGGCGGAGTTGTGGGAATCGCTGGCAGCCGACATCGCGAGGCGACTCGACAAGAACCGCGGGTATACCAATCGTCCTTCGCTGTAAAGCGCTAGTGGCGTCGAAGAAAGCGGGGCGACACACCACCAGCTCACTGCAGCCGCTTGA
Organism: Propionibacteriales bacterium; assembly: GCA_038259365.1. GTDB lineage: Bacteria > Actinomycetota > Actinomycetes > Propionibacteriales > Propionibacteriaceae > JBBSOW01. The sequence continues at coordinate 25,370 of JBBSOW010000029.1, forward strand.
CCCAGTACGGCGGGTCGTCCTTAGCCTCCTTGGCGGCGGCGGGATCGTAGGCGCACGTCTGATCGGTGTTCTCGCTGGCCGCGGTCGGGCCGGCGTCGGGAGACGACGCGTCTGCGGACTTCTTCGGCGTCTTCGGGGCGGCCGGGGCCTCGGCCTGGGCGGGGGCCTTCTCGGTTTCATCCAGGGCGTCGGCTACCCGCTTGCGCATGGCGTCGAAATCGGGATTGGCGCTGACGAAGCCCTGCTTGCCGGACTTGAAGACCACGCTGCGCGTCTTGGCGTCGCGCACCCGTAGCGCGAGATCGAGCAGCGAAGACAGGTTCTCCTGCGGGATGTCGGTGTAGACGATCGACTTGGAGGCGTTCGCGATGGCCTCGTACCGGGTCAGCACCGTTTGGGGGTTAGCCTGGCGGATGACGGCGTTGATGACGCAGCGCTGGCGGTCCATTCGCTGAAAGTCGTCTCCGCCGAAGCGTCCACGGGCGTACCACAGCGCCTCGCGGCCGGCGAGCTTCTGATCCGCTCCCGGGGCCAGGAACTCGGTGGGCAGAACGCCGCTGTCGGTGGCCCCACCGATGGGAATGTAGGCGTTGATGTTGACGGTGATCCCGCCGAGGGCGTTGATCAGCTTGGTGAAGCCCTGCAGGTTGACCAGCGCGTAGTAGTCGATCTTGAGCCCCAAGGCCTCGCCGACCGACAGCTTCATCGCGTCGGCGCCCAGGTTGTCGGTTTCTCCCAAGATGCCGGGGTGGGCGGACGGCACGTTGCCGTACATCGCGTTGAGCATGAACTCCGCGTCGTCGCCGTTGTAGCCGTCGTAGAACCCGTTGGGGTAGACCTTGTCTAGCGCGGAGTCCTTGGGAAACGGCATCCGTGCCGTGTTGCGCGGCAGGCTGAACATCGTGGTGTTGCCGGTGGCGGTGTCGATGCTGGCGACGATCACGGTGTCGGTGCGCACTCCCTCGCGGCCTTTGCCGCCGTCGCCGCCCAACAGCAGCACGTTGAGCCGTGGCTTGTCCTTCCAGGGATCGTCCTTGCTGCCCGGCGTCGGGCGGGTCGCGCTCTTGGAATTGCCCTCACTCTGGAACACGGTGCCCACCAGGTCGGCCTGCACCGAGCTGTACCTCGCCGCCACCGCCATGGGCGCGGTGACGCCGAACGCCAAGGCGCCCACGAGTAGGGCTCCCAGGCCGCGTTGGGTTCGGGTCATCAACCGCGGCCGCAGCGCGACGTGGGTGGCGACGATGGCCACGACCCAGCCCACGGCCAAGGCGGCGATGGCGTAGGGAAGCGTGCTGAGGAAGCTGGTGCTGACGGCGAGGCCCATCAAGGAGGAGCGGTCGATGAGGGCCCAAAGGCCGAGGCCGATCGGGATCGAGAGGAACAGGCACAGCAAGAGGCCACCCTGAGCGCGTCGGCCCGCCTTGATCAGCCCGAGTCCGGGGATCAGAGTACCGAGGACCGTCCAGCCGGCCGTGAAGCCGAATCCGTGGCCGTCCCGCGTGCGAGCGGAGGCGCGCGGGATGGCCGCCGGCCGGCGTGGCCTTGCGGCGTTGGTCTTCGGTCTTTCGTCTGCCATCGAGGTCCTTCGAAGATGTGGCTGCTGCGAGCGAGAATCGGAGCCATCCGGTTGCCCGGGAGTACCTTGTTCTTCCTAGTCGAGTGTTCGCGCCGCCTGTGATTCTACGCTGTCCGCGTGTGGCCCTCCCAGCTTTTGCCCGTGAGACCTATGTGTCGGTAGTCTCTATCCGGTCGTGGAGGCGTCGCCTAGTCCGGTCTATGGCGCCCGCCTGCTAAGCGGGTTGAGGGCTTCAACCCTCTCGCGGGTTCAAATCCCGCCGCCTCCGCCAAATCGAGTGCCGCCGCCCGAGTCACTGACTCGGGCGGTGGTCATGCTTGCGGCGGTGGAGGGGGTCGGCGTTTTAGGAGTGCCGCAGATGCGACAGCGTCATGCCGATCGGAATGCTCACAGCGAGCACGAGCAGCATCACGCGATAGGCCTGACCGATCCGCGCCATCGCCCTACCGTTCGTGGTGGCCGCAAGGGGCCGGGTGGCGTCCAGCGCAATGACCAACGCCAGGACTAACGGCGCCGCGCCGAGGAAGACCAGCGGCGGGAGACCGCTGAGCGTGCCGAGGATGACGAGCAGATTTCCCAGGTTCCATCCCAGCAGCCCGATCCAGCCCCACAACGGTGGCTGCGCGCTCTTGGGGAGCAAGATGCGGGCCCGCCCCATCCCGTATTGCGCCACCCCACCGACCAGCACGAGGTAGGCGGCGAGCCAGCTTCCGTGGGCGAGGCCCAGCGGACCGGTGGCCGCCGCCACCAAGCCCCCGCCGACGACGCAACCGGCCCCCATTGCCGTGAACGCTGCGGCCGGGCGCCACCGAGGTGGCCGCTCGCTCACGGAGCGTCTTGGGGAGGAAGCTCGCTCACCAACGACGTGTCCGCCCCGACGGGGCCGAGCCGAGCCGCGCCTCCCGGTGAGTCCAGGGCCGCGTCGCGGCCGTGAAGGGGGACGGTGAAGAAGGCCGCGTTATCGGCCAGGTACGGCGCGAACTCTTCGGGCAGGTCGTCCTCGTAGAAGATCGCCTCGACGGGGCAGACGGGTTCGCACGCGCCGCAGTCGACACACTCGTCGGGGTGGATGTAGAGCGAGCGCTTACCCTCGTAAATGCAGTCCACCGGGCACTCGTCCACGCACGCACGATCCAACACGTCTACGCACGGCTGGGCTATCACGTAAGTCATGGCCTAGAGTTTACACAACAACCGCTTGTGAAAACTAGGGAGAAACCAGATGGTGTCCAACCAGCAAACCGAGGACGAGGTCGCGGAGATCGAGGCGGAGGTACTGGACGTTCGTGGAATGCGCAAGCCGGAGAAGCACCCGGCGATCTTCGCCGCCTACGCGGCGCTGCCGGTCGGCGGTGCCTTCGTGCTGGTCAACGATCACGACCCCCTGCATCTTCGTGACGAGTTCGAGGCCGACTATCCCGGAGGCTACGCCTGGGAGTACGTGAACCGCGAGCCGCGCGACTGGCAAATTCGCATCAGCAAGCTCGCCAGCACGCCGCTGCCTCGCGTCCTGATCGACACCGCGGAGATCAGCGCCGATCCCGACGCGGCGGACGCGAGCGGAGCGGTCTGGAAGCTGCAGGCCCGCGAGCGCGACCTCGACTCCAACGTCATCGCGCTGCCACCGGGGGGAACCATCGACGCCCACGCCGGACCGGACCTCGACGTGCTCATCCACGTGCTCGCCGGCGGCGGCCAGCTCCGCACCGAACTCGGCGCGGTCGATCTCGCTGCCGGTGCCTTGTTGTGGATGCCGCGCCGATCCTGGCGGCAGTTCACCGCCGGTGAGCACGGATTACGCTACTTAACCGTGCATCAGCGTCGCCAGGCGCTCGTGCTGGACACCAGCAGAGCGAAGCTGCCCCGGTAGCGGGGGCGTTCACGCCTGGCTGCGCTCCCCGAGCCAGGATGAGGGGTCACAATTACTGTGCGGACAGCCTTCGAGGACCGCGATCTGGTAGCTGAGCTGGAGGAGAACCATGGAGAAGGTCAACGGAATCGGCGGGGTCTTCTTCCGTTCGGATGACCCCGAAAAATTGCTCGGGTGGTATCGCCAGCATCTCGGGGTCGACGGCATGGAGAGCCTTTGGATCCAGTCGGCCGGTCCGACCATTTTCGCGCCCTTCGAGGCCGCCACCGATTACTTCGGGCGAACCACTCAACAGTGGATGATCAACTTTCGCGTCGACGACCTCGACGCGATGATCGCCCAGCTGGAGCGGGGTGGGTTGGAGGTCATCACCAAACCGGAGTGGGATTCCGGGGCCGGGCGGTTCGCGCGCGTCCACGATCCGGATGGCAATCCCGTCGAGTTGTGGGAACCGACGGGTTAGGCCAACCGGGTCAGCGCGGCGAGCTGATGTTGGAACGCGTCGGCAAACAGGGCCTGGCCGGCCGAATCGATACCGCCGCACCCATGGCTTGGATACAAGCGTTAGACGTGCACTGGCGATCGCGTCTGACAACCGCTGCCCATCAGATTATCCCGCCGAACAGTGTCCCGAGAGCGAAGGTGATCGTCATGGCCGTAAGACCGACCACGACGTTGCGTAGCGCGGCCGGGAGTCGGGGTGCGCCGCCGAGGTTGGCGCTGATCACTCCGGTGACAGCCAGGGCCGCGGTCACGGCGAGCACGGTCGCGAGCAACCGCGCCGATGGTGGCGGAGCAAGAATCGCGATCAGTGGCAGGAGGGCGCCGAGGGTGAAGGCGGCCATCGAGGACCAGGCGGCGTGGAAGGGGTTGGTTCGCTCGGTCGGGTCGATGCCGAGTTCGACCTCGGCGTGAGCGGCAAGCGCGTCGCGCTCGGTTAAGGCTTCCGCGACCTGGGCTGCGAGGGAGGCAGAAAGCCCCTTTTGCTCGTAGAACGTCCGCAGTTCGGCGAGTTCCGCATCGGGCATGTGCTCAAGTTCCCACTGTTCGCGCTGGAGTGCGGCCGTCTCGGTGTCGGCCTGGGCGCTGACCGAGACATACTCACCGCCAGCCATGGAAAGTGCCCCGGCGACCAGCCCCGCTAGTCCGGCCACCAGGATCGCTCCTCGATCGTTGGTCGCTCCGGCGACACCGACCACAAGGCCAGCGGTGGAAACGATGCCGTCGTTGGCGCCCAGGACTCCCGCGCGTAGCCAGTTAAGTCTGCTGGCCAGGCCGGGCTGGTGGGCTTCTTGTCGGTGTGGCCCACCGGGTGACTCGATGTGGATTGAACTCATGGCGCCTTTCAACTCATGGGGCCCGGTCGCGGAATCGCGCCGACCCGGCCGCGAACAGGACTGTGATCGCGGCGGTGGGCAGGGCCGTGACCCCACCGATGATGGTCAACGGGTGGGCTTGGAAGACCCAAAAGGAATCGAGCATTCAATCCTCACCGACTTGGGTACTAACAACGCAGCGTACTGCAGTAATCAAGATAGCGTGAATGCGGCATAGCGAACTTATAGTCCATGCGAGAACCAGGATAGGCAGTCATCATATTCGTAAGGATAGGCAGTCTTAAAAGTCTTAAGGGTAGGGAATCCTAAGTAGGATAAGCCAGGCCTTACCGGGGGCTTGCGCGAACCGCGACGTAGGCGTAGTAATTGGGACTGTCGGGTGTTGTTCGGTCTTTCAACTCCACTGGGAGGTATCAGCTGTGAACCCATCAGAGTCCCGCCCCGCGACGACCACCGACGCCGGTGTTCGGGTGGCGAGCGACGAATACTCTTTGACCGTCGGGCCGGGTGGTCCGCTGTTGCTGCAAGATCACTACCTCATCGAGCAGATGGCGAACTTCAACCGGGAGCGCATCGCGGAACGCCAGCCCCACGCCAAGGGCAGCGGCGCGTTCGGCACGTTCGAGGTGACCCAGGATGTGAGCGCGTACACGCGGGCGTCCTTCTTGCAGCCGGGCGCGGAGACCGAGGTGCTCGCTCGGTTCTCGACGGTCGCGGGGGAGCGGGGCAGCCCCGACACCTGGCGCGACCCCCGGGGGTTCGCCCTCAAGTTCTATACCGACGAGGGCAACTTCGACATGGTCGGCAACAACACTCCGGTGTTCTTCATGCGCGACCCGATGAAGTTCCAGCATTTCATTCGCTCCCAGAAGCGACGTGCGAGCAACAACCTGCGCGATCACGACATGCAATGGGATTTCTGGACGCTGACGCCCGAATCGGCGCACCAGGTGACCTGGCTGATGGGCGACCGGGGGATCCCCCGGACGTGGCGCCACATGAACGGCTACTCGAGCCACACCTACCTGTGGATCAACGCCGAGGGTGAGCGGTTTTGGGTGAAGTATCACTTCAAGACCGACCAGGGCATCGAGTTCTTCACCCAAGACGAAGCAGACCAGATGGCCTCGGCCGACACCGATTATCACACTCGCGATCTCTACGAGCACATCGAGGCAGGGGAATTCCCCAGCTGGACGCTGCACGTGCAGATCATGGCGTTCGAGGAGGCTAAGACCTACCGGTTCAACCCGTTCGACCTGACCAAGGTCTGGCCGCACTCGGACTATCCGTTGCACGAGGTCGGACGGTTGACGTTGAACCGCAACCCCACCGATCACCACACCGAAATCGAGCAGGCGGCGTTCGAACCGAACAACCTCGTGGCCGGCACGGGGCTCTCACCGGACCGGATGCTGCTGGCCCGCGGGTTCAGCTATTCCGATGCCCACCGTGCCCGGCTCGGAGGAAATTACCGCCAGATCCCGGTGAACCGCCCGCATTCTGCGGTCCACAGCTATTCCAAGGACGGGCATATGCGGGTCGAGAACGTCAGCGACCCCGTGTACGCGCCGAACTCGTACGGGGGTCCGCAGGCCGATCCTTCGCTCACCGACGACGGTGGGCACTGGTATAGCGACGGTGAGATGGTGCGGAGCGCGTACGAGTTGCGCGAGGACGACGACGACTGGGGTCAGGCGGGAACGATGGTCCGCGAGGTGATGGATGACGCGGCCCGCGACCGACTTGTCGAAAACATCGTCGGGCACCTGCTGAACGGGGTCAGCGAGAAGGTCCTCGCCCGGGCGTTCGAGTACTGGCGCAACGTCGATGGGCAGATCGGTCGTCGGGTCGAGGACGGCGTCCACGCCAAGGCCGAGGAGAAGGACCCGAAGGCTGCCCAACAGGCCAACCCCGCGCGGGACACCATGCAGGCCAAGGCCTGAACGTGACCTCGCCTGGCGGCTGTCAGTTGAGGTTCATCGGTGGGCGTTCCGAGGTGCCGATTGCGCCCAGGGTGCGCGCGAGCGCCAACTCCTGACGCACCAGCTTGCGGCCCAGCCGCAAGCGCGCAGAGGTGTCTGGACAGGCCAGCAGGCGTTGGCTCGGTCCGAGCCCGAGCGATAGGGCTTGGGCCACCCAATAGCTCAGCTCCGTGGCATCGTTCGGCGCGGCGAAGTCTGGTTGGCCCTTCGCGCCGCCTTCCTCGCGATCGACCGCCTGTAAGTAGGTGAGCAGTTCTGCACGGAGACTGGCGGCCAACATCACCGCCACGTCGCCATCGCCGTCGTGCGGGTCGTGGGTAGGCTCACCCCACCAGGTGATGTCACCGCTGGGGTAGGGCCGCCGCTCGTCGGTGTGCAGGGCATCGAGGTGAAAGCGCTGGGTGCCCACGGCCTGCACCATGAAGAGGGCCTGGCCGGCCACGGCGAACGCCTGGGTGATCCGGGCGGCGCAGCCCACCTCGTAGAGGTCCCCGGCGGCGTCGGTACCGACCTCGAAACCCCTCCGGATGGCCACGACACCGAAGACGGGCTCGGCGCTGTCCTGGCCCTCGATCAGGTCTCGTAGCAACTGAACGTACCGCGGCTCGAAGATCTGCAATCCCAGCTCCGCGCCGGGCATGAGCGCGGAGCCGAGCGGGAATAGGGGCAACGAGGGCATGAGACATCGTAGGCCGCTTTCCCGACGAAGTCGTCTAGGACGCCAGTTCGCCGTACAGCTGCGTGATCGACCCGATCGCCCCCTCGATGGTGACATGATCGCGCAGTTCTCGGCAGCGACGGGCGAGCGGTTCGACGTCCAACTCGGCCAAGGTCTCGGCCAGGTGCTCGACCCCCGGCGCGACGACGCCGACCCCGGCGGCGCGCACCCACTCGGCCAGCGCCGCGTGTTCGAGGGTGAGAATGGGCAGCCCGCAGCCGACATACTCGAAGCCCTTGTTGGGAAGTACCGTGGCCAGGTGGGCGTCGTTGAGGCGGTCGTTGAACGCGGCCAGCCCCACGTCGAACTGCGGCAGCGTCGC
>JBBSOW010000030.1:0-32753 GCA_038259365.1 Propionibacteriales bacterium
GCGCTGGCCATCGCCACCGTGCTGTGGGTCAACCGGTCGGGCTCCGTTGACCCTGTCAGCAGTCCCACACCCGCTGTCAGTAAGGCGCTGGAGCCAACTTCGACGCCCGATCCGCGCGAGGCGGCTGTTGCTGAAGCTGAAGATGTCTATCAGCGGTACTCGGACGCTAGCTGGGCAATGGCCAAAGCTAGCGGATCGAAAGATCAGCTGGATCAGATTCGCCCTTATGTGACCGACGTGGAGTGGGAAACGCTTAAGCAGGACGCGAAGGAGATGCGCAGTCAACCTGCAGACGTTGGTGGCGATCGGAAAATCCATTTCCTAAACGCCCAGGACATACATTTGGACGATAGTACTGCAACTCTGACTTTGAGTGTTTGTCTGGACCTCAGCGAGGTGGAAATCCGTAGCAAGGAAGACACCAAGCTGAACGCTTCATGGATTAGGTCTCGCGTCTTTATGTCCAAAACCGATGACGTCTGGAGGATTGACGACCGAGACGATCGAATCCTGGAGGAGTCATGCGCGGCCTAATTCTTCTAGTGGTCATCGGGGGTCTATTCCTCACGTATACGACTCCATCTCACGCGGCTCCAACACCGAAGCCACCGGGGACCGCGACTGGTCAACAGCCGCGAGATGAATCCCGAACAAGACTCAGCCAGTGGGGAAGGGGTGGGGGGATATCAGTTGGCGCTGAGCGCAAGAGAACTACGACTCAAGGCGGCGACGCAACTACCGGTTTCTCGGCAAGCAGGAAGGCTGGGCGTCGAGTTTCCTCCCCGCCCGCCTACACCGATGAGCAAATCGCGGCTCTGCTGAGGCTCTGGGAAACGGTTGTCGGCTACAAGGCGAGTTACCAAGCCTCCGAGGGTTTTGTGGTGTGCCCTCGTACCGACAATTGCCGCCCCACCATGAACTCCCCTTTCTTGCCGAATGGTGCAGGAGTCCAGCCCCCAACCCTCACACCGCAGGAGCTGGCCCAGCGCGCGGCCGCAAAACTCTCCGTCAGTGCGCCCGCGGTTGGGGCAGGACCTACTACCGAGGACAACGGCCTGGTTATCGACACCGCCGTCGGCTACCCGGTCTGGCTGTGGTCCGAGGGCAATACCGCCCCCGTCTCGGCGTCCGACTCCGACGGCGACCTCACGGTGAACATCACCGCCACCATCGCCAAGGTCACCTACACCATGGGCGACGGCACCACGGTCTCCTGTGGAACCGGCACCAGATGGACGAAAGGCCAGGCCGGAAGGCCATCTCCCGATTGCGGTCACGTCTATCAGCAGATGGGCAACTACACCATCACGACCACGACCACCTGGAACGCCAACTGGTCGGCGGCGGGCGAGAGCGGCACCGTGCCGCTGACCCAGAGCGCCTCCCGCACCTACCGCGTGGGTGAGCTCCAAGCCCTCATCCGCAAACGCTAGGCTCGCGGCGCTCGAGACCTGGGCACGTCCGAGTCTAGGATTCCAAGCCGTGGTCCGTGAGCCAATCGCGTGCGCGCTTAGCGGACGCTTGGGCGAGCCAGGAATCCTGAACCACTTCCGTTAGTTCGAGAAGGGTCAGCTCACCCACGTGGGCCCCGCGCAGCAGAACCGACGGGTGTCCGTCGAAGTGCGGCGAGGTGAAGAACGGCAGGCCCTCATCCTGCAACAAGCTTTGCTTCTCCTCCTCCGATTGCACCCAGAACACGATCACATCCGCCAACCGCCGGCCCTCCTCGTCGACGGTATCCGGTCGTGAATTACGAAAGTAGACGAAAGACTTGCTCCCCACCCGGTAGATAGGCAATCCCTTGGTGCCATGCTCGACCTTCGCGAACGGCATGCCCATGGCTATGTTCGCGACGTCGCTCAACCGGGCTCTACGCGTCCGCCTCTCCATAGCTCAACTTTAGGCACCCAATAATCGACGTTACGAGGAGCGTCTCTAGCTGAGGTAGCGCAGAAACCGCGATGGGGCGTCGAGGAAGCGGCGATAGGAGTCAACCAGGTGCAGCTTCTCCCACTCGGCCTCGTGGAAACCGTCGGCGTCCAGCTCGAGGATCGTGGCACCGGGTAAGGCGGCGAGCACCGGTGAGTGAGTCGCCAGGATGATCTGGCTCGCGCGGCCATCGGTGAGCGCGATGAGCGCGCCGAGGAGCACAAGCTGCCCGTCGAAGGACAGCGCCGACTCCGGCTCGTCGAAAAGGAAGAGACCGTCGCGCCAAAACCGGGGACTATCCATCAACGCCAAGAAGGACTCGCCGTGGGAGCGTTCGTGAAACCGCTCGTTGAGGCCCTCACCGGCCTCTTCTTCGATGGCCTCGATGTAGCTGAACAGCCCGTGCATGGTCTCGGCCCGGAGGAAGAACCCCGAGCGGTTGGCTCCGGCGGTTCGAACGAGGGCCAGGTGCTCATGCAACGGAGATTCCGAGGATCGGGTCTCATGCCTGGCGTGCAACGTGCCGCCCTCGGCGTTCAGCCCTGCGGCCACCGCGAACGCTTCCACGATCGTGGACTTGCCTTGACCGTTTCCCCCGACGAGCACGGTGACCGGCCCGAGATCCAGGCCCTCGTCGAGCAGTTGGGCGACCGCCGGAATGCGGAACGGCCAAGCCGTTTGATCTCGGTCGACATCGGGAACCGCCTGCACCCGGCGCACCGGGTGCCGCTGTAGCCACCAGTCGGAATCGCCCATGGGACACATCTTGGCTCACCGCTGTGACAATCCAGGAACCGCGGGTCGATATCGCGCCAACAGCCGAGCCAAGGGGCGCGCCGTCGGGCGTGCGAGCCGCCGCCAAACTCGATCTGTTGGTGGTTTATCGACCACGCCGTCCCCCGTGCCATAGTGGACTCGCCAACCGCGTCGAAAGGTTTCTCAAATGCCCGCGCGTCTCACAGTCGCTATCGTCGGAGCGGGTGCGATGGGGTCCGCCGCCGCCTGGCAGTTATCGCGTCGGGGACACGACGTGACCGTCTTCGAGCAGTTCGAGCGGGGCCACGCCAACGGTAGTTCCCACGGGGACGCGCGCATCTTCCGGATCGCGCACCCCTCAGCCTGGTGGACGTCGCTGGCCAAGAGGGCTCGGACGGACTGGGACGACCTGCAAGAGCAATGCGGGCAGACGCTGATCCGAAGGGTCGGCGGGATTGACCACGGCAACCCCCGCCTGGTGGAGGAGGTGGCCGCTTCCTGCCGCGCCGCGGATATCCCCCACACACAACTGAGCGTCGCGGAGGCGTCCGAACGGTGGCCCTGGCTGCGGACCGACCGCCGCGTGGTGTTCCACCCGGCGGCCGGCACCACGAACGCCGGGGCGACGGTGCTGGCGCAACTCAGCCTGGCCGAGACCGCCGGGGCGGAAGTTCGCGAAAACTCTCCGGTTGTGGACATCGTCCTCCACGACGACCACACCGAAGTGCTGGTCAAGGGCGGCTCCTCGCAACGGTTCGATCGGGTGGTCGCCACCACCGGAGCTTGGACGTCGGGATTCCTTCGGCCAATCCTCGAGGACGTGGTGGAGCTCCCCACCCTCCACGTGACCCGAGAACTCCCCGTCGAGTACGACGTCAGCGCGGCGGGACCGAAGGCTGAGCTCGACTGGCCGACGATCCTCCACCACGACCTGGACCTGCCCAAGACGCTTGGCCTGGTCGAGACCACCCGCGCGTACGCCCTCCCGACCCCGCACGGACGGGTCAAGGTCGGGGAACACCACGTCGGCACGTTGACTGACCCGGATCATCGCGAGCCCTTCGGCCCGCACGCCCTGGCCCAGGTGACCGAGTACGTCTCGACGTGGCTCCCCGGCCTTGATCCGGCCACGGCAAATCCGGCGCCGTGCCTGTACACCACCACGCCGAGCATGGACTTCGTCATCGACCGGGTCGGCCCCCTAGCCGTTGCGGCAGGCTTCTCGGGCCACGGGTTCAAATTCGTGCCGTGGGTCGGCCGCACACTGGCGGATCTCACCGAGGGCGGTCGAGGGCCTGACCGGTTCCAGCTGAACCGCCACGCGGTTCGAGCGGCCTAGCGACCCTCAGGTGGGGCTGCCGCGCCACCCCCACGACCATCGGCCGGGTTCGGATGAATGCCAAAAGGCAGATCGGCCTGAAAGCCTCTAGGCGTTCCGCTCGGCCACCCGATCGCACAGCTCGCTCAGCGCATCCCGGGCCTCGCCGGTGGGAAGCTCGGTCAGCCAGCCGCGAGCGACGCCGGTGCGGCGGTCGACCTCGTCGCGGGCCCGCTCGATGGCCGGATGTCGCCGTAGCAGGCCGATGGCCTCGGCGAGCAGGTCATCATCGCTGAGATCCTCGGCCAGCAGCTGCACCAGCCGGGAATCCTCGGGGCGAGGATTGGCCTTCAGCAATAGCGTGGGCAGGGTCGGCACATTCTCGCGCAGGTCGATGCCGGGCTGTTTGCCGGTCTCGTCGCTGGTGATGTCGATGACGTCGTCGCGGAGCTGGAAGACGATGCCGATCTCCTCGCCGAAGCTCGCCAGGGCAGCAAGCTCGCGAGCCCCGAGGCCCGAGATCATGGCGCCGAACTGTGCCGAGGCGGCAATCAGCGACCCCGTCTTATCGGCCACCACGCCCAGGTAATGCTCGACGGGATCCTCGCCCGGCTTGGGCCCGACGGTCTCGGCGATCTGACCTTGCACAAGCCGGGCGAAGGTGTCGGCCTGCAGCTTGACGTACGCGGGGCCCAGATCGGCCACCAGCGTGGACGCCCGGGAGAACAAGAAATCCCCCACCAAGATGGCGACCGTGTTGTCCCAGCGGCTGTTCGCGCTCGGAGCGGCCCGCCGAACCTCGGCCTCGTCCATGACGTCGTCGTGGTAGAGGCTGCCCACGTGGGTCAGCTCCATGACGCAGGCGGCCTTGACGAGATCGTCGTCATCACCGGGCGAGCCCAGGAGGGCAGCCAAGATCACCAACAGCGGTCGGAAGCGTTTCCCGCCGGCGTGGATGATGTGCTGAGCCGCCTCGGTGACCAGCCGGGAATTGCCCTCAGCGGCGGCGAGGAGACGGCCTTCTACCTCGTCGAGCCGACTCTGGACGTCGTCAGCAAAGGCCTCGCCGGTCGCCTCAACGGGCGTCGGTGTGGTCACGTTCGAGCAGCACCCCTCTTAGCGAATGAAGTCGCCGGCGTTGCGCGCAAGCTCCATCAACGGCCCGGGCAGGATGCCCAACACCACAGTGGCCACCATACCGACTCCAACCGCGGCCCAGGTACCCATGCTCGGACGGCCGATCTCGATCTCGTCGTCCTCGGCCGCTTCGCTGAAGAACATGATCACGATGACGCGCAGGTAGAAGAACGCGGCCACCAAGCTGATCAACACGGCCACGACGACGAGCCACTCGAACCCGCCGCGCCAGGCCGCCGCGAACACCGCCCACTTGCCGATAAAGCCCGAGGTGAGGGGGATGCCGGCGAAGGAGAGCAGGAACAGCGCCATGATGGCGGCGAGCCCCGGGGCCTTCTTGCCGAGCCCGGCCCAACCGGTGAGGTTGGTGACCTCGCCGCCGGCGTTGCGCACCATCGTGACGATGGCGAACGCGCCCAGCGTGGCGAAGCCGTAGGCGGCCAGGTAGAACATGATCGAGCCGACGCTCGTGAGCTGTCCCGCCAAGACCCCGGACTGGGTCTGGGAGGCCGCCGCAATGGCGGTCAGGATGAACCCGGCATGCGCGATCGACGAGTAGGCCAGCAACCGCTTGATGTCGGTCTGCACGATGGCGACCAGCGAACCGACGGCCATCGACAACACCGCGATGACGGCGATGACGGGCTGCCAATCCCAGCGGGCGCTGCCGAGCGCCACGTACAGCACGCGCAACAGGGCGCCCACGGCGGCGATCTTGGTGCACACGGCCATGAAGCCCGTCACCGCGGTCGGCGCGCCGGTGTAGACGTCGGGGGTCCAGGAGTGGAACGGCACGGCGCCCACCTTGAACAGCAGGCCGATGGTGAGCAGCGCCAGACCCGTCAGCAGCAACCAGGGCGAGTTCGCGTTGACCGCAATGGCCGCGTCGATCTGCGCGAGGTCGAAGCTGCCGGAGTAGCCGAACAGCAGCGCCACGCCGTAGAGGAAGAACGCCGAGGACAGGGCCCCCAGGAGGAAGTATTTCATCGCTGCTTCCTGCGAGATCAACCGGCGACGACGCGCCAGGCCCGAGAGCAGGTACAGGGGAAGCGACAAGATCTCCAGCGCGACGAACATGGTCAACAGGTCCCCCGCGGCGGGAAACAACATCATGCCGAGCAGGGCGAACATGGCCAGCGGGAAGATCTCGCTGTGCTCCACCCGGGCCGCCATGGCCTCCTCTTCGGCGACGCTGCCGGGAACGGTGGCCGCCTGCGGCGCGAAGGCCGACACCCCGCCAGTCATCTTGCGTTCGGCGAAGACGAGCATGGAGATCGCGGTGAAAACGAGCAGCATGGCCCAGATGAAGTAGGTCGGACCGTCGACGGCCAGCGAACCCATCCCGACCATGCCGATCTTGGCCCCCGCCCAGTTGTTGACCGTGAGGATTCCGGCCACGAGCAGTGCGGCAAACGTCAACGCCACCTGGGCGTGGTAACGAGCTGAGCGGGGTGCCAGGGCCTCGATCAGCACGCCGAGGCAGGCGGCACCGAAGACCACGAAGACGGGCATCAGGATGCCGTACTCCAGCGTGGGTGCCACGAACTCCAGCGGCAGCGTCATAGTCATCACTTCGATTCCTTCGCGATCTTCGGCTCCGGGTCGGCAACGCCGACGTGCTGCAAGGTGTCGGTGACTATCGGTGCAATCGCCGTCAGCATCGGCCGCGGGAAGAATCCCAGCACCACGATCAGAATCACCAGCGGAGCCAACGCGAGGCGCTCGCGTCCACTGAGATCGGAGGTGAAGTGCTTGGCCACCTGTTCGGTCACCGGGCCGTTCACGGTGCGCTGGTACATGATCAGGATGTAGAGCGCCGCCAGCACGATAGCGATCGTGGCGGCCGCGGCAATGAAGGGATAGCGCGAGAAGGTGCCGGCCAGCACCAAGAACTCGGAGACGAACGGCGACAACCCGGGCAGCGACAGCGAGGACAGGCCCGCCACCAGGAACAGCCCGGCCAGCACCGGCGCGTTCTTCTGCACGCCGCCGAAGGCGCCCATCTGTTGCGAGCCGCGTCGCTTGATCATGAAGCCCACGACCAGGAACAGCGCCGCGGTGGAGAAGCCGTGGTTCAACATGTAGAAGATCGATCCGGTCATCGATTGGGAGGTGAAGGCGAAGATGCCCAGCACGATGAAGCCGAAGTGGCTGATCGAGGTGAACGAGATCAGCCTCATCAAATCCTTCTGCCCGATCGCGGCAATGGCGCCGTAGAGGACCGAGATCAACGCCAACACGATGACCACCGGGGTCGCCCAGGTGCTCGCCTCGGGGAACAGGCCCAGGCAGAAGCGGATCATGCCGAACGTGCCGATCTTGTCCAAGATGCCCACGAGCAGCGTGGAGGTGGCGGGGGTAGCCTGTTCGGCCGCGTCGGGTAGCCACGTATGCACCGGAACCATCGGAGCCTTGACCGCGAAGGCGATGAAGAAGCCGAGGAACAGCCAACGCCCCGTCGAGGTACCCATCTCCAGCTGGGAGAGCTCCGAAAGCAGGTAGCTCGGCGCGCCGGCGTTGGCCGAGATCACGTACAGCCCGACCACCGAAGCCAGCATGACCAGGCCGCCGGCCAGGGAGAACAGCAGGAACTTCACCGCGGCGCGGGTGCGGCGGGGACCGCCGAAGCCGCTGATGAGGAAATACATCGGGATCAACGTGGCCTCGAACAGCAGGTAGAACAAGAACACGTCGGTGGCCATGAAGACCAGCAGCGAGAGCCCCTCCAGGACCAGCACGAGGGCGAAGAAACCCCTGCTGGTCCAGCGGTTGCCGGGGGCGTCCGCGTCGTTCCAGGCGGCGATGAGCACGACCGGGCTGAGGATGACGGTCAACAACACCATGGTGAGGCTGAGCCCGTCGATGGGGCCCAGCGCGTAATAGGCGCCGAGAGCCGGGATCCAGGGAACCTGCTCGCTGAGTTCGGCGCCGTTCATCGCACTGACCGAGACGTAGACCCCTATCGCGAGGGTGACGATGCTGAAGGCCAGGCCGGCGATCCGGGCGGTCTGACCCGAGAGGGTCAGCAGCACCACGGCGCCGAGCATCGGGAGCACGCCCAAGATGGTGAGGATGGGGATTGTCATTTCTTCTCCTACCTCAGGCCAGCCGGCCGAGAATCAGCACAGCAGCCACCAGGGCGGCCCCGGCCACCATGGTCAGCGCATACGAACGAACGTAACCGGTCTGGACCTTGCGCAGCGAGCCCGAGAGGCCACCGATCATCGAAGCGCCACTATTCACCGCGCCGTCGATCCCGTCGTTGTCCACGGCGACGATCGCGCCGGTCAGCTGCTGCCCGGGGCGCATGAACACGGCCTCGTTGAAGGCATCGCCGAACAGGTCGTTGCGGCCAGCGATGACGAACGGCGACGTCGATGCCGGGGCCAGGACCGGAATCTCCCTACGGCCGAACAGCAGGACCGCCACAGCGATCCCGGCGGCCACCAGAATGAGGGTCACGATGCTAACCGGGGTGATGGCCAGCAGGGTCGGCTCGTGAGCTACCTCGTGGGCGCCCCCGGTGGCGGGCTCCAGCCAGCCGCCGATCCAGTTGTTCAGCACCAAGCCCCCGACCACCGAGGGAATCGCCAGGGCAATCAGCGGGATCGTCATCGATAGCGGCGACTCGTGCGGGTGCACGCCCTCGTCCCAGCGCTTGGCGCCGAAGAAGGTCATGAGCATCAACCGGGTCATGTAGAACGCGGTCACCCCGGCGCCCAGCATCGCCAGCCCGCCGACGACGACGTTGTGCTCGAAGGCGGCCTCGATGATGTGGTCCTTGGAGTAGAAGCCCGCGAAGAACGGGAAGCCGATGATGGCCAGGTAGCCCATCGCGAAGGTGATGAAGGTGATCGGCATGGCCTTTTGCAGCGCGCCGTAGCGTCGCATGCTGACCTCGTCGTTCGTTCCGTGCATCACCGAGCCCGCCCCAAGGAACATGTTGGCCTTGAAGAAGCCGTGGGTCAGCAGATGGAAGATCGCGAACGCGTAGCCGGCCGGGCCGATGCCCGCGGCGAGCATCATGTATCCGATCTGGCTCATGGTGGAACCGGCAAGCACCTTCTTGATGTCGTCCTTCGCGCAGCCGATCCAGGCGCCGAAGAGCAAGGTGACCGTGCCGACGACGACCACAGCCGTGCTGGCCGCCTCGGTGCTGGCGTAGACCGCGTGGCTGCGCACGACGAGATAGACCCCGGCGGTGACCATGGTGGCGGCGTGGATGAGCGCCGACACCGGGGTCGGGCCCTCCATGGCATCCAGCAGCCAGGACTGCAGCGGCACCTGAGCGGACTTGCCGCAGGCGCCGAGCAGGAGGAGCAGACCCATGGCGGTGGCGGTCATCGGGGCCATCGACCCGGCCCCCGCATTGACGTCGCTGTAGGCCGAGGAGCCGAAGGTGGCCAGCATCAACATGATGGCCAGCGCCATGCCGATGTCGCCGACCCGGTTGACCACGAAGGCCTTCGTGGCCGCGGTCGCGGCGACCGGCTTGTGTTGCCAGAACCCAATGAGCAGGTAGGAGGCTAGGCCGACGCCCTCCCAGCCCACGAACAGCACGAGGTAGTTGTCGGCCAACACGAGGATCAGCATGGCGGCGATGAACAGGTTGAGAAAGGCGAAGAAGCGGCGCCGGCGCTCGTCGTGGGCCATGTAGCCGATGGAGTAGACGTGGATCAGCGAACCGACGCCGGTGATCAGCAACGCGAACACGATGGAGAGTTGATCGATCTGCAGGCCGGCCTTGATCGACCAGCTGCCGGCGGGAATCCACTCATAGAGCGGCAACGCCACACTGCGGCTGCCCTCCTCGGCCGAGAGCAGGGCCACGAACGACGCCACAGCGATGACGAAGGAGGCAATCGGGGCCAGTGTGCCCAACAGGTGCCCCCAGGCGTCGGTGAGCTTTCCCGCGACGAGCAAGAAGGCCGCGCACACGGCGGGGATGGCGATCATCAGCCAGGCGAGACTGAACACACCGGTGGCTGCGACCGGGGTGACGACTTCGAGAATAGACACGTCCATACCTCAGAACTTGAGCAGATTGACGTCGTCGACGGAGGCGGAACGACGCGTTCGGTAGATGGACACGATGATGGCCAGGCCGATCACCACTTCGGCGGCGGCGACGACCATGACGAAGAAGCTCGCCACCTGGCCGTCGAGGATGCCCCAGTGGCGAGAGAAGGTGACCAACGACAGGTTGCAGGCGTTGAGCATGAGCTCGACACACATGAACATGATGATCGCGTTGCGACGCACCATGAACCCGATCACCCCGATCGTGAACAGGATGGCCGACAGCGTCAGGTAGTAACCGGGGCTCACTGGTCCTCATCCCCCGTCAGGAGTTCATCCGACGAATAGGTGCTGCCGGGTTCGCCCGGATCGGCGGTATGGCGGGTCGGTTGCTCGGTCTTGGGCAACCCGACGGGATCGTTCTCGGCTTCGAGTTCACCCTCGATGGCCAGCCGGACGTCCAGGTTTTGCCCGGGGGAACCGGGCTGGCGCGACGGCCCTCCCCAACCCGGAGCCAAGGCCGGGTCGTCGCGACCATCCGAGAGCGCGGCGTGCACGGTCTTGGTGGCCTTGAGCATCGCGTCGGGATCCATGACCTGCCCGCGTTCGCGAAGAGTCGGGGAGACCGACAGCTCGGAAACGCTGCCGTCGGGCAGTAGGGCCGGGGTGGCGATGCCGTTGTGCCGGGCGAAGACGCCCGGGTTGGGCAGGTTGCCGGGGTGGACGCCCGCGTCGGCGTAGCGCTTCATTCGTTCCGCCACGTACTCACGCTGCGATCGCTTGGGCGTGAGGCGCTCGCGGTGGGCCAGCACCATGGCGCCCAGGGCGGCGGTGATGAGCAGCGCCGAGGCGGCCTCGAAGGCCAGCACGTAGCGGCTGAAGATCAGGTAGGCCAAACCTTGGACGTTGCCGCCGTCGATGCTGTTAGCCGACTCGAGGCCGATCGTCGGAGTGGTGAGGGCGTTGCCGATGCCCAGGAGCAGCAGCAGCCCGAAGCCGATCCCGGCGATGACCGCAGGCACGCGATGGTGCCGGATCGTCTCGACCGCCGACTCGGTGGTGTCGACGCCGACGAGCATGACGACGAACAAGAACAGCATCAAGATGGCGCCGGTGTAGACGATGATCTGCACCACGAACAGAAACGGCGCGTCTTGGGCAACGTACTGGACGGCCAGCGAGACCATCAGCACCGCCAGCGACATCGCCGAGTGGATGGGCTTGCGGCTGACGATCACGCCGATGGCGGCCAGGACCATGACCGGGGCTAGGACCCAAAAGGCGACGGCCGCGCCGGTGACGAGCGGGATCATCGCTGGCCGCCCTCATCGTTGGCTGCGCCATTGCTGGCGGCCGCCCGAGGGGAGGTCGCATCGCTGGGAACCACACCTGTCCGGGTGTCCGGATTGCCCGAGGAGGGCAGGCCCAGGAAGTAGGCCTTCTCGTTATCGCCGAGGTACAGCGGATGCGGGGGCGCCTCCATGCCGGGCAGGAGCGGGGCGAGCAGATCGCCCTTCTCATAGATCATCTTCTCGCGCGTGACGTCGGCGAGCTCGAACTCGTTCGTCATCGTCAGCGCCCTCGTGGGGCAGGCCTCGATGCACAAGCCACACAGGATGCAGCGCAGGTAGTTGATCTGGTACACCCGGCCGTAGCGCTCACCCGGGGAGTAGCGATTGTCCTCGGTGTTCGAGGCGCCCTCGACGTAGATCGCGTCGGCGGGACACGCCCACGCGCACAGCTCGCAGCCCACGCACTTCTCCAGCCCGTCGGGCCAACGGTTCAACTGGTGCCGGCCGTGGAACCGCGGGGCGGTGATCTTCGGCTTGGTGGGGTAGGACTCGGTGAAGGTCTTGCGGAACATCGTCTTGAACGTGACACCGAACCCGGCCCATGCGTCTAGAAAACCCATTGGGTCAACTCCTCTCGTGCGGGCCAGCGTCGCTATCGGCTGGCCCGTCAGTGTCGACGTCATCGTGCTCGGCGGTCGCCGTCGCGGCGGACGAGGACTGCACGACCCGCGCCTGACCGGGCAGACGCTGGCCTGGCATGGGCGGCACCGGGAAGCCCCCGGCGAAGGGATCGAACGTTCTCCGTTTCGGCCCCGGATCGGGTTCTTCCTTGCCGCCGAAGAAGGCTAGCGCAAGTGCACCCACCACGAGCACACCGGCCACGACCAAGAAGAGGCGGCTGGCGAACCAGCCCTCGGCGATGCCCATGCGCAGCACGGCCACGACGACGAGCCAGAGCAGCGACACCGGGATCAGCCACTTCCAGCCCAGATCCATGAACTGGTCGTACCGGAACCGCGGCAGGGTGCCGCGCAGCCACACGAAGATGAACATGAAGGCGTAGACCTTGAGGAAGAACCAGACCGGTCCCAGCAGCCCGGCGTCGGCCCACTCGAGCAGGTTGAACGGCCACGGGGCGTGCCAGCCACCCATGAACAGCGTGGTGGCGATCGCGGAGACCGTCAGCATGTTGACGTACTCGGCCAGGAAGAACAGCGCGTAACGCATCCCGGAGTAGTCGGTCAGGTAGCCAGCCACCAGCTCAGACTCGGCCTCGGGGAGGTCGAACGGGGCGCGGTTGGTCTCGCCGACCATCGAGATGCCGTAAATGATGAACGACGGCAGCAACAACAGCGCGTACCACCCGGGCAGCCCCGTGTCGACGTTGAACAGCACGATCGGGCTCTGCTGGGCCGCCACGATCTCCGAGGTGGACATCGAGCCGGCGAACAAGAACACCCCGACCAGGGCCAGGCCCATCGCGATCTCGTAGGAGATCATCTGCGCCGAGGAGCGCAGGGCGCCGAGGAGGGAGAACGTGGACGTGGAGGACCAACCGGCCAGCACGACGCCGTAGATACCGACCGAGGCAATAGCCAAGATCAGCAGCACCGAGACGGGCGAGTCGGTGAGCTGCAGCTGGGTTTCGATATCGGTGAACGGCACCGTGACGGTCCCGCCGATGGGGATGACCGAGAAGATCGACAGCGCCGCGGTCACCATGATGAACGGGGCCACGGTGAAGATCAGCTTGTCCACCCCGCGCGGCGCGAAATCCTCCTTCAAGATCAGCTTCGAGCCGTCGGCCACCGCCTGGAACAGCCCGAAGGGACCATTCATGTTCGGGCCCTTGCGGTGCTGCATGAAGGCCACCACGCGGCGCTCGAACCACACGTTGAAGATGGTCAGCACCAACAACACGACGAACAGCAGCACCGCCTTGATGATGACGAGCCACCAGGGATCACTGCCGAAAAGCTCCAGCTCAAGCCCGGTCATTGCCCACCTCCAGTGGTTTGCTTCACGGACGGTGGGCCGGTTGACGACGACGCCACCAACTCGGAGTCGGTCCCCACGGGGGCAAGCTCCACCTCGTCGCCGTTGACGGCCGCCAGCGCGGTACGCAGGCTGAGCCCGGGGGCATTGGTCGGCACCCAGACCACGTTATCGACCATGCCGGGTTGGATCTCCACCGGGAACTCCAGGGACCCTCGATGGTTGCCGACGGTGACGAAGCCGCCTTCGCGCAATCCGAGCGCGGCCGCCGTGCCAGCGCTGACGCGAGCGACCACGCGCGGCCGGGTGGCGAGCAGTTCTTTTTCCCCGTCGTTGCCGCGGCTGGCGTCGATGAGCTGTCGCCACGTGGACAGGCGCATGGTGTTGCCCTGCACCTCGGCCACGGCACCGGCGGAGACCGAAGGCTCGGGGCGCACGCCTTGCCAGGCGTCGAACTCGGCGAGTTCGGCTCGGGCCTGGGCGGGGGTGCGGATCCCCAGGTCGGTGCCCATCGCGTCGGCCAACGCCGCCAGGATGCGCAGGTCGGTCATCGGATGCTCGGTGGTGATCACGGCCTCGAACTGACGGGGGCGGCCCTCCCAGTTGACGAACGTGCCCTCGTGTTCTTCGTTGAGGGCCACCGGGAACACCACATCGGCGCGCTCGGTCACCTCGCTGAGGCGGGTCTCCAGGCTGACCAGGAACCCGGTGGCCTCCAGCGCGTCGGTGACCATGGCCGGATCGGCGAAGTCGGCGGGCTCGACGCCGGCCACGACCAGCGCCCCCAGCCTGTCCTCGGCCGCGGCCACCAGCATCTGTTCGGAGTCGCGACCCGGTGTGGCGGGCAGTCCGTCGACCCCCCACACGGCCTGGGTGTCGACCCGGGCGGCGGGGTCGCTGACCGGTCGACCACCCGGCAGCAGGTTCGGCATGCAGCCGACCTCGATCGCCCCGCGGTCGCCGGCGCGACGCGGCACCCAGGCCAGCCGGGCGCCCGTGCGGGTGGCCAGGTCCTGGGCGGCGGCGAAGGAGCCGGGCATCATCGCGGCCCGCTCCCCTATCAGGATGATCGAACCGGCGTCGAAGGTCGGCGCGGCGTCTTGCACGCCGAGCCCGAGGTTGCGCAACTCGTGGGCCTCGTCCCCGGGTGCAGTGGCGATGAGCTTGGCGCCCATCTTGCGAGCGCCGGCGGTGAGGAACGGCGCCATCTGGAAGGTCCTCAGCTTGCTCTTGGCGTTTGCCTTGCGCAACCGCAGGAACAGGATCGGGGATTCCTCCTCGGGCTCCAAAGCCACGCACAGCACGCTGGAGGCCGTTTCCAGATCGGAGTAGCTGACCTGGCGGATCCCGGCCACGTCCGCGGCGAGGAAGTCGGTTTCCTCCGGAGACAGCGGCCGCGAGCGGAAGTCGATGTCGTTGGTGCCGAGCACGGTGCGGGCGAAGCGCGAGTAGGCGTAGGCGTTCTCGGCGGTCAGCCGGCCCCCGGTGAGCACGCCCGTCGAACCGGCGGCGCGCAAGCCCTGTACCGCGGCGTCGATGGCCTCGGCCCACGAGGCGGGCCGCAGCGCGCCCTCGGAGCGCACCAGCGGAACCGTGAGGCGGTCCTTACCCCGCCCGGAGACGAAGGCGAAACGGCCCTTGTCGCAGTTCCACTCCTCGTTGACCTCCGGGTCGTTTCCGGCAAGCCGACGCATGACCACGTTGCGTCGATGATCGGCCCGCAGCTCACAACCCGAGGCGCAATGCTCGCAAGCGGTGGGGGTGGACACCAGATCGTAGGGGCGAGACCGGAACCGGTAGGCGGCGCTGGTGAGGGCGCCGACGGGGCAGATCTGGATGGTGTTGCCGGAAAAGTAGCTCTCGAACGGTTCGGGCTCGTAGATGCCGACCTGCTGCAGGGCCCCCCGCTCGACCAACGCGATGAACGGATCGCCGGCGATCTGTTCGGAGAACCGGGTGCAGCGCGCGCACAGGATGCAGCGATCACGATCCAGCAGCACCTGCGCCGAGATATTGACCGGCTTGGGGAAGGTGCGCTTGACGCCCTCGTAGCGGCTCTCGCCGCGGCCGTTGGTCATCGCCTGGTTCTGCAGCGGGCATTCCCCGCCCTTGTCGCAGACCGGGCAGTCCAGCGGGTGGTTCATCAACAGGAATTCCATCATCCCGTGCTGAGCCTTGTCCGCCACCGGAGAGGTTACCTGGGTCTTGATCTTCATCCCGGGGGCCACCTCAAGCGTGCAGGAGACCTGCGGCTTCGGCATGGCCCGGCCGTTGCCCATGTCGGGCACCTCGACCAGGCACTGTCGGCAGGCACCGACGGGATCGAGCAGCGGGTGATCGCAGAACCTCGGGATGGCCACCCCGATGAGCTCGGCGGCGCGGATGGCCAGCGTGCCCTTGGGCACGGACACCTCCACGTCGTCGATGCTCAGGGTGATCAGATCATCGCGCTTGGCCAGCTCGGCCTTGGCGTCTTCTGGGCCCTGGGCAGCGCCGCCGCCCGATGCCTTGTCAACCACGGTCATGAGGTCGCTCCCTCCACTTCGGCGGCTTCGGTTTGGATCAAACGGTCGGGTTGCACGGAGCTCGGTTCGGCCGCGGAGCCGGCCTCGGAAACGAACAGGGCGCTGCGCTCGTAGGGAAACAGCTCCCACGCCGGGGTGTGGTAGCCCGCCTCGAACTCCTCGCGGAAGTATTCGATGGCGCTGACGACGCACGCCACGGCGCCATCGGCCAGCGCGCAGAAGGAGCGCCCACCGATGTTGTCGCACAGGTCGAGCAGCTTGTCGACGTCGCCCTCCTCACCCAGGCCGGCTTCCAAGCGGGACAGGATCTGCACGAGCCACCACGTGCCCTCGCGGCACGGGGTGCACTTGCCGCAGGACTCGTGCTTGTAGAACTCGACCCAGCGCAGGGTGGTCCGCACCACAGAGGTGGTCTCGTCGAAGCACTGCAGGGCCTTGGTGCCCAACATGCTGCCGGCGGCGGCCATCCCCTCGTAATCCAGGGGGACATCCAGGTGCTCGGCGGTGAGGATCGGGGTGGAGGATCCACCGGGAGTCCAGAACTTCAGTGTGGCTCCGGCCCGCATGCCGCCGGTGACGTCGAGCAACTGGCGCAGGGTCACCCCCAGCGGGCATTCGATCTGGCCGGGCTGGTTCACGTGCCCTGAGAGGGAGTACAGGTTCATGCCCTTGGACTTCTCGGTGCCCATGGAGGAGAACCAGGCGGCACCGTTTTGCACGATGCAGGGCACCGACGCGATCGACTCGACGTTGTTGATCACCGTCGGGCTCGCGTAGAGGCCGGCCACCGCGGGGAACGGAGGCCGCAGGCGCGGTTGCCCACGGCGACCCTCGAGCGAATCGAGCAACGCCGTCTCTTCGCCGCAGATGTAGGCGCCAGCCCCGCCGTGCACGATGACCTCGACGTCGTAACCGGTACCCAAGACGTTACGGCCGGCGTAACCGGCCGAATAGGCCTCGCGGACGGCCTGCTGCAGGCGCCGCAGGACGTGCAGAACCTCGCCCCGGGCGTAGATGAACGCGTGCGTAGCGCCGATGGCGTAGGCCGAGATGAGGACGCCCTCCACCAGGGTGTGCGGGCTCGCCATCATGAGCGGCATGTCCTTGCACGTGCCCGGCTCGGACTCGTCGGCGTTGACGACGAGATAGGTCGGGTTCGGGTTGTCCTTGGGCACGAAGCTCCACTTCATGCCGGTGGGAAAGCCCGCTCCCCCGCGGCCGCGGAGCCCGGACTCCTTGACCAAGGTGACGACATCGGCCGGGGCCATCTCCAAGGCCGAGCGCAGCGCCTTGTAACCGCCCGTTCGCTCGTAGTTGGTGATCTTCCAGGAGCGATCATCGGCCCAGTTGGCACTGAGGACTGGAGTAATGAGATCGGTCACTGTGACTCCTTCTGGGTGTGCGGCTGCTTTGCTTCCCGGGCGCCATCGGATTCCGACCGGTCCACGGGCGGCGCGGCCCACCCGTTGCGGGCGGCGAGATCCAGCCCGAGCAGGGTCTGCGGCCCCGCCGAGGGCCCCTGGTCGGCCCGGCCGTCGGGGAATCCTGCGATGACCCGTTCCGCCTCACGCCACGACGAGATCTTGGCGCCACGGGTGGCCCAAACCTCCTCACCGGTCCGCAACGCGTCGACGAGATCCATCGCGCTCTCGGGGGTAACGTTGTCGAAGAACTCCCAGTTGACCATCACGACGGGGGCGTAATCGCAGGCGGCGTTGCACTCGATGTGCTCCAGCGTTATCGCACCGTCGTCGGTGGTCTCGTCGTTGCCGACGCCCAGGTGATCTTGCAGGGTCTTGAGGACCTGATCTCCACCCATGACCGCGCACAGCGCCGTGGTGCACACCCCGACGTGGTGCTTACCACCGGGCTTGCGCTTGTACATGGTGTAGAACGTCGCCACGCCGCTCACCTCGGCCGGGGTGATCTCCAGGATCTTCGCGCAGACCTCGATGGCGGTGGGGGTCACCCGCCCCTCGACGCTTTGGGTGAGGTGCAGCATCGGCAGCAACGCCGAACGCTTGAAGGGATAGCGGGCCGCCAACTGGCGCAGCTCCACCAACGTGTGGTCGGGCAGCACCGTACCGGCCTGATCGAAGTCCACCCCCCCTGAATTGGCGAAGTGGCTCTGGAAGTGTCCGTTGGTACCGCTCATCGGTCGACACCTGCCTTCTCAACGCGCCGACCCGATATCGAACCAGCGCACCAACATATGGAATCGAGCAAGCTCGACACGGACCGACCGCGCTGGATTCTCATCGGTCGACACCTGCCTTCTCAACGCGCCGACCCGATATCGAACCAGCGCACCAACATATGGAATCGAGCAAGCTCGATGCGGACCGACCGCGCTGGATTCTCATCGGTCGACACCACCCATCACCGGATCGAGGCTGGCAACCGCCACGACGACGTCGGAGAGCATGCCGCCCTCGGCGACCGCCGGGGTGGCCTGCAGGTTGCAGAAGCTGGGTTCGCGCATGTGGGCCCGCACCGGACGGGTGCCGCCGTCGGAGACCAGGTGCGCCCCGAGCTCGCCCTTGGGGCTCTCAATGGCCACGTAGGCCTGGCCCGCCGGCACCCGGAAGCCCTCGGTGACGATCTTGAAGTGGTGGATGAGCGCCTCCATGGATTCACCCATGATGTGCTTGATGTGCTCGTTGGAGTTGCCTATGCCATCGGTTCCGATGGCCAGCTGCGCCGGCCAGCCGATCTTAAGGTCGTCTACCATGACGGGCTCGCCCTGAGACTTCTCCAGTCGGTCGGCGCACTGCTCGACGATCTTGAGGCTCTCCCACATCTCCTGCACACGCACCCGGAAGCGGCCGTAGGCATCGCTGGTGTCCCAGGTGACGACGTCGAAGTCGTAGGTCTCGTAGCCGCAGTAGGGCTGCTTCTTGCGCAGATCCCAGTCCAGGCCGGTGGCGCGCAGCGGCGGCCCGGTGATCCCCAGCGCCATCGAGGTGCTCAGGTCCATGTAGGCGATGTTCTCCAGGCGCATCTTGAAGATCGGATTCTCGTTGCAGAGCGCCGCGTATTCGGGGAAATGCTTGCGCAACCAGTCGATCAGGTCGCGCAGCTTGGCGATGCCGTTGGCCGGCAGGTCGTTGACGACCCCGCCGGGACGGATGTAGGCGTGGTTCATCCGCAGACCGGTCACCAGCTCGAGGAAGTCGAGAATCATCTCGCGCTCCCGGAAACCGATCGTCATGACCGTCAGCGCACCGATCTCCATGCCACCGGTGCCGATGCAGATCAGGTGGGAGGCGATCCGGTTGAGTTCCATCATGAGCACGCGGATGACCTGGGCGCGCTCGGGAATCTCGTCCTCGATGCCGAGCAGGCGCTCCACCGAGAAACAGTAGGCGGCCTCGTTGAACAGCGGTGCGACGTAATCCATCCGCGTCACGAAGGTCACGCCCAGAGTCCAGGTGCGGTACTCCATGTTCTTCTCGATGCCGGTGTGCAGGAAGCCGATGCCGGCGCGGCACTGGGTGACAGATTCGCCGTCCATCTCCAACACCAGGCGCAACACGCCGTGCGTGGAGGGGTGCTGCGGGCCCATGTTGATGACGACCTTCTCGTCGCCCCGCTCGGCCTGCTCGGTGACGATGTCGTCCCAGTCTTGGCCCTGGGCCATGTAGACCGTGCCCGACTCCCCCTCGGAGGCGTAGGGGTCGTTCGGGGGGGCGTCGTTGGATGTGGTGTCGTTCATCGCCGTCGCGCCATTCGCGTCGCGGGCTTCGGTGTCTGCGTCGTGGGTCGTCATCAGTTATAGCTCCTGCGCTGGTCGGGCGGGGCGATGGTGGCGCCCTTGTATTCCACCGGGATACCACCGAGCGGATAGTCCTTGCGCTGCGGGAAGCCCGGCCAGTCGTCGGGCATCAGGATGCGCGTGAGCGCTGGGTGGCCGTCGAAGACCAACCCGAACATGTCCCAGGTTTCGCGTTCGTGCCAGTCCGCCGCCGGGTAGAGGGGGACCAGCGACGGGATGTGCGGATCGGCGTCGGGGCAGGTCACCTCGAGGCGGATGCGACGATTGTGGGTGATCGAGAGCAGGTGGTACACCGCGTGCAGCTCGGCGCCGGTATCGGCAGGGTAGTGCACACCAGAAACGCCAGAGAACAGCTCGAACCGCAGGGCTTCCACGTCGCGCAGCGCGGTGGCCACGGCGACGAGGTGCTTGCGGTCCACGTGGAAGGTGATCTCGCCGCGATGCACGACAACGCGGGTGATCGCCTCGTCGACGGCGGGGATCTCCAACGCCATCGCGTCGGCCACGTCATCGAACCAGCCACCGAAGGGGCGGTTCGAGCCGTGCGGCTGCTCGACGAAGTACTGCATCTCGCCGTACCCCGAGGTGTCGCCTGGCCCCTGGGAGTGGAACAAGCCTCTGCGGACCTCGACGCTGCTGGCTTGAACGGGTTGGCCCTCGACGAGCCCGCGGTGCGGCTCGGTGCCGCTGGGTTGGGCGTCCTCGCGCTCCAGCCCGGCCTTGGGTGCCGAGCTGTCTGCGGGCTTCTCGTCCACTGTCTTGCCCGAGGTCAGGTTGTCGACTTCGGCACCCGTCGCTTTGGGGTTGGGCGCGTCGCCGCCCTTGGAGCCGTCGCTCATCGAAGCAGGCCCTTCATCTCGTGGGTGGCGGGCGCGGTCAGGGCACGCTCTTCCATCTCGGCGAAGGCCGCCTCGGCCTGGGCGCCCATCTTGGTGCCGTGCACCATCTTGCGCAGCTTGAACATGGCGTCGATGAGCATCTCGGGGCGCGGCGGGCAGCCTGGCACGTAGATGTCGACGGGGATAATGTGATCAACGCCCTGGAGGATCGCGTAGTTGTTGAACATGCCGCCCGAACTGGCGCACACACCCATGGAAAGCACCCACTTGGGGTTGGGCATCTGGTCATAGACCTGGCGCACCACGGGGGCCATCTTCTGGCTGACGCGGCCCGAGACGATCATGAGGTCGGCCTGGCGCGGGGAGGCGCGAAAGACCTCCTGGCCCCAGCGGCCGGCGTCGTAGCGCGGCGCGGCGTAGGTCATCATCTCGATGGCGCAGCAGGCCAGGCCGAAGGTGGCCGGCCAGAAGGACGCTTGGCGCATCCAACCCGCGATCCACTCGACTGAGGTCAGCATGACCCCGCTCGGGAGTTGCTCTTCCAGACCCATTTCAGTGCCTTCCGCCGCAGGTGATGGTACTCGATGCCGGCCAACCGAGGATCAGTCCCATTCGAGACCACCCCGGCGCAGCACGTAGAAGTAGGCCACGAAGACCGTACCGATGAACAGGATCATCTCGATCAGCGCGAACGGCCCCAGGGAGTCGAAGGCGACGGCCCAGGGGTAGAGGAACACGATCTCGATGTCGAAGACGATGAAGAGCATCGCCGTGATGTAGTACTTCACCGGGAACCGGCCGCCGCCGACGGGCTGTGGGGTGGGGTCGATGCCGCACTCGTAGGACTCGTACTTGGAGCGGTTGTAGCGCTTCGGGCCGACGTTGAGGCTCAGCACGATGGAGACCGCCGCGAAACCCCCCGCGATGATGACCATCACCACGAGCGGGAAGTAGTAGTTCATGGCGCACCCCTTTCGTAGACGATCGAGTGTCCTGCGTCAATCATGCCGTTTCCCCTCACGCCGACGGCGCAACCTTCGACAACGAGTTGATCACTTTGTCCATCGCGTCGCCCTCGTTGCCGTCGGTCAGGTTGGCCAACAGCTTGAGGGTGAACTTCATCAGGGTCTTGCGCGGCAGGCCGTACTTGGTGCAGACCTTCATGACCTCGGGGTGTCCGATCAGCTTCACAAAGATTCCCCCTAGACGGTAGTAGCCGCCCAGTTCGGCGCGCAGCCGGGTGGGGTAGGCGCGGAGCGCCTTCTCGGCTCCCGTGGTGCCCACACCACGATAGTGCGCCTCGGCCATCGCGTCGGCGGCGTACTCCGCGCTCTCCATGGCGTAGGCAATGCCTTCGCCGTTGAACGGGTTCACCATGCCGCCCGAATCCCCGACGAGCAGGAGCCCGCGGTCGTAGTGCGGAACCCGGTTGAAGCCCATTGGCAGCGCCGCGCCGCGCACCGGCGTGGTCATGTTCTCGTCGCGAAATCCCCACTCCTCGGGGGTGTTGTCCAGCCATCGCTTGAGCAACATCTTGTAGTCGGTCTTGCCGAACGCGCTGGAGGTGTTGAGCACGCCGAGCCCGATGTTGCAGGTGCCATCGCCCATGCCGAAGATCCAGCCGTAACCGGGCAGCAGCTTGGATTCTCCTCGCTTGCCGTCCCACAGTTCCAGCCATGATTCCAGGTGGTCGTCGTTGTGCCGCGGCGAGGTGTAGTAGGTGCGCACGGCCACGCCCATCGGGCGGTCGTCGCGCTTGATGATGCCCATCTTGAGGCTGATCCGCGAGGAGTTCCCATCGGCCGCGACGACGAGGGGGGCCCGAAACTCCTCGCCGTCCTTGCTGCGCACCCCAATGATCCGGCCGGTGCGATCGTCGAGGATCGGCTCGGAGACGTTCGTGTTCTCGAACAGCTTGGCCCCCGCGGCGACGGCGTGGCGGGCCAGGAGATCGTCGAAGTCCGAGCGCGGACGCACGAGGCCGTAGGAGGGGAAATCGGCCAGCTCGGGCCAGGGCAGCTCGAAGGGTTGCGCTCCGCCGCCGTAGATCCGCAAGCCCTTGTTGTGCAGCCAACCGGCCGCTTGGGAGGTATCGACGCCGAGGCGGATCAGCTGGCGGGTGGCTCGCGGGGTCAGGCCGTCGCCGCAGACCTTCTCACGCGGGAAGCTGGACTTCTCCAGCATGGCCACGCTGAGCCCGCGGCGGGCCAACTGGGTGGCGGTCGAGGAGCCGGCCGGGCCAGCACCGACCACGATGGCGTCGAACTCGGACACTCCGGTCGGGGTCGGACTCATCGGGTCGCCCTGGAAAGTCGCTGCACAGTCACGCGGTCAGTCTAGGGGGGAAACCAAGACCCGGCCATTTAGGGTGAGCTAGCCAACGCCTGGCCTCGAACCCCCGACTGACAAGCCCTTTCGAGCCTATTTACGCAACCGCGTGCTTACCTAATAGCCCGTTCGGTGTCCCTCTTCTTGGCTCTCGTGGATCCTGGTCGAGGAAGCCGGACCACCGAGAAGACCGCCAGCCCCAGCACCGGCAGGAGGGGCCAGATCCACACCAGCCCGCCCGCGTTGACCATCCCGGCGTTGGCCATCACGGCCAGCCCGGCGACGACGCACACGGCCGCGGCGACGGGTTGCCACACCGGCGGCGCGGGGCGCTCGTCGGGCCGCGGATTCTCGAACCGGCCGAACACCGCGACGAAGCCAAAAGTGACCACGAGCAGCACCGCCCACCACAGCGGGCGGGTGGCCCACCACACCCCCGAGTTCGGAACCAGGTGCAGGCCCGGGCCACCGAAGGCCAACAGCACCCCGGAGACCGCGACGAGGGCGGTGAGATGCCACAGGAACCAGGTCATGATGCGCTGGTTGATGCCCACCGTGATCAGCCACAGGCGCGGCCGCTGCAGCAGCCGCTTCAGGGC
Source organism: Propionibacteriales bacterium (assembly GCA_038259365.1). GTDB lineage: Bacteria > Actinomycetota > Actinomycetes > Propionibacteriales > Propionibacteriaceae > JBBSOW01. Next base: position 23,513 of record JBBSOW010000030.1, read on the forward strand.
GGGTTCGGCCAAGAGCACGATGCCGGCCTGGACCATGCCGAGAAACGCCATCGTGATCCGCGTGGGGTTGGAGTTGCTGATCTCGGCCCCCTCCACGCTCACCATGGACACCGGGTAGGGGCCGAGGCCCACGAGCAGGGCCAGGCCGATAGCCCCGACGACGATCATCCCCAGCCGACGGGCGGGACCGGCGAGCTTGCCGTCGAGCCACGCATAGCCGAACTGGTGGAAGCTCGCCCACACGAGCACGTAGTTGGGGTAGCCCGCCAGCGGGGAGGACAGCCCGATGCTGATCGCGTCGACGACGGCGGCCAACGCGAGGCCGGCGACGACGCTTTTCAACCCGAAGCGTTCCCACAGCCATAGGCACGGCGGGGCCAGCGCGATCACCATGAGGTAGGCGGCCAGGAACCACGTCGGGATGAGCGCCATCTGCGTCGCGGTCGCGAGCGTGGCGGGGGCGATGCCCGCGGCGAGCGCGATGACGCAGGCCACCAGCCACCCCAACAGGAGCGGGATGAGCGGCGTGCCGAGCCGTCGCAGCCGGGCCCGCAACCACTGCGCGTAGCCGATATCCTTGCGCCGCGCCGAACGCAGCGAGATGCCGTTGGAGTAGCCGCCGACGAGGAAGAAGATGGGCATCACCTGAAAGATCCAGGTGAGCGGGTGGGTCCACGGAGCCTCGAGCGCGCCGTGGGGCAGGATCCCGCCGCCGTCGGCGTAGACGGCCGCCATGGTCCAATGCCCCAACACCACGACGGTGATCGCCGCGGCCCGCAGGAAGTCCACCACACGGTTGCGCGACGCCGGGGTGGCGGCGTGCACCTTCTCGGCGCGGCTGATCTTGCGCCGTGAACCGCCCGTCAGCTGCTGCGCCACCGTCTGCCCCCTTTGGCTGCACCGGTGACCGGGCTTGCTCGCTCGGCGTTCGGCTCCAAGCAAGAAGACTAGGACAGCGCCTCTCGCATCGGGATCAACTTTGCCACCGATTCGGTCAATTCCGCGCCAGGTTGCGAACTTTCGATGATGCCGCAGCCCGCGAAGAGCCGCATGGTGTGCTCGTCGACGATCTGTCCGCACCGCAGGGCGATGGCCCATTCGCCGTCACCGCGGGCGTCCATCCAGCCAACCGGCCCGCCGTAACGGCCACGGTCGAGCTCCTCCACCTCACGGATCAGTTTCCGCGCGCCTTCGGTGGGGGTGCCGCACACGGCGGCCGAGGGGTGTAAGGCGTGCGCCAGGGCGAGCGAGCTCACGCCGGAATCGGCGACGGCGGTGACGTCGGTGGCCAGGTGCAGCACGTTCGGCAACTCCAGCACGTAGGGCGAATCGGGCACGTTCATGCCCGAGCAGAACGGCTCCAGGGCCCGCGCCACCGAGGCGACGGCGTACTCGTGCTCATCCAGATCCTTACCCGAGCGGGCCAACCCCGAGGCCAAGGCCAGATCCTGCCCGGTCTCCCCGGTGCGCTGGATGGTGCCGGCCAGCACCCGCGAGGTGGCGAGCCCCGCCTGCTTGCGCACGAGCATCTCCGGGCTCGCGCCGATCAGGGTGTCGACCCAAAAGCTCCAGCAGTTCTCGTAGCCCTGCGACAACCGCTGCAACACGGTGCGCCAATCCAGCTCTTCAACGCACTCGGCCAGCACCGAGCGGGCCAGGACGACCTTGGCCAGGTCCGACCCGGCCAACCGCTCGACGACGTCGGCGACGCACTGCTGCCACATCGGCCCGCTCATCGAATCGTCAGCCCAGGCGATCTCGGCGTGGGCGGCGGCAGCCGCGGTGCGGTTGGGGAGCCGGGGAAGGGGCGTGGTGCCGTCGGCGGTGATGGCGCTCACCCAGCCGCGCCCATCCCGGCGTCCGATGATCAGCTCCGGCACGATGAGCACCGAGCGCTGGGCGGTGTGACCGGGATCGAAGGTGAAGGATCCGAACGCGATGGGCCCCGAACCGGACAAGGGCCGGCCGCGGCCGTCTCTGGGCAGGTCGCCAACCCCGGAGCCCCCGAGCCCCGAGCGCGCTATCGTGCGCTGCCACCAGGCCTCGGCAACCGCTATGTCCTCGACCTCGAGGCGCATCGCCTCACCGATCGCCACCATGCCGTCGCCGTGGCGTAGCCAGGCCGAGCGAGCGCCCGAGGCGGGCAGGTATTCGCGCAGATCACCCGGCGCGGCCACGCTCACCGTGGCGGTTCGCAGTCGAGTCGCCGCCATCGGGGGGACGAGGGCGTGGCTCATCGGCGCTGCTTGCCCTGCCCCTGCTTGCCCCGCCCTTGCTTGCTCTGCCCCTGTTTGCTCTGGGCCGGCTTGGGTTTGGTCTTGTTCTTGTTGGTCAGCTTGGCGATCTCCTGCTCCTGGGCCCGGGCGGCCTTGGATTGGGAGGTCGGCTGGTTCGGCTTCGTCGTCGTCGTCGCGGCCCCGCGCGCGGCCTTCTGCTCGACCATGGCGCGCTTTTGGCGCTGCTCTTGGGCCTTCAGCTCGTCCATGTTGAACGAGCCCAACAACACCACCGTGGCGATGCCGCCGATGGCGAACGAGATCACCGGCGACCAGCCCAGCATGACGGGCGCGGTGATGATGAGCACCATGTCGAGGCCCTTGAACAGGTTGGCCATCAACCCGGGCGGGAACGCCCCCGCCTGCGTCGCGACCATCGGCTTGCCGAAGTCGATCTGCTTGGCGGTGGTCCAACGCATCGCGCCCAATACGCCGGCCCCGGCGGTCACCACGGCGACGAGCACGGCCTGGAAGAGGTCTCTTTTCGCGACACCGTCGCCGAATCCGACGAAGGCGGGGATGGTCGCGAGCGCCCACACGACGCCGACGACCAGGGGGCCCGTGATGGCGGCCGAGCGGAGCTGAACGGTGCTGAAGGGGAAGCAGCGCGCCAGGCCGGTCGTACGGGTGAGGACCCGCAGCCCGCCCATCAGCGGGATGAGCGCGAGCCACAGGACCAGGGCGCCGAGGAAGGGGGCCAGGGTGGCCATGCCGAGCGCGTCGGCCGCGTAGGGGACGATGATCGTGGCCGCGATGGTGAACAGCGGACGCGGCGCGCGCCGGATCCGCTGCAGCTCTCGCCAGCGCAGGGCGTTGAGGCCGCTGCCGCCGCCGCGACGAGACTTCACGTGACCGCGCTCCATGGCCTCGCGCGCGACGACGATGTCGTGGGCCAGGCCCAGATCGAGGGCGTAAAAGGCCCCGGAGAGGCCCTTCACCAGCGAGCCGCCGCTGACCAACCGGGTGCGGCTCATCTGGTTCAACCGGGCGTTGGCGACCACGGCGGCGCCGAGGAGCAGCAGCAGGCCGAGAGCGCCGACGGCGCCGGCGATGAGCAGGTTGGCGGAAGCGGGCAGCGTGAGCGTGAACCAGTTGGCCGCGACCCCGACGACGATGAGGAGCGCGAGGAACGCCACCGTCGCGGCGATCCGGGCGACGATGCGGGTGGCCAGCGTCCGATCGACGCCCTGCTCGGCGGCGGCCCAGGCCACCAGGCCGGAGCAGCCGAGGGCCGTCGCGGCCGCCCAGGCGATGATCGCGACAGGCTCGGCACCGGTCAGCAGCGTGATGAGGGCACCCACCACGGCTCCAAAGGCGAACGAGAGCAAGAGGGCGGCCACGAGCCGCCTGCGCAAGATCTTCGACCGCTTGAGGGGGGCGTCGAGCAGCCAGAAGCCCTCGGCTGCGGAGGCCAGCACCGGCCCGAAGAGCCGCGCCACCCCCAGGGCGACGGCCAGGCAGAGGGCGAACACCGCCCACGGCAGGTAGCTGCGGGCGGACTGACAGCCCAGCTGGTCGCACGAGGCGGCCACGGTCTGGGCCTTGAGCAGCACGTTGGCCGCCATGGCGCCCACCATGACGGCGGCGAACACCGCGACGTAGGCGTCAGAGATGGCCTCGAAGACGTTGCGGGTGGCGCGCCCGTGGCGCCAGTCCTTGATGAGGCGTTGGAGTTCGCGTTCGTCGATGGCGGCACCGGCGGTGACCTTCAATTCACTCACCGCGCGGGGCCCCCAACTCCACGATCCGCGTGGCGACGGTCTCCACCAGTGACGGCTCGTGGCTGGCGAACACGATGGCCAGGCCCTGTTCACGCTCCTCGACGAGCCGCTGGGCCAGCCAGCCGACGCCCTCGACGTCGAGGCGCTGCTCGGGCTCGTCCAAGACGAGGAGACGCTTGGGGCGCACGAAGGCCGTGGCGAGCGCGAGGCGTCGGCGCTGGCCCGAGGACAGCGTGCCGGGGAGCTGGCCGGACTGGGGCACCAACTGCACCTCGTGCAGGATCTGATCGACCACCTCTTCGGGCTCCAGCACGCCGTGCGCGCGGGCCAACAGATCGAGGTGCTCAACGACGCTGAGGTCGGGGAAGAAGTCTAGGTCGTCGATCACGGTGGCGACGTCGCGGCGGATGACCGCAGAAGTCTCGCTCAGCGGTTCACCGTTGACCTCGATGGTGCCCTCGTCCACCTTGTCCGCACCGATCAGGCAGCGGAGCACGGTGGACTTACCGGCGCCGTTGCGCCCGGTGAGCGCAACCGCCTCGCCGGCGTAGACGGTCAGGTCAAAGTGATCGACGATCGTCACGGGCCCGTAAGCCCGTTTGATTCCGTCGACCTTAAGAACGGTGGGTCGATTAGCCATGCCCTAGATTCTGCCCGCTTCGGCCCAAACCACCCGCATCGACGCACGGCCCGGGCTCATCCCCGCCCGTGCCCGGGTCGGTTCCCCCTCAGTCCTGAAGCCCGTCCCACGACCAGTGCGGGATAGCAAGACCTGCTGGGACATCGTCGGCGGATTCTGGGTATCGCGCCATCGTGGTTGTCGTCGCCCACGCGAAGTAGTCGTGTAATACCCTGCCGAGCCCCAGATCAGCCGCCAGCCCGCCATCTGCGAGAGCTTGGTCGAAGCAGGCGATCGCGCGACGGTCCATCTCCTCGTGGTGACCGTTCCCGCTGTGCATGGCGACGACGGAACTCTCGTCACCGTAGGTGTCGCAGTAAGTCGTGGGGCCACCGAGAGCTTCGGCCCAGTAAGCCGCGAGCCGCTCGGTGTGATCGGGGTGGAAACCGTGGCTGAACGCATGCCCTACCACCTCGTCGGCCGTCACCCGGCCATGCCACGCGCGTGCCAACCGGAGCAACCCCTCGTCACCGCCCGCGGCCTCGTACACCGGTTCCATGATCGCCAATCTAGTACGCGCCAACCGTCCCCGAGTGGGGTGCCGGCATGTCTGTGCTCAGAGGCCACCCAGGGGCAGTATTCGCACCTGACGGCGGGGCGAGTTCGCCGCTGGGTCCAGCGAAAGTGCCGGTTGTCGGTACCAGGTGGCAGAATCACCGACGTGGCGAAACAGGACTACCGGGCCAGCCTGAGCAAGCGGCGAGCCGACGTCTCGACGATGTTCGATCATGTGGCGGCTCGCTACGACCTGATGAACGATCTCATGACCCTCGGCATCGACCGGTACTGGCGACGCCTGCTCGTCCGGGCCGTCGACCCGCAACCGGGCCAACGGGTGCTCGATCTGGCCGCTGGCACCGGCACCTCCAGCCGGCCCTTCGCCGACCGCGGCGCGCTGGTCGTGCCCACCGATATCAGCGTCGGCATGCTGGAGGTCGGCCGCACCCGGCAGCCGGACCTGAGCTTCGTCGCCGGGGACGCGCTGGGCCTACCCTTCGCCGACCACAGCTTCGACGCCGTCACAATCTCCTACGGCCTGCGCAACGTGGAACACACCGAGGCCGCGCTCGCCGAACTGCTGCGGGTGACCAAGCCGGGCGGGCGCCTGGTGATCGCCGAGTTCTCCACCCTCACCTGGGCTCCGGTGCGCGAGCTGTACGAGAACTACGTGATGGTGGGTCTGCCCAAGATGGCCAGCCTCGTCTCCTCCAACCCGCAGGCGTACCACTACCTGGCGGAATCGATCCTCGCCTGGCCCAGCCAAGACGGGCTCGCCGAAATGATGGCGCGCTCCGGTTGGCGGGGCGTCCAATGGCGTAACCTCACGGGCGGCATCGTCGCCCTGCACCGCGGTTGGGCCTGATGTCTCGATGCAGCGATGAGTCGCCGAGTTTCACGCTTGACCCCTACGCCGCGAGCAGCTGCCCGGTAAAGACCCACCACAGGTTCGATCCGACCCGGACCTTTGCCCCGGGCCCCGTCCAGGACGAGGCGCTGCTCGAGATCTTCTCCGGCAGCAACGCCTTCACCGACGCCGTCTGCGACGAACTCCGCGCCCAGTTCGGCGGCTCCCTGTTGGACCTGCGCGACGTGCACGACGACGCGGCGGCCATGGTGGCGCGTACCGAGGTGGCCATGGTCGACGGTGTCGAGGTGATCATCGGCGGGTGGCTGCCGCTCGATCTGGAGGGGCATCGCCGAGGTCGTCCCGACATCTTGGTGCGCGGTCCCGGCACTGAGCGGGGCACGCCCGGCTACTACCCGGTCGAGGCGAAGCGGCACCGGGTCAGCGAGGCCCGAGTCGCGAGGCGGGTTCCGTGGACCATGTCGTGGACCTGGCTCGACCGTCCGCGCTGGCAGTCCTCCTCCAAGGTGCCCGATCGGGTGGCCCTGTATCGGCGGCGAGATCGGGACATGCTGCAGATCGCGCAGTGCTGGAAGGTGCTCGAGAACGCCGGTCACGTGAGTGCGGGCCCCCGGATGGCGGGTCTCATCGGCACCGAACGGCTGCCCGGACCCGGCGGGGACGAGCGGCACGGCATCGCTTGGATCGACCTCGACGACGAACAGATGCGGACCTTTTCCCGCTCGAGCGAGAGCGGCTGGAAACTCCGCTCGCCCATGCAGCGCTACAAACACGAGCACGCGTTCCGCTGCCGGGTGGCCGAGGTCGCCATGCGCCAGGGCGAGCCCGACCCGCCTGCCCCGGTTGTCTCGCCCATCAAGGTGTACGAGTGCAACCGCTGTCCCTGGTGGGAGATCTGCCAACCGCTGTTGGATTCCGACGATCTCAGCGTCAGGATCTCCAAGGCGCCGCTAGATGTGCGCGAGATCGGCGTGCTGCGCTCCCTGGGGATCCGCACCGTCACCGATCTGGTGACCGCCGACCTCGACACCCTGCTCCCGTCCTACCTGCCCGAGGTGCGGCACCGAACCGGCGCGGAGGAGCGGTTACGTCTCACCGCCCGACGAGCCGAGCTGATGGCCCGCGGGGTCCGGCTGGAGCGCCTCACCGAGGCGCCCATCGAGCTGCCCCGCGCCGACATCGAGATCGACTTCGATATCGAGACCGCCCAGGACGAGCGCGTCTACCTGTGGGGGTTCCTGGTCAACGCGCCTGGCGAACAGGCTTCGTTCCTCCCCCACGCCCGCTGGCAGGACCTGGACGACGACACCGAGATCGCCTTGGCCCGTCAAGCGCTGGGGTGGTTGAAGTCGCTGGCCGAGCGGCCCGGCCAGCCAATGATCCGGGTGTATCACTACTCCGACTACGAGCTCGTGCGGATGCGTCAGCTCGCCAAGCGCAGCGACGACCCCCTGCTGTGGTGGGGGTTGGAATTCGCCGAAGACCACTTCGTCGACCTGTTCGGCCTCATCCGCGATCAGTACTTCGGGGTCGACGGGCTGGGTCTGAAGGTCGTGGCCCACGAGGGGGCGGGCTTCTCCTGGCGCGACGCCGACCCGGGCGGGTTGAACTCCCAACGCTGGTTCGACGATGCGGTGCACGCCGAGACCGCCCAGGCGCGCGAACAGGCCCGCCAGCGGGTGCTGGAGTACAACGAGGACGACGTGCGCGCCACCCGGGCGGTTCGATCGTGGCTGCGCGCATCTGCGACGGAGCCGTCAGGCGGCTGAGGAGTCCGGCCACCCTTCGTCGGTCTCGAACTCATCCGGCGGGGTCTCATCCAGCAGAACGGCGCCGGCGGGTGGCGGGCCAAAATCTGAGTCTCGCTCGGGCACGGTGATATCGGGCAGGGTGATATCGGGCCGATCGTTTCGTGAGGTGTATCCGTTGCTGACCCGGTAGGCGTATCCGAGCCGAGATCGCCATTCGTAGGTTCCTGGTTCGGGTTGGCTGAGCTGCCAACTGCCGTGAGTCTTGGCCCGGTGTTCCCGCCGCCCAAGAGGACCCAGATTGGACGGCCGGGTTTGGCCCGGTGGGCCGTTGGACCTATAGGGGTTAGTGTGATCCAGATCGGCGTGCACCGAGCGGGTGGTGGAGAACGGAAAGATCGAGAAGGGTTCGCGGATCTGGAGCTGGGTGCGGATCCGTTCGGGGATCTCGTACGCGTCCGCGGCCGGGTCGCCGGCCAGGTCGAGCACCGGCAACAGCCGGACCCTGCTGTGGGCCAACAACTCGCGCACCTGGCCCAGCAGCAGCGGCCCGATCGCGTCTTCGCGAGCGACGGTTCCACCACGAACCGGGTTGGCGTCCCGTGCTTCGCGAGCGACGTGGACCACCAGGGTCGCCTCGGGCCGGGGAAGCGTGCCGCGGTCGGTGGGCCGGGCGAGCTCTCCGAGGGCTTCGGAGCGCAACTGCGGTAGTGACTCGGGTCGTCCTTCGAGGACCATCGCGTGGGCGATGGAGTCGATCGCGTTCTTCAGGCACACGGCGTCGGCGGTGTTCATCCGTGCGACCAGGGTGGAGGAGCCGTCCCCGTCGTGGTGGACGGCGACGAAGCGTTCGGCCTTCCGCTCGGCGGCGCGCTGGGCCGCCAAGGCTTGATCGGCGGAGACGATAAGGCCGTCGGCCTTGCGTGAGAGGCGGTTCCACGGCATGCGGCCCCACGACGATTGCAACCGGCGATCCACGAGCATGGCCGCGTCACGACCCAGGCCCGCTCCGGCGCACCGTTCGGCGATCTTGCGGGCCTGCCACACCGGCACTTCGCCGCGGCCCAGGGCGGACCACAGGCGGGGATGGCGGTGCCGCAGGTTCATGACGTCGCGGATCAGCGCCCACGCCGTCGCTTCACCGATCTTGAGCATCGCCGCCAATTCAGGCACGAGGAACTCGGCGAACTCCGGGGTGCCGTCCGCCCCCGAGTCGACCAGGCGTTCCCCACCCGTGAGCTGGACCGGGCCAAGCGTGCAGGAGGCGTCGACCAGGTCGGCGATCAAGCGCACCTTTTGGACCTCGGCGCACGATATCGTCGCGACGGTATCGAGCAGCTCATCGGCGATGCCACGAATGGTTCCCTCCATGAAACAAGTCAATCAGGAGGCTCAGACACTTTTCGGCCCGAGCCAAAGCAATCTTTAGGATCTCCGATCTCCTCACCCAC